>JADJIQ010000001.1:0-57500 GCA_016707005.1 Ignavibacteria bacterium
TCACACCAGGTAACAACCAGATCCTAATCTCCGGGTCCCGTAGGTGTTCCGGTGTGGTCGAGCTCGCTTCCAATAGCTACAACGGTTCCGTTCCAACCAGATCTCTACTGGAGCCAACAGCACTGCTGGGATGACAGTAAACAATGGAGCATCGATTGTTCTCTTAACAGCCGGCGCGATCAATGAAGCAAATAGATTCATCGGCAGCGGTTCCACAACCAATGCTGTTGACCTCGCAACTGCAGAAGTAATGGTGTCCTTCCAATCGCTAACGGGGGTACGGGGCTCAGTACTACGCCACTCTCGAATCAGATCCTCGTTGGAAATGGGGCCGGCTACTCACTTACGAATCTCAGCACGATTGCTTGGATACCGGGTGGTAACACAGGTATCACAGGAGCTAACAACATCCTTGGTATCACAGATGTAAACGCAAATCCTCTTCGGATTTTCACAAACAATGTTCAGCGCATGACCATTGCGTCTGATGGATTAGTCGGTATTGGAACTGCTCCAGTTGCAACGTATCAGTTGGCATTAGCTGGGAATCAGCGATTCACAGCAGTAGGCACCCTCAACAATCTCAGCGGCTGGAACGGAACCCAGGCTTGAGCAGACCACCGACGTGTTCGGCTTTCACGACTTCGTCTTCAACATCGCAATGGATCCAATGGCATTGTTCGAAACAGATCCAGCTGGTCCGGCCTTGGTCGACTGGGACTAAGCGGGCACTGGTGTTCAATCTAACATCTGCCTATAAACCCGTGGCGCTGCTCAGAATATTGCCAACACTGCGAATGGTGAGTTTCAGTTTCCCGCGGCTTCAACCACCCTCGCCCCCTTGTATGTTCTCCCATTGGACGTGCCGCCGCGGCTTTTTCGAGAATGTTGATGTCGGTATCGGCGACGCTACTCCTAAATACGTTTCACCGTTGGTAACGCTTCTGAGTTTCGGGTTAGCGCAACCGGCGATCTGATTCGCATTAAGAACGTTCCGTACGTATGGCCCGCAGCAAAACGCAACTGGTGTGCTTACAAACGACGCAGCTGGCAACCTTTCTTGGTCTCCTGTTAGTGCAACGTCGCTCGCCAGGAGTTCTACCAATCGCCAACGGCGGTACTGGTTCTTCAACAGCAGGTGGCGCCCTGACAAATCTTGGCGCACAACCGGTAGATGCAGAACTCACAGCGATCTCTGGGCTAGCAGGCACTGGCTTCGCTGTTCAAACAGGCGCCGGTACATATGGACAACGCACCATCGTAGGCGTTTCGCCGATCAGCGTTGCTGATGGGGTGCACGGTGTTGCGGGCAATCCTACGATCTCTTACTGGCATCGTTCCAGTAGCGAATGGCGGAACAGGTCAAGACTCTCCTCTGCGCAGCAACGACCGGTTCGATCATGTATGCAAGTGCCCCCTGGCGTGTTCTCAACACTTTAGTGTTGGTGCAGCAGGACAGATACTTACGGTATCTGGCGGAATTCCTAAAGTTGGGCTGCCCGGCTAGCAGTTCGTTCTCTGCTATCACAACCGGTGTGAACGCAGGTCAGACACCAGAATTTGGTTTGAGTTCATCACTCGCGCCAATCTCGACAGGAACCATCACTGCGAATGTATTGTCCGGCCCTCGCCGTAACGGTATGGTTTTGCACGCACAGCTGCAGGCACGTTCACAAACCGCACCATCGTCGGTTATCACCCATCAGTGTTGCAAATGGCAGCGGTGTTGCCGGTGACCCAACGATCTCACTCACAGGAATTGTTCCTGTAGCGAATGTGGAACAGGGCGGACTTCTGCCGTACCAATTGATCAATCATGTACGCCAACGCGGTCGGTGGCTTCACAACCTTACCAGCAGCATCTAACGGCGACGTCTTGACACTCACAGCTGGTGTGCCATCAGGGTGCCAACAGCTGGAAGCTCCATTTCTCGCGATCACAACAGGAACGAACGCCACTGCAACGATGACCGTGAATAACGGCGCATCGATCTTGCTTGGTACTGCTGGCGCGATCATTCAGTCGAACGAGTTTTATTACCCAAGCATCGGTTGGTGCGCAGTTGATCTCGCCACAATGGAAGTCAACGGCATCTCCGATCGCTAACGGCGGTACGGGTTCGTCAACAGCAGGTGGCGCACTTACAAACCTTGGCGCACAACCGGTAGATGCAGAACTCACAGCGATCTCTGGACTGGCAGGCACTGGCTTCGCTGTTCAAACAGGCGCTGGGACATATGCACAACGCACAATCGTTGGTGTATCTCCGATCAGTGTTGCAAATGGCAGCGGTGTTGAGGGGTAACCCAACGATCTCACCCACAGGAATTGTTCCTGTAGCGAATGGTGGAACAGGGCAGGACTTTCTGCCGTACCAATTGATCAATCATGTACGCCAACGCGGTCGGTGGCTTCACAACCTTTACCAGCAGCATCTAACGGCGACGTTTGACACTTCACAGCTGGTGTGCCATCATGGGTGCCAACAGCTGGAAGCTCATTCTCAGCGATCACAACAGGAACGAACGCCACTGCAACGATGACCGTGAATAACGGCGCATCGATCTTGCTTGGCATCGCTGGCGCGATCATTCAGTCGAACGAGTTTATTACAAGCACATCGGTTAGTTCTGCAGTTGATCTCGCTACAACGGAAGTCATCGGCATCCTCGATCGCTAACGGCGGTACGGGTTCATCAACAGCAGGTGGCGCTCTTACAAACCTTGGCGCACAGCCGGTTGATGCAGACCTCACATCTATCGCTGGTGTTGCTACAACAGGCATCCTTGTTCGCACTGGTGTAGACACTTACAATACCCGACTCATCGCAGGTACAGCCAACGAGATCACCGTAACAAATGGCGATGGTGTTGCTGGTAATCCGACGATCTCAATTCCAACTGCAGTGACATTCACTGGTAAGACAGTGACTGGTGGTACGTTCACCGGTTCAACGCTCTCCGGTGTGACAACCAAGACCGGTACTATGGTGAACACAGCCAATACAGCAGCCGCTGTAGCACCAACGGCACTTGGAGCGCCATTGGCAGCCTTTGTGAACACATGGGAGAAGGTTGAAATCAGCAACAACGGAACAGGCGGAACAGCCTATGTGTCTCTTCCTGCCGGTACAGATGGTCGCAAGTATGCACGCTTCCGGTACAGCTGGACAGCTGGTGCGAACGCCGTTGTTGTCCAGCCGGGGACAATGCAACAGCTACTGCCATTGCATTCGGTGGTGGCGCTGTGGGTACAATCGTTGCCCACATGGTCTACTCTGGGGACGAATCCGCTGGGTTATCCTGTCAGCAATCAACAATCCGTAATCAGCAAGGAATCATCCAAATGAAACGCACAAACATCTTCATCGTTGCGATCACAGGGATTCTCCTTGGAGTCGTTGTTGGTAACGCTCAGCCTCAATCTGGTTCCCAGGTTAAGGGTTGCGCTCGTACACTCACGGACCAAATGAGAAACTGCAACGGCCAACAACCGTCAGTTAAAGAGAAGTCGAAGTCAGGGGGCGAATCGGCTCAAGGACGCGAAGAAAAGGAAACGTCTTGTAATCAGTGGGCATTGTACGACTACTACAACTGTGGCAACCTCGGAAAAGCAGGCCAGTTCCTACGATCCCGTATACCGGCACAGTGACAACGCCGAAGTCGACAACCGTAGTGCCGGCAAAGAAGACGGCAACTACGCAGCACTAAGTGATTCTTGCATTAGAACTCAACGAGCAATCATGATCTCTCGAATACTGTTGTCACTTCTTCTCACTGTGGTGTGCAGCCTGCCTGTTTGGGCGCAACAGCACAACGCACAAGAACTTCGTGTTACGCAACCAACGAATGGTCAGTCATTCGTATTGCTGCCATCAAGTTCAACCGTGCAACAGACGATCATTTTCCCGACGGACCCACCACTCACTACGGGTTTCGCCTGGTAGTGCGTTCTGTGTCTGGCGATACAGTGACCACCGCTTGGGGCCACCATGGGACCCATCGGCATCATCGTATTGGGTGAGGAAAACAGCTGATCAAGCGGAGGCTGCGCAGGCCTACGTTGATGCAACGGATATGCGGTTCTACGTGGCTCCGAACAAGGCATACTACGTTGAAGGCTTCTTCCGGATAAATAACTCAGGCGATGCAAATGCTGACATGCGGATCGACTTTGAGGTTCCCTCCGGCACCTCGATCAACTATTATTACGTGAGCTCCACACAGACCACTGGAACGTTTCAAGTAAACGATGCCGACGTAGCGGCCGGCTTTACGGAGTCGGTAGATGCACTGCTTCAAGTGAACAGTGCGCAAGTGCGTTACTACAACATCCAAGGCTATATCGTAACTGGCACAACACCTGGCTTTGTGCAGCTGAGGTTCAGACGCGATGGCGGAGCCGGTTCTGTGAATCTCTTGCAGAACTCGGTGATGAAGATTTTCACGGACTAAAAACAACTGCCGAAACTCGAAAGAGTTCTTGGTGTACTGGGACGAGCATACAATGAACCAACGCCGAATTGTAACAGCGCTAACCGTTTTGGTATGGATGGTAACTGTTGTTGCTGCGCAGAATCATGGAATGACGAGGCTGAACCTATCTTCTGGCACCAACGGCAGATCCGTTTCAATTGTAACAGGCCAGATCCTTGTACAACAGTCTCTGATGTTTCCTTCGTCATTACCTACGGTAAATCAGCTTCTCGTCGTAAATACGGTGAATGAGGCTGATATTGTCTCGCAGTGGCAGGATCCTGCTGGTGCAGGAGCAGTTGCGACATTTGTTGTGAAGGCTGCTGACCAGGACATCGCAACGAATCCCGCCTATGCCGATGTGACTGATTTAACGTTTCCCGTGATCGCCAACCGACTCTATGAATTCTGCGCCTTCCTGCGTTGCAGACGAGTCGGTGGTGGAGCCAATATGCAGATACAATTCACTGTTCCAGCAGGAACAACGATGTCGTATTATTTCATACGAAACAATGCTGTAGCAGACGATGCAGGAAACTTTGTTGAAACGTCGGACTGTAACCTTCCTTTACCAGCTGACCCCAACGTTCTCACATTTGAAGTGCGCGGAACGATTCTGACGGTGGGAACACCAGGAAACATCCAGATGAGATTCCGTTCTTCGGTCAACGGACAAACCGTTCGCATGCTCGCTAACTCGTACATGCGCGGCACCTCACTACCGTAAGAAAAGCACTCAAAGAATCACGACACAGGCAACATGCAGTATGATGACCATGAACTATCGACTTGTTTCCTTTCAGATCATCCTTTTGATGATCTTCAGCTTCATGGGCGTCTCGGCTCAGAATCAGATCACAACGAACTTCAACTTGTTCGACCCGATCACGGGTAAACCACTGATCTTTCTGCCGGGAACAAACACTGTTCAGCAGAATGTGACCTTGCCTTCCACTCTCCCTACTGTTGGTCAAACGCTTGCAGTAACTGCAGTTTCCGGGAATGACATTACAACGGAGTGGGTCAGCGGGTGGCACGATTGCAAAATCTACGTTTAAGGTTCAAAAGACGGATGAAACGAATACATCTAATGTCACGTTCGAAAATGTGGACGACTTGTTCGTGCCAGTTGCCATCAACAAGGTCTATGAGCTCAATACTGTTATTCGATTCTACTCGTCATCTGCGGCAGCGAATATTCAGGTCAACTTCTCAGTTCCCGCAGGTACTACCATTGCATGGTACTACATTATGATCTTCCCTGGAGTCAGTGATGACAACGGTAACTACACAGAAGCCACGAATCTGGAGTTTGCAACAGATGTTGCACCAACTCAACGCATCTATGAGCTTCGTGGTATTGTTATCACAGGTGGAACTGCCGGGAACGTCCAATTGAGATTCCGAAGAGTAAATGGTGCAGGTGGCGATGTTGTAACCTTGCTCAAGAACTCTATCCTGCGCTTTACAACGAACTGATATACCATTGTTTCATATCAAGCCCCTTCGTGAGTTTCACTGAAGGGGCTTTTTCGTACGTGTAGATACCGCAAAAAGGTACGTGGGAACCCTGATAGAGTTTCTACTGTTGAACCCTAGCCCATGAGGCGATAGTTTTGATGCCCCGATATTTCTGAGAGGTTGTCATGGCTTGTATCTGTACGCTTACACACGCGTTAGCTCACCTTCGAGCCATGCCATTCGACCGACAAGAAGATGGGAGTGAGTCAATTTTAACACAACGTTGCTTTGTAATCTCACCATGCGAACACCAATAGTACTCCTCTTCGGTCTGCTGATCTCGTCAGTTGCAGTCCAAGCACAAGGCGGATCAATCGTTCCGTCTCTGATGCTCGTTCAAAGTGGCAATGCTAATCGCGCTACGTTGTTGCCACCGTCTGGTCTTACGAGCCCTGTTAACTTCACTCTTCCAACCGTTGGTGGAACGCTTCTAGTAAGCTCCTCAACGGCATCGCCCACCTTTGGTGGTCTTACGGTCTCGGGCGGATCGATCTCGCTCGACCCGGGTGTGGGGAACGACCTTACGCTGCTAAACATCCCGGCTGATGGAGCTACAACGATATTCCTCACCCTCGATGGTTTAGGAAGACTTCGTACCAACACCGTCTCTGGATCTACTTCGTGGTCGCTTAGCGGCAATGCGATAACATTGGGTGGAACTGGTGGAGGTCAACAATACCTCGGAACCAGCAATGCACAGGATCTGGTCCTTGGATCTGGTGCCACAGAGCGTATGAGGATTACGTCCGCTGGTAATGTGTCCATCCCCAGCATCGTCACTCCACAGGGCTCTCGTCTTAGTGTCTCGAGCAATCAAACCGCAGCTCTTACCCAGGACGCTGCAATGGTGAACCTCAATGCCACTTTTAACGGAGCTGCGGCATCGTTCGCAGCGCGGGGAGTTGCAACCACTACAATTTTGACGAACAGCTCGGGTGGAATCACTCCTCAAGGGGTTTATGCACGCCTAACAGTTCAGAATAGTAGTGGAACCATTGCCGATGCTGCCGGCGTGTATGCAGACTTTTCACGCACATCAGGTGGTGGTTCACTTACACTTACCCGTTATACTGGTTTGCGCACTCGGTTTATCGCAAACAACGCGAGCATCCAGAATGGTATTGGCTTGTTTGTTGACGGACCCAACAACACCGGTGTCTTGCTTCCGGCTACGGGATATACCGGCATCCTCATCGACACGATCCCGGCTTCCGGTACTTCTACCAGACGTGTGTTCTTCTACAATGCACCTCCCGGAGAGCAGGTACTGATCAGTGCTAACGGAGCGTTGGCACTTGGGACGGCAACTCCAGCCGCAACTTCGCGCTTCGAAGTAGCGGGAACGGCAGGAACGCCCAATGTTCGGCTTAGTTCAGTAGGGGGCGTTGCAAAGGCGATTCTTCCGGTTGGCTTCGATCGTGTCCTCGTTTCGAATTCGTCCGGTGATGTTGACAATGTCTCATCTGCTACACTCGTTGGTTCTACAGCGTGGTTGCTGGGTGGTAACACCGGCATTACAGCATCAAACAACATCATCGGTATTGCTGAAGCAAATGCGAATCCGTTGCGTTTGTTTACGAACAATGCGGAACGAATGCAGATCGCCTCGGATGGTAGAGTGGGCGTTGGTGTAGCACCTGTTGCAAGTTATCAGCTTGCGATCGCCGGAAATCAGCGCTTTACGAATGCCACGTCATCAACGATCACGTCCAACCAAGAGCTGATTCTCGAGCAATTGGGAGATACCTATGGTACATCTCGTCTGCGCATACAGCATAGGGATGGCTCCAATGGAGCACTCTTCGAAACGCAAGCAGGTGGTGGTGCGCCAGACCTCGTAGACTTTGGTTTCAAACCGGGTTCTGGTGTCCAGTCGAATATCCGCCTGGAATTCCGTGGCAGCTCACTGAGGAACCCAGCGAACAGTGCGAACGGTGAGTTTCAATATCTCATGGCTTCAACCACATCGCCCCAGTATGTATTCTCCATTGGACGAGCAGCCGCGGCATTTGAGAATGTTAATGTCGGCGTAGGAGATGCAACGCCTGATGACAGGTTCACCGTTGGAACAACAAGCCAGTTTCGGGTCAATGCTGCCGGAGACCTCATCCGTATCAAGGATGTTCCTTACGTATGGCCAGCAGCAAATGGGGCTGGTGTTCTCACCAACAACGGAAGCGGAACCCTGAGTTGGACTCCATTGCCATTGCCGGCCGGAACAACCACAAATTCCACTCTTCGTTGGAACGGCTCTGTGTGGGCTGAAAACACCGCCGTTCTTGCCGAGGCAGGGGGCAACGTTAGCACAGCCGGTGATGTTACCATCCAGAATGCCAAAGAATTGCGACTCGTTGAGGCACTTGCCGATGGCACGAACTTTAGTGCGTTTAAATCAAGCGCACAGGCAAACGACATCATCTATACGCTGCCAACAACACAACCTTCAAACGGTCAGGTCTTGTCGGCATCAACGGTTTCCGGCAGCGGCCCCTACAACGTTTCACTTGGCTGGACAGGCTCAAGCGGCAACCTCACCATCGTCCGCAATGCCACCACCGACGCAACGAATAGTACCACCTACCAAGATGTTGTGGAATTGAGTGTGACTGTTGTTGCCAACACCACGTATACGATGGATGCATTGCTACGCACACAGAACTCAAGCGGTAATGATAACATGGACATCGCTGTGGCATTTCCGAGCGGCACTGCCACGTATTCGATTGAACGCGCAGATGCCAACGGTGGTGAAACCACCGTTTTTGATGCAACATCTCCTGCTGAGATCCAGAACGTTGATTCAGACAACAACGAGAGAGTCTTTCGCATTCAAGGTGTAGCGTACATCGGAGGCACCGGAGGCACACTGAAGTTGCAGTTCCGGCGTAGAACAGCTGGTCCTGAAGACGTACGGATCCTCTCCGGCTCCTATTTCTCCGTTGGCCGTTAACGACAAACATCTAGCTGAGTAACCCCGTAACTGAGTAACCCTTTAACTGGGTAACTACGTAACTCTGTAACTAGGTAACTAGGTAACTAGAAGATTTCTTATCTTCGTGGCTCTCCCATTCCGGCGATACCCCGGGTGGAGGAGGATCATCCACTAATATTGCCCCGATTCATTCGGGAGCGAGGTACCATGAAGTACAATGGCCCAAAGGTCAAGCTATCCCGCAAGGTGGGATTTGCGATGACGCCAAAGGCGCGCAAGTACATGGACCGCAAGCCGGCCCCTCCGGGTCAGCACGGTGCATCGAAAAAGCGTGCGAAACTCTCTGACTACGCAAAGCAGCTGATGGAAAAGCAGCGCCTGCGTCTTCAGTACAATCTCCACGAACGTCAGATGACGAACTACATCAAGAAGGCTTCCCGTATTCAGGGAAACAAGGTGGACATCTTCGTCCAGCTTCTTGAGCAGCGTCTCGACGCCCTGGTGTTCCGCTCGGGCCTCGCTCGTTCGATCTATGCTGCACGTCAATATGTCCGCCACGGACACGTTACGATCAACGGCAAAAAGGTCGATATGCCGGCATATTCGGTTCAGCCAAATGACGTGATCGCCGTGAAGGATAAGAGCCGCAAGCTCGAAGCCATCCAAGAAGCCATCCGTTCATCTGCACCGCCGCCCTATATCGAAATGAGCAAGGCAGATTATTCGTTCAAGTTCCTGTACATGCCGCCACGGGAAGAAGTCCCGATCGTGTGCGAAGTACCACTTGTGATCGAATACTATAGCCGTTAATCGGCTTGATAAGCGCCTTTTTCAAGCGCCTTCTTTAAGCCAGACTTTCTACAATGGTAGTGCTACGGGTGACCGTGGTGCTACCATTTTTTTTTGGCCGACAGGTGCCACACCTAAACAGGTCACCTAAACAGGTCACCTAAACAGGTCACCTACACAGGTCGCCTACACAGGTCGCATTACAGTCATACAGGCTAACTTGCATGATGAACGGAGCAATCGACATCGGCGGAACCAACATCAAATATGGTGTTGTGTCCCATGATGGATCGGTCTTGTGGGACCAGTCCAAGCCAACGTTGGCAGCGGAGGGTCGGGATGCGGTAGTGGAACGTATCCGTGGTGTGGTGAAGCAGATCCTTGAACGGAACCCGGAGGTGGAGTCTATTGGGATCGGCGTTCCGGGCGTGGTAGACCCCGTCACAAAACACGTGCAGGCGCCCCCTAACCTACCGGGGTGGGATGATGTTGACCTCATACGTGAGATACAGAGATACGGAGATACGGAGATAGAGAGTTACGGAGGTACGGAGATACAGAGATACGCTCCGCTGACGATTGGTTTGGAGAACGATGCCAATGCGGCGGCTCTCGGTGAGGCAATGATGGGGTCGGGGGTCGGACATCCCGATTTTCTCTACGTGACCCTTGGGACGGGCATTGGCGGGGGAGTGATCCTGGGCGGTGAACTTTACCGCGGACCGCACGGCGATGCCGGTGAGGTTGGACATATCATCCTGGACGCATGGGCTAGGGAAGGGGCGTTGGACCCCCGACCATTCCGCACGGGCGTGATGGAAGAATACGTGGGGATCCAAGGGATCCTGCGCATGGCCAGGGAGCAGGGCGAGGATGTGGAGAATGTTCGCCGGATCCAGAATGATGCGGTGTTCAAGGAGGCCGGACGTCTCATTGGACTTGGACTGTGCTCAGCCCTGGCTGTCTTGGGATTGCGGGTGGTGATCCTCGGTGGGGGAGTGGCGCAAGCCCCCTTCATTGTAGAGTCGATCAGGACTACAATGGAACGGTATGCAATACCGACAATAGCTCGCTCGTTGACAGTGCTACCTGCACGCTTCGGATCACAGGCCGGACTCATTGGCGCCGCCGCCGTTGGGAGGGCTGCCGTCCGTGGTTGATGTCGTACCTTTGCAAGATTCACACCATCGTATCATCAGGGCACATGCAGAATTCAAATCGTTCGCTGCACTATGCGTTCGCCTCGATCGCGTTCCTCGTTTCATTGGTCACCTTCCTGCTCACGGTTCAACCAACCGTCCCGTTCTGGGACTGCGGTGAATTCACAGCAGCTGCCGTTCAGCAGCAGGTACCACACCCACCGGGAGCTCCGCTCTTTCTGATGTTGGGCAAACTGTTCCACCTGTTGCCGTTTGGCGACCCGGGGTGGAGAGTGAACCTTGTCTCTGTGTTCTCGAGCTCAGCAACAATTGTGTTGCTCTATCTCATCACGGTACGCGTGATCCGCAACTTCTTCACGGAAGATCTTGGGAAGCTCAGCAATGCAATGTTGGTCTACGGTTCTGCCTTTGTTGCAGCAATGACGTACACGTTCACCGATACGTTCTGGTTCAACGCTGTTGAATCGGAAGTGTATGCGGCATCATCACTCTTTGTTGCGATCATCGTCCACCTGATGATGGTATGGAACGAAAAGGCAGACGATCCGGGTCACGAACGCTACCTGCTTCTTATCGCCTACATGATCGGCCTTTCCATTGGCGTACACCTTCTGTCGATCCTCACGATCTTCTCCCTGGTGCTGATCATCTATCTCCGCAAGTACCAGTCTCAACGAAGACCTTCCTCATGACGCTTGGTATCGGACTGGTGTCGTTCTTCGTGATCTACACGCTGGTGATCATGAAGCTTCCTGCACTGTTCGCCGGACACTTCCCATTCAAGAACGATGCGGGCGAGTTCCTCTCCGACGGCAGCATTTGGACGTTTGTTGGCATCGCCCTCCTGGGTGTTGCTGCATATGGCGTGTACTATGGAAAGAAGACCAATCACGGTGTTCTTTCGCTTCTCTCTACGTCCTTCCTGCTCATCTGCCTTGGATATTCAACGTACGGACACATCCTCGTCCGTGCTAACTCCAACCCGCCGATGAACGAAAACAAGCCCGATGATCTCGGCAAGCTTGTAAGCTACCTTGGTCGCGAACAATACGGCGAAGCTCCAACATGGCCCCGTCGCTACCAACAAGAACAACGATTCATCAATAACTACTTGAAGTTCGGTGCATGGGAACGTGCTCCGATGCAGGTTGTGACACGTAAGGATGGAGCTCGCTTCCAACGTCCGGACTTCAGCTCATGGAAGACCAACGGGAAGTCCAAGTACAACGGTGCAGAGTTCGCCTATCTCTGGGACTATCAGATCGACCACATGTATCTGCGGTATTTCCTCTGGAACTACATGGGTCGGACCAGTGACGTACAAGATGCACCCGCCTATAGCCCCCTTACAGATGCAAAGGTGGTTGAGTCCTTCAATCACAAGAACGGCTATGCATCACACTTCCCGATCAACTACTTCGCACTTCCTCTGATCCTTGGTCTGGTTGGAATGTTCTTCCACTTCCAGCGCGATCGAAAGATGGCATGGGTCTACCTCGTGCTCTTCCTCATGACCGGTGTGCTCGCTGCTATTCAACAGAATCAGCAGAATCCGCAACCACGTGAGCGCGACTACTTCTATGTGGCCTCGTTCATGATCTATGCGATGTGGGTTGGTCTTGGTGCCTTCTTCCTCTTGGAAAAGCTCAAGAACAATGTTGCTGCGGTAGGGGGCGGATTGGCTGCCGTATTAGCACTTATCCCCGTCAACATGGCATCGCAGAATTGGTTCACGCACTCACGTGCAGGGAACACACTTGCGTTTGATTATGCATACAACATCCTGCAGTCGGTGGAGAAGGATGCGATCATCTTCACCAACGGCGACAACGACACCTTCCCTGTGTGGTATCTGCAGGACGTTGCTGGTGTACGTCGTGATGTACGTGTGGTGAACCTCTCGCTTGGTCAAACAACATGGTATGTGGAGCAACTCAAGAACCGCGAACCATTCGGTGCAAAGAAGCTGCCTCTTACGTTCACAGACGAACAACTGCTTGTACCAGAGGATGATCCCAAGGCATTGTCGTATGACTTTGCTCCGGCACGTGTTGTTGAGATCCCTGTGCAACGTTCCATCCTTGCCAAGTTCACGACGGACTCGGCGATCATCAATGGCGGCGTGATGCGCTTCACATTCAAGGGTGGTGGCGGACGTCAAGGACAGACAGGACAACCGGAATACTTCATCGGCGTGCAGCACAAACTCGTGCTCGATATCCTTCAGCAGACCAAGTTCGAACGACCGATCTACTACTCCACGTCTGTTGGTGATCCATCATGGGCCGACGAATACGTTGGTCTCGATAACTATCTCCGTCTCGAAGGTATGTGCTTCCGTGTCTGCCCTGCTCCACAAGCATCGGCTATCGGTGAAGGTGTGAACGAGGCCATCATGGAGAAGACCCTCATGACGGACATGGCCTTTGATGAGGTTCATAACGACCCGAACATCGGTCTCAAGTTCCGCAACCTGAACAACCCGAAGGTGTACTACGATGACGTTCATCGCGGATACATCCTCAACTACCGCAACATCTTCTACAAGTACGCAACCTATCTTCTGTACGACAAGAAGGACACCGTACGTGCCGGTAAGGTTCTGCAGAAGATGAATCAGACATTGTCGCTCGATCTCTTCCCATTGAGCGTAATGTTTGAGTTGCAGCTTGCTCGTTTCTATGAGACATGCGGACTTCAGAAAGAGGCGGACGACATGGCAATGCGTGCACTTGCCAGTGCCGAAGCCATCATGAAGACGCCATCACTCCGCGCTCAGGAATCCAATATGCCGGAAGATGCCCAGCCGGAACTCATCGCTGCTGATGCATCGGTCATTGCCGGGAAGTGGGATCTTGCTCTGCGCTACTATCGACAATTGGGTCAAGGCTCAACAGCCGATCCGATCCTGAACTACAAGATCGACGAGATCGAGATCATGAAGAAGGAACGTGCAAAGGACTTCGCAGGGGCACTTGCCGTTGCTGAAGGACTGCGCGGGAAGTACTCCATGATGGCGCCTGATCGCAGGACACAACAAGCGGCACAGGAGCTTGAGCAGCACATCGTGACCCTTCAGAGAAGGCTTGGACGTGCACCGCAACCAGCCATTTCCATGGTGCCGTGAACGACCTCTCGTTATCGCCGTTAACACTCACGATCGTGATCGCCACCTCGGCGGTCACGATCGTTGCGTTTCGGAATAGACGACTCTTTCACATGCTCATGATGGATGTTGATGCCGTCCTCGGTGAACGGGGCGAATGGTGGCGTATTCTCACCAGCGGATTCGTTCACGCAGACTATCCGCACTTGTTCATGAACATGTTGTCGCTGTTTCTCTTCGGCACCTGGTTCGAACACGTCGTCACCTCCTGGCGCTTTGGTCTTACCTACGCCCTAGGCATCATCATCGGTTCCTTTGTCTCGCTCATCGTCCACCGTCACAACCCCAACTATCTCGCCGTGGGTGCATCAGCCGGCGTCTGTGCCATTGTTGGTGCTGCCACTGTTGTCTTCCCCGATCTGCGCATGATGGTCTTCCCATTGCCGTTCCCCGCACCGGCATGGATCGTGGGAGCGTTGTTCATTGTGTATTCCGTTGTTGGTTCAAAATGGGGTGGTGACAACATTGGTCACGAAGCCCACCTCGGCGGCACCTTTGCCGGTGTCAGACTCATTGCCGCATTCTATCCCGCACTCGCCCTCGAGCATTGGCCCTACATCCTCGTGATGATCGCAGCAGGGGCAGGGGGCTATGTGGTTTCTCGACGTATCAACAGGCACAGGTAGCATGATCGCCATTGTTGACCTTGTACGTAACAAGAGCAACCTCGATCCGTGGCAGCGCAACCTCCTCGTCTTGTGGTTCGCACAGTTCATCGCCATGGTTGGCATGAGTGCATGTATTCCGTTTCTTCCGCTCTTTGTGCGTGACCTTGGTGTTGCGCAGGAAGACGCTGCGTTGTGGAGTGGGATCATCACCGCAGCCCCCTTCGTAATGTCGAGCCTTCTTACGCCGCTCTGGGGAAGCCTTGGCGACAAATACGGTCAGAAGAGCATGGTCGTGCGCGGCATCCTTGGTCTTGGAATTGCCATGACCCTGATGGGATTTTCCAACAGCATCTGGATGCTCCTTGCGCTCCGAATTTTCCAAGGGGCTGCCAGTGGATTTGTGGCTTCCAACAATGCCTTTGTGAGTGTCCAGACGCCCCCTGAAAAAGTCGGCATTGCCCTTGGGACATTACAGACATCGATCAGTGCCGGAAACATCATGGGTCCACTCGTTGGTGGTGTGATCAGCGATGCCATCGGATTCCGTCCGGTCTTCTTCTTTGTTGGTGTGATGTGTGCCATCAGCCTTGTGATCCTCATCTACAAACTCCGTGAGGAACGTGTTACCGTTTCGTCGCGTGGTGCGCGTGTATTGGGCAACGTACGAGTTGCGTGGCGGAGTGCGAACATTCGATCCCTGCTCATCATGGTGATGATGGTGCAGACCGCCATCGTGATGGCAACACCGATCTTCCCGTATTACCTTGAACAGCTCGGTGCACCCACGTCCATGCTTTCAACGCTTGCAGGTATTGTGGTGAGCATTGTGGGAGTCTGCACCATCATCAGTGCACCGTGGTGGGGAAGCAGAAGCGACTCCTTTGGATTCCGTCCAACCATGATCATCGCCGGAAGTATCGTTGGCAGTGGGATGTTGTTGCAGGCCATCGTCCCATCGTACGAATGGTTATTCCCCGTCCGTACCATGATGGGTCTCGCTGTTGGGGCACTATTGCCCTTGATGTACGGCGAGCTCTCCCGCAATGCCCCAAGTGGACGTAAAGGCGGCATCATGGGGCTGGCCAGCAGTGCAACGTTGATGGGCAATCTCACCGGCCCCCTCATCTGCAGCGCTATTGCCACCACATTACCATTGCGGTGGGTGTTTGTTGCCAGTGCGCTTGTGATGAGTTTTGCCATCATCACAGGTGTTGGCAAAAGCCGCACAGTCTGAACTGTGGGCAGATAAGACCGTGTTGTAACATCGTTATCTTTGTAGCATTCTTGCACGTAACATCGGGCTAAAGCCCGATGTAAGTAACTCCGTATCTCCGTATCTCAGTAACTAGAAAAACACATGATGCGCACTCTCCTCCTTCTCGTCTTGATTCTTCCTGTTGTTGCAGTTGCCGAGCCAAGCGGTCAGGCCGGCCGCACATCCACCACCACGGCAGGCTGTGGGGACTGTCACGGCGTTAGCCCAAAGACAGCCACCACCGTCACCCTCGAAGGTGGAGCCCGCATCGTAGAACCCGGTTCCACAACAACATTCACGATTATTGTTGCTCATCCCTCCTTCCCAAGTGCTGGCGTAGGGATTGCTGTCCGTACCACTGAGACAGGCACGGTAGCCGCGGGCACACTTGCTGTCCAGGCTGGATCCGGATTGCGCGTGCGTTCAGGAGAGATCACCCAATCGTCGGCGCGTAGTATGTCAGGTGGGAGCATTCGCTTCACCTTTACCTGGAAAGCCCCTTCCGCAGAAGGCACGTATTACATGCAGGCCATTGGCAATGCCGTGAATGGTAACGGCAATGATGATGCAAATGATGCATGGAACTGGATGCAGCCGGTAGCGCTCACCGTCAAGGCCGCAACGAGTGTTGCAGAGGACGAGTTCCGCATTTCCGGTACCTATCCAAACCCTTGCAGACCAAACCAGATCCTCACGCTTGGTCTGGATGGAAATGGACCGATGACCGTTGTAATTTCGGACGTGTCGGGCAACATCGTCCACCGCGTCACAGCAGAATCCAACGGTACGGGACTCCCCATCAGCGTTCCATCGCTCCCCTCCGGCGTCTATGCTGTTGTCGTTACCGACGGACCACGCACCCGCCGCACCTCGATCCTCATTACGGATTAGCACATTAGCAGATTAGCACATTAGCACATTAGCACATTAGCTTG
The DNA here is from genome assembly GCA_016707005.1 of Ignavibacteria bacterium. Lineage (NCBI taxonomy): Bacteria > Pseudomonadati > Ignavibacteriota > Ignavibacteria > Ignavibacteria bacterium. Next base: position 16,844 of record JADJIQ010000001.1, read on the forward strand.
TGAGAACAGCGTATAGCGCAGCCCGGTAGCGCGCCACTTTGGGGTAGTGGAGGTCGTGGGTTCAAATCCCGCTACGCTGACTAAGAAGTAATGACTTCACTCGCTTCGCTCGTAATGACGTAATGACAGAGTGACGTTGTTTTGTCATTACGTCATTTCGTCATTTCATCATTTCATCTGAGGTCCCTCGCTGCGCTCGGGATGACGCTGCACTGTCTATCGTATTCGTGTTAGAAAGGCGAGCACCATCATGGATGGTGCTCGCCTTTCTCTTTTGAAAGAGAATGCGATGGTAGCGTCATCCCGAGGAGCGTAGGGGCACGGCATGCCGTGCCCTGAGCGACGAGGGACCTGGTGCCTGGTGCCACATAGGTGCCGGGACCAAATCAGTACAGGGTTGCCAGACATCAAACCGGGGCGTAACTTGTCCGGCCGAATCACAGGATGTCCCAATGTGATACCCCTGCCGTGAAATGGGCCTAAGAGTACGAACGATATTGCTTGTTGCATTCGCGTTATGGACCAACACTGATTTCTGGGCGCAGTCGTTTGCATTCAATCATTGGTGGATCGTGGCCAATGGGATCACTGTTGGGTGGAATGCACCAACGTACGATAGAAGTTATTACCTCTCTGTCGCCTCGGAAGGGTGGTGGGGCACTGCGAAGTACTCTGCGTACAAAAATGGTGCAGCAATGTGCTGGTTAGGACCATACAACGAAACTGGACTGATCGCTGATGCCCAGGGTGTGCGGAGTCTCAGCGATCCCAAGTCGACAGATACCTCGAAGTTCTACGTGCCATACTTCTGGCAAGGGTCTCGTAGGCGAAACACCGGCTATGATGACCCCCTTAATTACCCATCTGGGATGAGCCAGGTTGCGTTGTTCCCAATGCCGGGTAACAGCAGACTGTTGTACTTCGCAACACCCAAGAGCTATTCCGATTCAGCATCGTATGGTGGGTATATCAACAGATCGTTGTCGATCCTTGACCTTGATAGCCGAACTGTGAAGTCCGTTGATTCAGTTCTGCAACCATTGTTCGACATCGATCCCGCCCTTGAGATACCAACGGAACTTGTTAGTGCTTGTGCCGATCCGCTACGCGGGGTTACCTGGCTTGTGTTTGTTAACAAGCCTACATCGGGATCGGCCAATATCATCTTCTATGCGTTAAGAATAGAGAACGATACGATTCACAAGCCAGTGCGATCAGAGGTGTCAGGCAGAACAGATCTAAGAGGTAAGCTCACGTTCTCTACTTCAGGAGATATGGCTGCCATCGGAAGCAGCATCTATCGCTTTCATCATGGTTCGGGTACGTTCAACGTCCACTGCACTCTGAGTGGCAGCTCGTTGTCGAATAGCCCTGCGTTTTCGCCCAGGGGTCGGTATGTGTGGGTTCCCGGATACAAGAGGGATACTATGGGCGACTCGTCCAGTGTTCTGTATCAATACGATATGCGGCATCAGGGTCCGATGTTGACTCCGGTTGCAACCCTGGACATGGGTCAGATGCGCTGGCACGATGCCGGAGGATATGTTGCACATGCACTCTCGCCGGATTGCAAGTTGTACTTCGCCATGGAGTCCATGGTGTTTGCCCTCAAGCATCCGGATGAACTTGGTATTCAAACAGATACACTCCTTTCAGGTCGGGATCATCTCTGGTCGTCGATCAATGGTATGCCGAGCAGGTTCATGAACTTTCACGGAATGCCGGATCTGGTCAATCAGTTAACGTTTTCACTCGACTCGACATCCTGCCTGTGGCCGAAAGCCAGCTTTGTTGTCGACACCGTCTGCCTTGGTGAATGCGTTACCATGGATAGTGTCTTTTACGCTGGCGTTGAAAAGTGGCGGTGGACTTTTGAAGGGGGCACACCTCGGACGTCTGACAATAAAAAGCCCCCTTGCGTAACCTTCAACTCTCCAGGCCTTCACAAGGTGACGTTGATCTATAGCAATGGAGTTGCCGTTGATACTGTTGAACGATATGCAAATGTGCTACCGCCACCTGATGTAGATGTCGGACCCGACCTCTCCGTGTGCCTCGGGGACACAGTGTTGCTTACGGCGACAGGTGCCACGAAGTATCGTTGGTTCCCGACCATCGGCCTGAGCGATCCGGATTCAGCAAGTACAAGGTTGGTGCCAACAGCAAACAAGTCGATCTACGTCGTTCGTGGGATTGATAGCAACGGCTGTGAAGGACTTGATACGATCGTGATCACGCGAGGAGCACTCAACGCACAGATCAACGGCGTCAGGGATCTTTGTAGGGGACAATCAGTAACACTGAGAGCAAGTGGCGGGGTGCGATTCAAATGGCTTGACGAGTTTGGCACGGAATTCAGTGATACGCAGAATGTAACGGTACGTCCTTCAGAAACGGCTACCTATCGCGTTGTTATATCTTCGGGTAAGTGCGAGGATACAGCTTCGATCACAGTAAATGTTCATGACAACCCAGAGCTACTACCGATAGGGGATACGACGATCTGTAGAGGTGAGAACCTATCGCTTCAGGCGAGGGTGGTTGGGGATAGTAATGTTACCGTAGAATGGAGGAATACGTCCGACAACTCCGTGGTTATCAGTAGAGTGCTCAGCGTAGCACCGACGGCCAGCACTTCCTATGTGGTGCACTGTCGGTCCATTCATGGGTGTGAAGACTCTGCATCGTTTACTATTATGGTCAAGCCGCAAGTTCCAGCTGCAATGGTCGATACAACTGTCTGCGACGGCCAGGTGCTCACCATCGGTGGTGTATCGGTCGTAGCTCATGCAGATACCTCGTTTGTGCTCGTACGGGAGTCGTCGGTCACATGCGCTGACACGATCCGCGCAACCATCGTGATTGATAGGCCATCACTTACCGTGAATGACGCTACGGGATGTCGAGGGCAGATGGTCACACTCATCGCCACGACAAACTGCACCATCGTATCCTGGTACAGCGAGAACAACGACTTGCTCGGTTCTGGTACAACGATAGATCTTCAGCTGGACGGTTCACAACGAGTCCTGTGTGTAGCAACGTCACCAGTGGGATGCACAGTTACCGACACAGCAAACATCGTTGTAACAAGGGCACGAGAGATCCTCATCAGTCATGGATCTGCATCCGGACCTGTTGGCAGTACACTCACCACAAACTTGAGTGTAGTGGCTGATGAAGAGGATATGCCCCTTGTCATCAACATGACCTCTACCTATCCCGGTCTGGTACCCGAACGAATATCTTCAGGACAAGTGTTGAACGATGGCACCAATATGCTCCCTGTGAAGATACTGGTGGGAGACACGGGGGTCTCAACGATCACATGGAGGACGTACCTGTCGTCAATGCGTCAGCATATGCTCGACGCTACTCCACAGATCGAAATCGACGAATGTACTCGCGCTACGATTACGAGGGGTGTTGTGACCATTGAAGGGTGCGCGCTCGAATTCCGAACAATTCAGATGGCGAATATCACGCGCGTTACGGTCTTTGACCTAACCGGAAGATTTGTATCCGAATTGCCAACAGAGAGTCTAAATGGCGGTCAATTGATGCTCCATCAGCTTCCTCCCGGCATCTATATCGCGCGAATTCAATGGGGTGCTTACGAGGAGTACAGGAACGTGCTCACATATTGAGCTTAGCATGTACACCACTCGACTCTTTGACTTTCTACTGATCGCTCCGATGGCACAGCTCTCACAGTCTGCTCCACGGCAGACGGACAACATGCGGTGATGCTGTACAATTGTGACGAGGGTCGTTGTGAAGTGACGAAATGACCAAGTGACCAAGTGACGTCACTCGCTTCGCTCGCAATGACGGAGTAGCGAGGTCCCTCGCTGCGCTCGGGATGACGCTGCTCTGTCTAGTGTATTCGTGTTAGAAAGGCGAGTACCATCATGGATGGTGCTCGCCTTTCTTTTTATGTAGAAGAACGACGGTAGCGTCATCCCGAGGAGCGGAGCGACGAGGGACCTGGTGCCCGGCACCATAGGTGCCGGGCACGGTCTGATATCGGTCTGATATCGTACCCAATCGGGTACAAAACATCGTAAAAGCCACATAATTGTACCCGAACGGGGCGAAAATGACGTTATCTGAAGAAAATGTACCCGAAAGGGTATGTTTTCTCGTGTAAATAGCTACATTTGGTTCCATGGAACCTGAACAACCAACCGTTGCGATGTTTGTAAAAGAACAGCGCAAACGAAACGGACTCACACAGTCTGATCTGGCCCGTATGGCTGGTGTGGGGTATAGGTTTGTGCGTGAACTGGAGAGCGGAAAGAAGACCCTCCGACTGGACAAAGTGAACCAGGTGCTATTGATGTTTGGGTGCGAGCTTGGAGTAGTGAGGCACAACGATGCGTAGCGCACAGATCTACTTCGCTGGAACACGAGCAGGCAGACTTGTTGAAGATGCGTCTGGGTATCTCTTTGCCTATGATGAGGCGTATCTATCGTCCACGGAACCTGTGGCGATAAGCAAGACACTGCCGTGTCGATCTGAACCCTATCACAGTAACGTACTCTTTGCCTTCTTCGATGGATTGATCCCGGAAGGATGGCTACTGGCACACGTGGAGAATGTGTGGAAGGTGAATCAACGAGACCGAATGGGCTTGCTACTTGTAAGCTGTCGAGAAACGATCGGTGCGGTGAGTGTACTTCCTGAAGAGGAGATGGAATGACGCTCGACATCAATCGATGCCTCTATTGCTACAAAGAAATTCCTGACGCTGGGCCAGACTTCCATGCGGCCTGCTCACGGAAGTTCTTCGGAAAACCAGAGCCCCCTGAGATCGAATTCTCAGAACGTCAGCTTCAAGAACTGGCAGAACGATTTGTACGAACACGAGAAGCAGTTGGAGGCGTACAGCCCAAGCTCTCTTTGTCTACCCAGAAGAAACGAAGCGAAGTACATGGACATGAACGGCTCACTGTTGTTGGCCTTAACGGCGACTTCATCCTCAAACCACAGAATAAACGCTACCCGTACCTGCCTGAAGTAGAAGACCTCACAATGCATTTGGCAGAAGTCGCCAACGTGCCTGTTGTTCCACATAGTCTTGTGCGACTTGCCTCGGGTGAGTTGGCGTATATCACTCGACGGATCGATCGGATTCGAAAAGGTGTGCTCCATATGGAAGACATGTGTCAACTCACAGAACGACTCACGGAAGACAAATACAAGGGCTCATACGAACAGGTTGGAAAGGCTATCACAAAGTACAGCCATCAGCCCGGACTTGATCTTGTTCGGTTCGCTGAACTTCTGGTGTTCTGCTACCTTACGGGCAATGCAGACATGCACCTCAAGAACTTCTCACTCATTCAGCTGCAAGGAAACGCGTTTGTTCTAGCACCGGCGTATGACCTAGTGAATACGTCGATCCTTATGCCCTCTGACACAGAAGAGCTTGCACTCCCGCTCAATGGACACAAGTCAAAACTCAATGGTAAACATTTTGAGAAGGGCTTCACCACAATGGGTCTTACTTCAAAACAACAAGAAGGCATTCTGGAAAAGTTCAGTGATAAGCTGAAGGTTTGGACAGAAATGGTATCAGCAAGTTTTCTTCCGGAAGAGTATAAGGTTGCATACACAGCTGTGTTGAGTTCAAGATTCACTTCCCTTTATCGAGACGTTTATGCTACGTGAACTACGCGATGCAATAGCCGGTACAGATGCGGATTACACCACGATCCCTCTTCGTAAAGCCATAGTGCTCCTTGCCGTTCCGATGGTGTTGGAGCTGGTGATGGAGTCTACGTTCGCGCTGGTCGACATCTTCTTTGTCGGAAAACTCGGGAGCACGGCTGTTGCAACAGTTGGGCTAACGGAGTCATTCCTTTTCATCGTCTATGCTGTTGGTATGGGGCTTGCCATGTCCGTAACAGCGATCATCGCCCGACGAATCGGAGAAAAACATACCGATGAAGCAGCAACTACTGCGGTACAGGCCATCATTGCTTCGATCGTAATCTCCGCTCCGATCGCCGTGATCGGTCTCATCTACGCTCCAGAGCTCCTTGCCCTCATGGGAGCCGATGCCAATGTCCTCGCTACGGGTCCGGCCTTCACACGCTGGATGTTAGGGGGCAATGTAGTGATCATGCTGCTCTTTGTGATCAACGCCATCTTTCGTGGTGCCGGTGATGCATCGATTGCCATGAAGGTATTGTGGCTGGCAAATGGCATAAACCTCGTCCTCGATCCTCTGCTGATTTTTGGCTGGGGACCAATCCCTGCCTTTGGAGTGGAGGGGGCTGGTATGGCAACCACTATCGGTAGGGGATGCGGAGTAGCGTTCCAGTTTTGGGTACTCTTTAACGGCAGTAAACACCTGCGACTGACACGGGAGAATGTTGTTCTCAACATCAAGTCTATGGTCGCGATCCTCCGCACGTCTATCGGCGGAATAGGTCAGATGCTTGTTGGCATGACGGCGTGGATCTTCCTCTTGCGCATCCTCGCATCTGTTGGGACCGATGCCGTGAGTGCTTCAACGATCGCCATTCGCATCATGATGTTCTGCCTCATGCCCGCGTGGGGGATGAGTAATGCAGCTGCAACACTGGTTGGCCAAAACCTGGGAGCAGGGAGTCCGGATAGAGCTGAGTCGGCAGTGTGGAAGACCGGCATGTACAACATGGTCTATCTGGCTGTGGTGTCGGTGGTGTTCTTCTTGTTTCCCGAGCCCCTTATCGGACAGTTCACCAAAGATCCCCGAGTAGTATCGATCGGCGCAGAATGGCTAACGATCCTCTCGTATTCATTCGTTGTGTACGGATGGTGGATGGTGGCTGTTCAAGCATTCAACGGAGCAGGAGACACGCGCACCCCAACGTTCATCAACATCGGCTTCTTCTGGTGTCTGCAGATACCATTGGGATATGTGCTCGCCATCAAATACTCCATGGCACATTCAGGAGTGTTCTGGGCAGCCTTCATCTCCGAGACATCTGTGGGATTATTTACGCTGTGGCTCTTCTCCAGGGGGAGCTGGAAGAAGGTTGTGGTGTAAGTAAACACTGCGACTTGTAAGTCAGAACGATTGTGCTATATTGTTGGTACAATGTACGTACAAAGGAGTAAGCATCATGCAAGCCACGGAACGAATAGCCATTCGAATCGATTCGGCCGCTAAAACAAGAGTCGGTGAGATTTCGAAAAAGCATAAAATGTCAAGCTCAGAGTTCATCAAGAAAGCGATTGATTTTTACATCCGCTACATTGATCTAGAGGAATCTGAGACGATTACACTTACCCGCGACGATTTTTCGCGTCTACGTGCACTACTTCTTGCAGACGCAGAACCAAATGAGCGGCTGAGAAATGCCGCCCATGCATATCGCCAAATCGAACAACGACAAATCGATGCGCGTGTAAAGTGATCACTGTTGCTTTCGATCCAGAGACACACGATAGGGTATCTTTCGATTGTGGCATTGTTGAGATCAATTCCTTTCTTCGACAACGTGCAAGACAATTCACGAAGAAGGGTCTGGCAACATGTTGGATATTGGAGGGGGACACTGAAAGCGACGTCAGTGGATTCTACACGCTAAGTGCGACTTCAGTCACAGCTGAGGTTGCCAAGGTTGCCGTAACACGCGGACTTCCATCAGAGATTCCAATACCTGCCGTATTGATCGGCCAACTGGCAGTAGACCAACGTTTTCAAGGTCAGGGCAAGGGGAGCCTACTATTGATCGACGCCTTGAAGAGATCAAAAGAACTTGGTTTGGGATGGGCTGTGGTTGTTGTAGACGCTTTTGATGAGAAGGCAGCACAGTGGTACGAGACCTTTGGATTTATTCGGATATCTTCCAAGCCAACTCGGCTCATTATTCCGAGAATTACAGTAGAGAAATTGCCTTAGGAGTCAGCCAATGAGAACTTCCCTACATATTGATGAAAAGCTTCTTGAGAAGGCTCGCCGACTAAGTGGAATCAGTGATCATTCGACCTTGATTCATACGGCACTTGCTAGTCTAATCGAACGAGAGAGTTTACGACAACTCGCCTCTCTGAAAGGTTCGGAACCGCAACTCACAGAAGTTCCTCGACGGAGAGCATGAAGATGATCCACGGTGATATGAGCACTCGATACATAGTCTTGATCTTCCATCTCTTCGTTGGAACAACGCTTGTTGCCCAAGACAACGGACCGTGGAACAGTCCACTCATGTGGGCCGAAGAAACAGCGCCGGATGTGTTCTCCACACCTCGGATCTTTCAAGATTCTGCCGGTGTGCCAAGTGTGATCCGTAGAGGAACGTCTGATACTCTCTTGTGTGCATTTCAATGGTTTAGGGAGCCCCGTAATACTCCTACATGGGATAGGGTGGCGGTGAAGATGAGTACAGATGATGGCGTATCGTGGACGCAGCCGGTGCCGATCGTGATCGATGGGCTTCCTACCGGATATCAACGACCGTTCGATCCTACGCTCGTGAGTTTCAAGGATAGTATTCGGATCTACTTTTCGTCGAGCGTACGAATGCCAATGGGTGGACTCGACTCGCTTGTCAACACCTACTCTGCTGTTGGGACGGATGGTATTCACTACCGCTTTGAGCCGGGTGCTCGCTTCGACAATGAAACACGTCCGGTGATCGACCCCGCCGTGATGTTCTCAAATAACACATGGCTGCTTACAGCTCCCATCGGCGCTCCGCAAGATGGTGCGTATCAGGCTTCGAGTTTGGATGGCCTGAACTTCACTCGCATGCAGGACATCCCTTCAGACAATCAACACAACTGGACCGGCAACATGATGATCGATGAGGAGGGGACACTCAAGTTCTACGGGAGTGGTCCGATGTTGTGGAGAGCCCCCTACATCGGCTTTGGCTCGTGGGGCCAGTATCTCTCGCTTGGTATTCGCGGCGGCGATCCGTCGGCCATTGCACGAAGATCATCAGGCAAGGGGCGATGGATGGTGTTTGTGGGGCCGAGGTACACAACGTCGACTGATTATGACGGTTATGACAATTATGACAGATATGACGGAGTGACGGTGTTTCCGAATCCGGTGTTGGAGAGATGTAGACTGGCCGACAAATATTTGGGTGAAAACAGAGTGATGCTCACTGATGCGATCGGTTCAACAGTTACCTGCAACGTGTTCTCCGGCGAAGTAGATATGCGCGACGTAGCGCGAGGGTCATGGGTGCTTCGCACAATGCGCGGCGAGTACATCGGCCAGATCGTGCGTTTATAGGTATGCCGATCGTATCACGAAGTACACGGTACGCAGCAGGAGTTGCTGTCCTCGTTTTGTTCCAGCTCGCTCCTCTTACAATTCCATTCGTATGGATGACGGATATGTCCGTCGCGGTCAAGAGCGTGCTCTCTGCTCTCCTCGCTCTTGGAATACCGGAGATCGGCGTTCTGCTGGCCATAGCCCTCCTTGGTAGACGAGAAGTCCGGCGAATATGGAGACGCACGAAGCGATGCCTGAAGCAGCTCGTGACGTAATGACAGAATGACGGAAGGGCGAGATATTGACTATGTTACGCATATAGATCTCGTTTCCTTTTTGCAAAGAACGATCATTGTCGTCGTAAAGGAGCATCCATGAAAACAGCCCCTTCGCCCCTTCGCCCCTTCGCCTTTCTTCTGCTTCTGCTCCTGCTTTTGAGCCCACCTCTTTCAGCACAGATATCTATCAGCGACGGGACGAGTACTGACAAGCCAAATCTCGATGCAGCGTTTGAGGTGTCATCAAGTACGCAGGGTATACTGCTGCCACGATTGAAGCTTATTTCAACGGATAGCCCAAAGCCCCTTCGCAGTTTCTCTGCAGGGATGATCGTGTATAATCTTTCGACCACAGATGGCGAAACAGGCGTAACTCCGGGATTGTACTTCTGCGATGGAGAACGGTGGGTGCCGGCTGGTGGCGGCAAGGTAGTGGTGCAGGACGTTCAAGAGAAGAAGGCACAACTACGCGGCATCTATCGTCCACCAATGGAATGTCGAACGTTCGACATCCATGTTGATGAAGCGATTCCTGAAAACGCTGTTGTTATGCTCACACTAGAGCATGCAGGGGAAACGCCTACCTGCCTGGCCATCCGAGAGATCGATCGTGAGCGGGGTATTGTTTCAGTGAACAGCAGTCAGCTCCTGCCCACATTTGCGCGCATTCATTGGATGGTGGTTGAATAGCGCTATTGTTTCGCAAACGCCTTTAGATCGTAGCTGAAGGTCAGCATGGCGTATTGCGTGAGTGCGTTCGTGCGTGTGTCCTCGATGGAGATGTCGTTCACACTGCGGTTGATAGCGTCGTTCTGACGCAGGATGTCAAAGATGGTGAGACGGATCTCAGCGGCACGATTCTCTAAGAAGCGATATCCGATGCCGGCATTCCATACCGTGTAGATGCGATCAAAGGATGTGCCGAGTCCTTCGTACAGCGTGTTGTTTACATCCGTGCTGCAGGCGATAGCTCCGATATTCCAGATCACGCGCAATGAAGCAACGTGGTTGAAGTAGTTATCGTCGGCCGTGCGTTGCAAAGTGTTGGCTACCCACGTATACATGCCATTGTACGAAACAGAAACATCCAGGTCTTCGGAGTTCGCAGAGCCAAGGAAGAACCCGAGTGAGCCGGTTGTAGAGTTGGCGTAGTTGGTCTCTGTGTTGATACGTCCGGGGGTGCGCGTATAGTTCACGCCGGAGGTGAGATTGAGATTCGCACCGAAGACAGGGAATCCGTAGGTGAAGAAGCCCCGTGCACTCCACATACCCTCGAGGTTGACGTTGGTTGTGATCTGTGTGCCCGGACCAACAACGACGTTATTGCCGATCACGGAATCGTTTTGTGTGATCACGTTGGCTGTACCGATGTAATTGGCAGTGTAGTTCAGATTCAATACGCCGAACATCGTCTTACCGGCCATCCAGTTCGAATTCATCACTCGTGCGTTGAAGCTGTGAGAATACTCCTGCGCGAGATTGGGATTGCCGATCCGCAACTGCACAGGATTGGAGTTGTCTACCACATTCTGAAGTTGCGTGATGGAGGGGGCTGATGTACTTGTGCGGTAGAACATCCGAAGATTGCTCTGCTGCGAGAACTTGTGCTGGATCATCAACGTTGGCAAGACGTTGGTAAAGGTGCGCGAGACGTCGCCTTGTTGAGGGAACTGCTGTATACCCTCGAGCACGGCGTATTGATAGTTACCACCGGCTGTGATGATGGTGTTCTCCATGCGCAGTCGATACAATGCGCCGGCCCTGTGCGTTTGATAAGTGTTCTCGTATGTATTGCTCAGGATCGTATCGAGCTGTGTGAACTCTCCTGAAGAAGGGTCGAGACTGTTCGTGGTTTTGGTTGACGTGTTGCGAGTGTAGTTGGGCTCGTAGGAGATCTGCAACATGTCTGTCTCGCCAATGGGCTCGGTCCAAGCCAGTTGACCACCCAAGGTGAGTCCGGTTGACCCGCCATCTGAACGTTGATCAAGGGTATAGACGGTATCGAGGTCCGTATAGAATGCATTCTGCGATGTTAATGCAGAAGAGTTTGTGCGGTTCGATCCGTCGATGTTGAACGTGGCAGCAAGAGAGCGACCGCGGACCGGGAAGAGGTGACGGTAGGTGGTGCTCACCGAGGCTGTGTACCCGGCGTTCGTACCGCTATTGTCTGTGTTCGTAGCATTGAGCGTGTCGGCATCGGTACTGGTGAGCCCCTTAACAATGCTGTTCGTATTGGAGTTTTGGTAGACCACTCGCGGGGAGATGATCAGAGCGTTTGCGGAGTCGAGCGTTGACTCGATCCGAGCATTGAAGCGATGATTACGCGACAACGTGTTGGCCGTATTGAGTTCGCTATATGCCTGATCGGCGATAGACGGCGTGATGTACGTTCGGTCGAGTGTGGTCTCGCGATCGTTGTCGGCGTAATTGAAGAAGTAACTCGAGGAAACATTGGTTGTGCCGAACAGATCGCTGTAATTCAAGCCAAGGGAGTTTGTTGTGCTGATGCCACCTTGTTGTCCGGTAAAGAAGTTGGAGAAGCTTGATCCACCTCCACCACCGCCTCCACCCGTCATACGCATCATGGAACCGCCGGCTCCCGATCCGGCGAACCGACCCATCATGCGCCCCATCGGCGAGCCGCCCATACCGCTTGCACCAAGAATGTCTTGGAAGGCAAAGTTCTGTTGGTTGATATTGTTGGAGAGGCCAAGGATGGTTAGGCGCTGGGATTCTCGGAAGTCGTTTACCGTGAGACCTGCTGAGTATCGTTGGTCGGTACCATAGCCGCCGTACGTGCGACCGAATGCTCCGTTGCGCTTGTCCTTCTTTGTGACCACGTTCATGGTCTTCTGCGTGTTGCCGTCGTCGAACCCCGAGAACATCGAAAGATCACTACCACGATCATAGACCTGCACGCGATCTACCATGTCTGCAGGGAGATTCTTCAGCGTAGCCGAGGCATCATCACCAAAAAACTCACGTCCGTCTACCGTTACCTTGCGGAGTTCTTCGCCCTGTGCCTTGATCGTGCCGTTCTCCACGGTGATGCCGGGCATCTTCTTAACGAGATCTTCAGCCGAAGCATTGGCATTGGTCTTAAAAGCCGATGCATTGTAGTCGATGGTATCGCCGCGAACTTCAGCTCGAATTGCCATGCCTTCTACCTGTACTTCGCGATTGTTCACCGTATCGCGCTTCAGACGATAGGTGCCTAGGGTTGACGTGTTGGAGCGGATAAAGGTCGTTGACTCTTGTTTTCGATATCCAACGTAGGTGATGGAGATCTTGTACGCCCCAAGCGGAACGTCCTTCACCTTAAAGGCTCCTTCGCGATCGGCAAAAGCCCCCTTCACGATGGATGTGTCCTTTACGGAGATAAGTCGGACCGTGGCACCAACAAGGGGCGAATCATCATCGGTATCTACCACTTTGCCGCGAACATCTGTAAGTTCTTGTGCGGAAAGGAGGTTAGCTGAGATGAGGAGGGCGATTGCGAGGAGGAGGGATCTCATAGAACGACGTAGAACGATTGAACCTCGGAAAAGGTTTAGTCAACCGCATTCACCATGCCGAAAACCCATAGGTTTGTAGACTATGGCGAAACACTCAGACAACGACGTACCCAAGTTCTTCCGAGGTCCGGGCGTAATGCTCCTCTTGGCCTCGTCACGCTGGCGTCTGGCAGCAGACGCGGTGTTCGAGGATTGTAAGGTCTCTGCGATCCAGACAATGATCCTTGTCTCTACGCAGGCCTTGCATAACGAAGACGGTCCGGCCAATCAGGTGGACATCGCGCGGTTTGCAGGATTGGACGTGATGACCATGTCCAAGAATGTCCGCATCCTAGAAAGCAATGGCCTGGTCAAACGCACCACCAATCCTCGTGATTCACGAGCACGTACGGTTGAGCTTACAAAGGAAGGCGCAGCCAGATTGAAGAAGTTGGAGAAGGGGCTGGACAGAGCCGACGAGAAAGCATTCGACGAACTCGGCGGTATTCAAAAGATGCGAAGAACGTTGGCAGCGTATCTGGAGTCAGCTCGATGAATCCTTCCCTGATCACATCACTCGGCTACCTCCGCGTTGCAGCCTTTGCACCACGGGTCTCCGTAGCCGGTGTGGATGAGAACGTTGCAGAGATCCTTGCTGTTGCAGAACGTGCAACGGCAGACGGCGTAGAGGTTGCGGTCTTCCCCGAGCTCTGCATCACGGGCTATACGTGCGGTGACCTATTCCGTCAACCAACGTTGTTGGACGGAGCCCGTGCCGGACTCGACAAGATCCGACGCTGGAGTGCTGGTGTCCCGATGGTTCTCGTTGTAGGCCTGCCGATCGTGAATTCGGGCAGACTCTATAACGTAGCGGCCGTTGTTCAAGACGGACATGTCCTTGCCTGTATCCCAAAGACATTTCTTCCGAATACACAAGAGTTCTACGACCTGCGATGGTTCTCCAGCGGTCGTGATGCCGTTGACGAGACCATTCTCCTTGGTGATGCCGAAGTGCCGTTCGGCACAGACATTCTCATCACCGACGCTCAGAATCCATCCATCACGATCGGCATAGAACTCTGCGAAGATCTGTGGTCCATAGAGCCCCCTTCAGGAAAGATGGCCCGCGATGGAGCTACCCTTATTCTGAACCTCTCTGCCAGCAATGATCTCGTTGGCAAACCGCAGTATCGATCCGACCTCGTGCGAATGCAATCTGCACGAACGTATTCTGCCTATGTCTATGCATCGGCCGGACCTACGGAGAGCACCACCGATATGGTCTTTGGCGGACACTGCCTCATCGCCGAATGCGGAGATGTAGTTGTTGAGGGAGAACGCCTTGTTTTGGAAGGGGCTTCTGTTGTTGCCGATGTCGATCTAGACCGTTGCGTACGAGAACGCCTCAACGGTACTTCGTGGTCGCAAGAATTGAGTGAAAGTATCTATCGTGTAGTGGAGACAGCGGTTCGCAGAACGATCAAGACGGACGTGCGAAGACGCATTGACCCAACACCATTTGTCCCGGCTGACCGCGGAGACCGTGCCGAGCGGTGCGGAGAGATCCTCGCCTTGCAAGCTACGGCCCTTGCTATTCGGCTTCAGCGGTCCCATGCAAAGGCAATGGTTCTTGGGATCTCGGGTGGACTTGATTCAACCTTGGCGTTGATCGTCTGCTCACTCGCCTGTAAAAAACTTGGCTGGGACAACGAGAACATCGTGGCCATCTCAATGCCCGGGTTGGGCACTACGGAACGAACTCGATCGAATGCACAGGAGCTTGGCCTTACGTTCGGGGCATCGTTCTTCAACATCCCGATCACGGATGCCGTCAATGCACACTTCTCTGATATCTCCCACGATCCCGAGAATACCAACGTTGTCTTTGAGAATGCCCAAGCGAGAGAACGCACGCAGATCCTCATGGACATGGCCAATACGGTAGGTGGCATTGTTGTTGGTACGGGGGATCTCTCGGAGATCGCCCTGGGGTGGAGCACGTACAATGCCGACCATATGTCGATGTACAATCCCAACGCCGGTATTCCCAAGACACTTGTTCAGCACCTGATCTCGTGGTATGCCGATGTCTCTGCGGAGGACGTGGCAAATGTGCTTCGAGATGTACTGGATACGCCGATCTCCCCGGAGCTCCTCCCAACCGGAACCAATGGAGAGATCACCCAGCGAACGGAAGATGTTATAGGTCCGTATGAGGTGCACGACTTCTTCCTGCATCGGTTCATTCGCCTCCACGAACCGGTGAGAAATATCGCCATCCTTGCCTGTATGGCCTACGGTGAGAAATACCGGGCAGGCCAGATCCTGGGGTGGCTTGAGGTGTTCCTCAAGCGATTTATGGCCAATCAATTCAAGCGGTCATGTATGCCGGATGGCGTCAAAGTAGGCTCTGTAGCCCTTTCTCCAAGGGCGGATTGGCGCATGCCCAGCGACGCCAGTGCAGCACTCTGGATGGCTGAACTCCGTATCATTACGGAAGAGCTGAACGTAGATATGCTGAAGTAGTATATCTGTTCGTACTTTTGCGGACGGTCCTTAGGGACCACGAGGTGGCACCACACGAAAGCATGAACGCCAATGCCGATCAAAGTCATCATTGCAGACGATCACGAGATCTCGCGGATCGGAATCCGCAGGCTGTTATCAATCGCTCCTGATATCGATATCATTGGTGAAGCCGTAGACGGTGCACATGCCTTAGAAATCTCACGGTTAAAGAAGCCGGATGTGGTTCTTTTGGATGTTCTCATGCCGAACGTCTCCGGGATCGAAGCGGCCCAGCGCATCAAGGCGGAGATGAAAGAGATCAGCGTGATCATGCTCAGCGCTGCGGAGGACGAAAAGTCCATCGAACGTGCGATGTATGCCGGCGCTGATGGCTACCTCTCCAAAGAGGTCACCTCAGAAGAACTCGTTGCAGCCATTCGTACTGTGATCCTCGGCGAACGTGTCTTCAGCAGATCCATCCTCAACCTTCTCGAAGGCAAGGTACAGGATCAGAAGACAAATGAGCCCCCTGTGACTCTCACCAAGCGTGAAGAAGAGATCGTTACGCTTGTGGCAAAGGGGCTTACGAGTCAAGACATCGCAAAGAAGCTCTTCATCAGTCCGCGGACAGTGGAAACACATCGCGCTCGTATCATGGACAAGCTCGGCGTGAACAACGCTGCCGGCTTGGTACGTTTTGCCTTGCTGCATGCCACGTATTTCAACGTGGGCAACAACGGCGAATGATGTACGTCGGTCGAATCCACCGACGCTATGAGCAAACCCCAAACCTATCTCACGCCTGAGACCGTTGCCAAACTCGGCAGCATGGAGATCCGCGCCCGCCTCGTGGTGGAAGGGTTCATCACGGGTCTACACCGCTCACCGTTCCATGGTTTTAGTGCGGAGTTCGCAGAGCACCGTCAGTACCGACATGGTGATGAACTCAAACGTATCGACTGGAAGATCTACGGTCGCAGCGATCGTTTCTACGTAAAACAATACGAGGACGAGACCAACCTCCGCGCCATGATCTGCGTGGACATGAGTGCCTCGATGAACTACGCGTCTCCGGGCAACATCACCAAATTCGAATACGCTACGTATCTCGCAGCAGCACTCTCGTACCTTGTTTTGCAGCAACGCGATGCTGCTGGTCTTGCCCTGTACAACACAGACGTGCAGACATTCTTGCCGTCACGCTCGAAGATGTCGTATGTGCAAGAGCTCATCAGGGCATTGGATACTGCCACACCTGCATCTACTACGGGGACAGCAGTTGCGTTGCACCATATAGCAGAGCGACTCTCTCGTAGGGGGCTTGTTGTGATCATCAGCGATCTCTTCGATGATCCGCAGACAGTCCTCCAGGCGTTCCGACATTTCCGTCACGACCAACATGATGTGCTCGTGATGCACGTGATGGACCCACGTGAAGTAGACTTCAACCTCGGTGCTCCGGCCGTGTTCCGAGACATGGAGTCCGGCACAGAGATCACCACACAACCCAATCAGATCAGACACAGCTACCACGCTGCCGTTGAAGAATTCTGTCAGACACTCAAACGTGGGTGTCACATGCAGAACATCGACTACATGCGCGTGACCACAGACATGCCGTTCGATGTGGCCCTGCGTGAGTATCTGGTGAAGAGACATTCCATCAAGGGCTAATTCCTGCAGGACGCTACACACATGATCACTACCGGACTCCATACTGCTGTTGTAACTCCGTTCACCGCCGATGGTGACCTGGATATACCAGCATTCAAACGTCTGCTCGATGTGCAACTCAACGGCGGCGTAGACGGCATTGTGGTCTGCGGCTCAACAGGCGAAGGCGCCACGCTCAACACGCAGGAGAAGATCCAACTCTGGAACACGGCAGTTGAGCATGTTTCGGGGCGCGTACCGATCATCGCCGGTACCGGCTCCAATGACACACGCGCAACTGTCGAGCTCTCTCGAGCGGCAAAGGCCTGCGGCGTGCAAGGTCTGTTGCTCGTTACACCGTACTACAACAAGCCATCACACAACGGTTTGCTCGCACACTTCCGTGCGATCAGTGATGCCGTTGATCTTCCACAGATCATCTACAATATTCCCGGACGATCGGCCCAGAACGTTGGACCAGAAACACAACTTGCCATCGCAGAGACATGTGGAAACGTTGTGGCAACAAAGGAAGCATCAGCGAATCTCGAACAGATGTGCGAGATCATTCGTCACGCACCGTCGCATTTCAGTCTTCTTGCCGGTGATGATTCACTGGCGTTGCCCGCTATTGCCTGTGGCGCAACCGGTACCATCGCCGTGATCTCGAACTATCTGCCGCGTGTGTTCGGGACGCTCGTCCATGCAGCCCTTGCCGACAACATGCTGCGTGCGCGCGAGATCCAGATGTATCTCATGCCATTCTACAAGGCCAACTTCATCGAGACCAATCCATTGCCTGTGAAGTATATCCTTCACAAGCTTGGTCACATCGCACTGGAATACCGCCTGCCCCTTATCACTCCTCTCGCTTCCACCATGGACCGTTTGGATGCTGTGGTAACAACCATTGACGACACCTGGACACCCGTCGACTAGGAGTACCTATGCAACAGCCCCAGATCATGGGCATTGTGAACATCACCCCGGATTCGTTTTCCGACGGAGGGTTGTTCAATGACCCGCACGTGGCCATCAATAGAGCACTGTTGATGATCGAGCAGGGGGCTGATTGGGTTGATATTGGCGGAGAAAGCACACGTCCCGGAGCAACACACGTTCCGGTCGACATGGAAAGCAGGCGCGTGATCCCCGTTGTACGCGAGATCATTGCAGCCAACGCCAATGCCAAGATCTCCGTGGACACCTATAAGTCCATTGTGGCACGTCAAGCACTACAGGCTGGTGCACACATGATCAACGACGTAACCGCCGGAACATACGACCCGACGGTCTTCGACGTCGCCGTTGAGTACAATGCACCTATCATCCTCATGCACATGCTGGGAGATCCGCAGACAATGCAGAACGACCCGCAGTATGGTGATGTGGTGCAAGACGTGCGCCAATACCTCACGCAACGTGTGGAGGCAGCGCGCGCCGCCGGAGTAAAAACCATCTACGTCGATCCGGGTATCGGCTTCGGCAAGACCCTCGATCACAACCTTGCCCTTCTTCGCAATCTCGATGCCTTTGCCGATCTCTCAGATGGCATCGTCCTTGGAATCTCGCGTAAACGCTTTCTCGGCACCATCACCGGCATCGAAGACCCCGCCCAACGCGACGCAGCAACCGCACTCACTCATGCACTGCTATGGCATTCACCGGTTCACATGATCCGCGTGCATGATGTGCCGTTGCATGTGCAGCTAAGACAGCTCTCTCGAAGAGTCTTATGACGTTATGACTCATATGACGATTATGACGATTATGACGTCATGGCTGTCATACCGTCATACCGTCATAACTGTCATAACGGTTAGGCCCGATAACGATGCACATCGATCCCATACTTGCGGATCTTGTTGTGCAGGGTTTCGCGGCTGACGGCGAGGATGGCGGCCGCCTTGGAGACGTTGCCATTTGTGCGTTCGAGGGTCTTCTCGATCTTCATCTTGTCTACCATCGCAAGATCGTCCTTGAGGGAGCGGTCCTCACCAAGGTCTATCTGTGAGCCGTTGGTTGCGACTGGTTCATGAGAAGGGGCTTGTGGTGCGGGAGCAGACGCTGCAACGGGTTGCGGTGCGGCGGCGGCAACAGCGCCTACAGCGGTGGCAACGCGATGAATGGGCTGTGACGAAGAACGCTTGAGGATGCGGTGGAGATCGGTGATCTCGAGCTGATCGTTGGACATGGTCTGCAGTGCTACACGCAGAACACTGGCGAGCTCGCGGACGTTGCCCGGCCATTGATACTGTTGGAGATACTCAACGGCGGCAGATGACACGGTCTTCTGATCGCCCATCTCCTTGTTGTGCTTTGCGATGTAATGCTCAACGATGAGCGGTACGTCTTCAATACGCTCGCGGAGTGACGGGATGTAGATCTCGCACTCACGCAAACGGTGATAGAGTTGCTCACGGAACCTGCCATCACCCATGGAGGCAATGAGGTCGCGGTCCGTTGCACTTACAAATCGGATGTCCACTTCTTCTGTCTCAACCGATCCCACTCTGCGTACTGCCTTCTGTTCCATCGGCAACAGGAGGTTGGCCTGGAGCTCAAGCGGCATGTCGCCGATCTCGTCCATGAACAACGTTCCCTTGTGTGCCTGGTGGAAGAGTCCGCGCTTGGTATCCATGGCGCCAGAAAACGCCCCCTTCATATGACCGAAGAGTTCGCTTTGGAAGAGCTCGCGGGGGATGTTCGGAATGTCTACTGTGATGAACGGGTGTTTGGAACGACGGCTCACGCCATGCAGGGCGTGGGCAACGAGTTTCTTTCCTGTACCTGTTTCACCGGTGATGAGGACGTTGAGGTCTGTGCGACCGTATCGTAGGATCTTGTCGGCCACTTCCATCATGATGGCACTGCGACCGATGATGCCCTGACCTTCAACAACGCGACGCAGCTCTTCATTGGAGGAGTCTGCCTTGACGCGTTCCATTGCGCTTGTGAGAACGGCAACGAGTCTGTCATTGGTAAGGGACGACTTATCGATGAAGTTCAGTGCGCCAAGCTTGGTTGCCTTTACGGCGGTTTCAATGGTCCCCTTACCGGAGATCATGATGATCGGGATTGACGGGTATTCGCGGATGGATCTGCCAAGCACGTCGATACCGGTCATCGAGGATTCGCTGCCGAACTCGATGTCCAGCAACATGAGACCAACCTCGCGACTGCTTGTTTCGAGGAAGCTGAGCGCTTGCTCGGGACTGTTGCGGATCTCCGCATTCCACCCTTCGCCACGTACAACGTCGGCTAGAGTAGCACAGAAATCACGGTTGTCATCAACGATGAGGATCTTCATGGTGTTCAATCGCGGGGAATCAGCTTCATCAGCTGGTCATAGAGTTCGCGCATGTCACGGCTCTGGAATGTCTCCAGATCCGGGTTCCATACGGCCCGTAAATATACGTCAGAGCGGACGTTGCGGTATTCGATGTATCTGGCCCTTGTTCCGCGCACGTTCAAAGCCTGCGTCTTAAGAAAACAACTCATCACGTCCTTGGCCAGATCGCAGTACTTGGACTGTTCCACGGCCAAGGAGTAGCCCCCGTCGGCCCGTTCTGCGATGGACCCACGGTAGGTAAACAATTCACCCTTCGTATTCATGGTGAATTGTTCTACTGTTCCAAGCGAATCATGTTCCGTTCCCCAGCGAATGACGAGGTCCACTTGACGGTCTGTGACGCATGGAGCCACCTTGTCCGGACGTGGCGTTGTACAAGACGTAGCGGCCAATGCCGCAAGGATCATCAGGAAAGGAAGGAGTCGAGCCGCACCGAACATCGTTGAGCCCCAAGCAAGTGTACCGTACCAAAAAGATCTGCCCCAACCTCTCGATGTGTAAGGATCAGTCGAAGGGGCTTCATGAACGCACCCATCTTCAATCCTGCAGATTCAGCAGCGGACTGGGAAAGCCCCTTGAATGCATCGAGATCTGCGATCGTGGCATCGTTGAGCCCATCACGAAACGTTTTGACTGCCGTACGTAGTGTATCGTTCCCTGAGATCGATGCAGCAAGTTCATCGGATAGGGGGCTGAGCACATCTCCAAAGAGGTAATCGGCAAAGTCCGTTACGTCCTTGAGGAAGTGCACACGCTCTCGCACGAGTGCGATCACAGCAGCCACGTAGGCCGGCTCGATGTACTGATATCCGCGGGCTGTGAGCGCTGGTAGGAGTTCACTGGCGAGTTCATGGGGGTCTCTCGACTTTAGATACTCGCCATTCATCCAGTCGAGCTTCTTGTAGTCGAACACGGCTCCGGCCTTATTCACACGCTCTAGGGAGAACGCTTCGATAAGCTCGTCATGCGAAAAGATCTCGCGGTCTGTTCCCGGATTCCATCCGCAGAGGGCTACAAAGTTCACGAGTGCGTCGGGGAAGAATCCCTTCTCACGGAAGTCGCGCACCATCACGTCGCCATGACGTTTGCTCATCTTCGAACGGTCGGGATTGAGCAACAGCGGGACGTGCGCAAACGTTGGAGCCTTCCACCCAAATGCTTCATAGAGCAGAACGTGTTTTGGTGTTGACGGAAGCCACTCTTCTGCGCGGATCACGTGGGTGATCTCCATCAGATGGTCATCCACAACATTCGCAAGGTGATACGTAGGGAAGCCGTCGCTCTTGAGCAGGATCTGATCATCGATCTCTCTGCCGGCAAATACAACATCGCCGCGGATCTCATCATGGAAGCGTACGTCTACATGCAATGGCACCTTGAGACGTATCACATGCTGGGCGTTCTCAGCGAGCAGTCGTTGTGTTTCGTGTTCACCAAGCGTGAACTGATTGCGCATCGTTGATCGGTCATACTTCGGAGCGATACCTGCGGCCTGCTGACGCACACGCATGGCATCAAGCTCCTCCGATGTATCAAAAGCGTAATAGGCAGATCCGTTCTCAACCAGCTGCATGCCATAGGTGCGGTAGAGATCGAATCGTTCACTTTGCGTGTATGGTCCGTGGTTACCACCAACGTGCGGACCCTCGTCAAAGGTCACACCGGCCCATGCCAGTGAAGAGATCTGTTCCTCTATAGCCCCTTCCACAAGCCTTGTACGGTCTGTGTCTTCGATACGAAGGATACAAACACCGCCGTGGTGTTTCGCAAAAAGGTAGTTATAGAGCGCTGTCCGCAAACTTCCGATATGAAGGAAGCCAGTTGGGGAGGGGGCAAATCGAACACGTACACTCATACAGCACTCTCCACTTCTGCAAAGGTCTTCTCCGTTTCGAACACGCGGACGCGAACGGCGTCCACGCGATGTCCGGCAGGGAGTTGTGAGATCACATGCTCAAGTAACATCCGTGCGATGTTCTCGGCAGTTGTTGGAAACTCAACAAGGACGGACTTCATCGAGTTCTCTTCGAGAAATGACCGAACAACGGTATCCGATGTGTCGCACAAGAATGCATGATCGAGCTCATCGATCTTCTTTTGGATCAAGAGCTTCATATCGAAGTAATCCATCACCATCCCGTGAGCATCAGGCTCACCAGAGAGGATCACATGTGCTTCGTAGGAATGACCGTGGATGTTCTTGCAGAGTCCGTTATGAAACGGCAACCGATGTCCCATTTCCCAACGGAACTGTTTTGAGATCGTTGTTCGCATTAGATCAGGCCTTGGTGTGTTCGGCTTCGATCACGCTGTGAATGCCACCGCGGGTCTTCCATTCAGCCGTTACCTTCATCCACAATGGGTCACAGACACCAACAAGATCATCAAGGATCTGATTCGTGACCGCTTCGTAGAAAATGCCCCTGTTGCGGTAGTCGAGGTAGTAATATTTCAGCGCCTTGAGTTCTACGCAGACCTCATTCGGCACATACTGCACGGTGATGGTCCCAAAATCCGGCAGCCCCGTCATAGGGCAAACCGATGTGAATTCAGGGTTTACATGCGTGATCGTGAATCGGCGTCCCGGCCGCGGATTCGGAAATGTTTCGAGTTCCATATCGTAAAAATAGCGAACAGCGAACAGAGAACAGCGAATGTTCGCTCTTCACCGTTCGCTGTTCTCTGTTAACCGTTCACTGTTCTGCGTTCGCTGTTCTGCGTTCGCTGTTCTGCGTTCGCTGTTCTGCGTTCGCTGTTCACTACTCCACCGGTATCGTCATCGGCAGCATCACCATCGAATGTTCGGTGAGACCGATCTCGGCGAGCTTGGCAGCGTGCTGGACCTGTTGGCGGAGACCGATTGGCAGCGACTTCATGAGTTGCTGTGTTGAGGTCTCTGAGCCGGTGATGGAATTCATCACATGTTTTGCTACGGCAGAGCGGGCTTCGGTGTTGTCCTCGTCCTCGTCTTTGAGGCCGAAGATCTTGAGGATGGCCGAGATGTTGTCTACGCGCTCGGGGTAGAACGAGATCTCTACGTTTTCTCCCTCGCTCGCCCCGATACGCTTCTTCACGAGATTGATGGCATCGATAAGGCCGCCGCTTACATCAACAAGGCCTACGTTCTTTGCGGCTTCGCCAGTCCAAACACGACCGCGGGCAAGCAGGCGTGTTGATTCAAAGTCCTTCTTGCGCGAATCGGCCACTTTTTGAACGAATCTGCGGTAGATGCCTTCTCCGAGTGAACGGAACTGCTTCTTGTCGGCATCCGTGTTTGGCATGAGCGGGTTGAGGAAGTTCGATGACTTCCCGAACGACACGGTGTCCATCGTAACACCGATCTTCGACATAGTGCCGGAGAAGTTCGGAATGGCCATGATCACACCGATCGATCCGGTGATCGTTGACGGGTGGGCAATGATGGTATCACAGGCCATGGCGATGTAGTACCCGCCAGAAGCCGCAACGTCGCTCATCGATGCATAGACCGGCTTGGTCTTGCGAATCTCGAGGATCTCTGCCCAGATCTCGTCAGATCCGTAGGCAGAGCCACCCGGACTGTCGATACGAAGGATGATGGCGTCCACATCATCATCATCACGCGCTGCACGGAGATCACGAATGAGTGTTTTGGAATAGATGCCGGACGCATCGAATGGGTCGGTGTTCTTTCCGGAGCTGATCGCGCCGGTGGCATAGACAATGGCGATGCCCTTGTCACTCGTGGTCGTGTTTGACTTGACCTTGGATCTCATGTACTGAGAGATCGTTACCGTGCGAAGAGAAGGATGGTCGGTTGAATCGTCGGGGTTGAGGCGCTGATGGATACGTTCCTTGAGTTCTGCTTCACGTGCGAATCCATCGATGAGGCCGTATTTCTTGAGCGAGTCAGGAACGTACATTCCAGCGTCAAGGAGGGAGCGGACGTCAGATTCATTGAGCTTCCTTCCTGATGCAACGGCCTTGATGAACATCTCCGAGCGTTGGGCGATGAGAGCGCGGATCTCTTCCTTGGCCGGTGCTGACCAATTGTCGCGACTCATGGTCTCGGCTGCAGACTTGTACTCTTCAAACTGTTCTACGTGCCAAGTAACACCGATCTTGTCAAAAAGGCCCTTCATGAAGGGGGCTGATGCACCAAATGCATTGAACTCCAACATGCCTTCCTGCGGCATGAAGATGGAGTCGGCAGTGGAGGCCAAATAGTAGTGCGACTTCGTGCCCGCATCAATGAAGGCATAGACGAACTTGCCGGATGTCTTGAAATCAACGATGGCCTGACGAACCTCGGCGAGCTTGGCCATCCCGATGCCCATTCCGCCAGCGCGGAAGTACAGTCCCTTGATCTTATCGTCGGTCTTTGCCTTCTTCAGCGCATCAAGCACATCGAGCAGCGACGGGCCGGAAGGACCATCATCGCCAAAGTTGAACACCATCTGCGGTTTGTATTCTGGCAAGCCCCCTGACAGATCAAGGATGAGGACAGATTTGTCGCGGACGTCTACTGTTTTTGGTTCGGTGTCAATGCTGGATACGATCATGTTCATGAACAGACCAAAGACCACGATGATGATCACGAGTAAACCGCCGATCACCGCAACAGATATCCACCAACGTGAACGACAGCGAGGACCGTAGCCAACTCCAGGCGGTGGGGGAATAGGGGATTGGGTCTGGTTATCTTGCATGACAAAACCTTTCTGTCTGGTGGCGTGGAATCGGCCTGTGTACGAAGGCAGGTTCCGAAGGTTACAGAATGCCAATTTACGCTGTTGAACGATGCCCTCAAGCTTTGTCCCTCCGTCTATCCTCCTTGCCGACCATACGTATGTACTCCCTCCTGAGAGGATAGCAGCTCATCCGTTGCCACGCCGCGACGAGAGCAAGTTGCTTGTGTACCGAGCAGACAGTCGCACGATCGACCACCAAACGTTCCGTGAACTACCCTCGCTGCTACCGGAGCGGTCCCTGCTGTGTGTGAACCGAACGCGAGTGATCGCTGCTCGCATTCACCTTACAAAGCCCACAGGGGGCATTGTAGAGCTTCTCCTGACAGATCCGCTGCGCCCGATGAAGGACCCGGCGGTGGTTCTTGCCTCGCATGAACGATCAGTGTGGAGGGGGCTTATCGGTGGACGGAACGTCCAGCCGGGGATGGTTCTAAAGGAGCCCCATAGTGACCTCTGTGCAACGGTGATCGATCGAAATGGTACGGAGGCATCTGTGGAGTTGTCCTGGGAACGGGATATCTCGCTCTCGCAGGTGATCTCCGAAGTTGGCCACCTACCGCTTCCGCCCTACCTCCACCGCGAGGCTGATGAGGATGATGCCAAACGATACCAAACGGTCTATGCTGTTGAAGAAGGATCTGTGGCAGCTCCAACGGCCGGACTGCACTTTACGGACGAAGTGTTGTCGGCATTGAAGGATCGCGGTATCGACCGCGCAGACTGCACACTCCACGTAGGACTTGGCACGTTCCGTCCGGTGGAGGCAGAGGATGTGAAGGATCACACCATGCATGCTGAGCGGTTTGGGATCACACGCGATTCGCTCCTGCAAATGTATCGTCATGCCACGTCGGATCAACCATGGACAACGGTGGTAGGAACAACATCGTTGCGGACAATGGAATCAGTCTATGCCTTTGGTGCTAAGATCTTGCGCGACGGACCGAGTGCTCATCCATCTGCAGACGTAGATCAATGGGATGCGTTTGATGTTTCACTGGATAGCTATCCCCGCGCTGACGTGCTTAATGCCGTCCTGCAATGGATGGACGCCAAGAGTGTTGATGAGGTATGGGGCGAAACACAACTTATGATCGCACCGGGCTGTCGCATTGCAATGGCCGACGCTCTCATCACCAACTTTCACCAACCTGGCAACACGTTGTTGATGCTAGTCGCCGGCTTCTGCGGCGGTGATCAGTGGCGTGAGATCTACGATGCTGCGCTCAACAACGGATATCGATTCTTGAGCTACGGCGATTCATCGCTGCTGATCCGCACACCCGGCTGACCTCCCTTGCGGGCGGTAACACGTACGAACGGGGGATCGGTGGAGATCACGCGGACGTTGTTCGGCGCAAGAACGCGCGGCCGAACGAATCCGCTCTGCGGTCGTTCCGTGATCTCTGCATGCAGATCCTTTGCCGTGATCTGAGCTACATCGTCCACGCCGCCACGCACCACAACGCGGATGCGCGATGGATGAACATCCATGTACTCCGATCCTTGGGAGGTGGCCAACGTTACGGGTACATCCATCACCATAAGGTCTGCAGATTGTTGCACGTTGAGCTGCACACGAACGACCGACGGAACAACGTTCACGAGAGACATCAACGTGTCACTCACCGGAACATCCAACCCGGCGGATTCATGGACATCTTCAAGAGAGAGGCGTTGCGTTGACCATTCCTGAATGCGCTCAACGATGCTCTTCGTTCCGCGAACCTCCACCTCCTGCATCATCGATTGCGGTTCCGATGCTAGGAGGAAACCTTGTCTGCAAGAGATGTTGTGCTGCACGCGTAGTGGCACTCGTTTCACAGCAAGATCACCGGTAGCCAGATTGATCTCGCTTGGAACTACAGAGATGGTTCGAAGGGGTATAGCAGAGACCAGGCCGCGTAGGAGATCCGGACTCTCGGCCTTGTACGTGGATGGTCCGGTTGCGCGAAGACGTTGGAGGTCAAGCGTGCATGCTGCGGCCTTTGTGAAATACTTCAGGTTCAGAAGTTGAAGACCGGATGCACGTACGCGCACGGAGAGGGTTGCCGGAACGGTAGAAAGTAATGCTTGGTTTGGAGGCGACACCACAACGAACGGCACAATGATGTCGTCCTCGTACGATCTCGTCAGTGACACATATCCCCACAGGCCAACGGCCGCAAGGATCGCCCCACCTAGAGTCAGGAAACTGAAACGTCGTGCTGCCATGAGAGGTCTTTGGGGTCAGTGTCAAAACAACGACGCAGATCCTCGCGCCGTTTGATCATCGCTGTGATCTGGTACATGAATCGTTTACGTTCGTCCACATCGATGGTGGTCTCAATGGTCTGTGTCATAATGTCGATGCGCTGATGCAGGCGATGTATCTCGATATTGAGAAGAGCATCCCGCACAGGTCTGGCGATGTCGTACGTTGGTACATCCACGTTGAACCTGCCCCATGCATCACTCGGAGAAGAGACGGCAAAAAGGATGTCGGCCAGTTCACGTCGTTCATCTGTTGTGAGTTCTTCATCGTTCAGCACTTGTTGAACCCATTCGCCGTGCTCAACTTCGGCAACCAGGATGCGACGGAAGATGCGCTGACCAGACTCACTCCAGAAGGTCTTCTCCGTTACATGGAATCCGTTGAGGAGAAAGCTGAGTCCATCATCTAAGGTCATGGCCACACGGATCAATTCACGTTCAGGTGGAAGCAGAACGGCTACTGGACGGGGCGCGATCTTCGCGTCTGGTCCACCCGATTGCGTGATCGCTTGCTGCTTCGTGTCTTGACGCTGATCATAACGCTGGGCTGGTCTGCGATTGGTGATCTGTGAAAGTTCAGAAGCCAGCAATCGCTCATCAAGACGGAATCTCTCGGCAAGATCTCGCACAAGAAACTGATGGCGAAGTGTTTCCGGAACAGATGCGATCCACTCCAACATCGTACGAACGGCCTTGGCTTGCTGCACGGGATCATCGAGCAATCCCATGCGTTGGAATCTGTCGGTCTGATACACAAGCCAGGAAGGGGCTCCATCGATCAACGCCCGCAAGGCGTCGGCTCCACGCTCACGCACCAAGGAGTCGGGATCAGTCCCCGGCGGCAACAGCACACACTTCACATCAAAACCGCCGGCAAGTCCGAGCTCGATACCGCGAGTAATGGCCTTCTGTCCGGCCTCATCACTATCGAAGACAAGAACGACCGTGTCTGCATATCGCTTGATCAGTCGAAGCTGATCCTGCGTAAGCGCCGTTCCCGAGCTTGCAACCGTTGCCGTGAATCCGGCTTGGTGAAGGGAGATCACATCAGCCTGACCCTCAACGAGAACGGCGGTACGATGTTCGGTGATGGATCGTTTCGCGCGATCGAGTCCGTAGAGAACTCTACTCTTGTCAAAGACGATGCTCTGAGGTGAGTTGACATACTTTGGCTGACCTGGTTCATCGGTAAGTGTGCGGGCACTGAAGCCCACCACACGTCCAGCATCGTCACAGATGGCGAACATCGCTCTGCCACGGAACCGGTCATACGTCTTGCCGTCTTCTCGCGTGATCACCAATCCGGCATCAACAAGATGTTCGATCGCAAAGCCGCGTTCGAGCAAGTGCTTCATGCCGGCATCCCACGATGCAGGAGCAGCTCCGAGTTTGAATGCCTCCGATATCTCTTCTCCGAATCCGCGCTTTGTATAGAAGGCGCGTGCAGGAGCCCCGTCTGAGGAGTTCAAGATGGAACGGTAGAAGTCAGTGGCTTCGCGCAGAGCTCGGAGGGCAGCATCCTTACGTGCAAGTTCGCCCGTTGGATCGTCTCGTTGTTCTTCCGGGATCTCAATGCCGCTTCTACGTGCCAGATGTTTCACTGCGTCAACAAAGCCCATGTGCATGTGCTCTTCGACGAACGTGATCACATTGCCGGCCTTACCGCAACCGAAGCACTTGTAGATACCGCGCTCGGGGTTGACGTTGAACGACGGAGTTTTTTCGTTGTGAAAGGGGCATAGTCCGAGGTAGTTCTTGTTCGTGCGCTTGAGCTTTACATGCTCTCCGATCACGTCCACAATGTCTGCTTGTGACCGAACTTGATCGATGATATGTTCAGGGATGCGCATTGATTATCACTCGGCTATCGCAACGGATGAAGTGTCCGGACACACATTGAGCAATTCTCCGATGGACATCCCTGTCCTCGGAGACACCATCTCGGGTGCGATCTCTTGGCAGGGGGCTAACACGAACCGACGTTCTTCCATTCGTGCATGCGGGATATGCAGGTCTCCGTCATCCACGATCACATCTCCCACGAGGATCACATCGATATCGATCTCACGTTCTCGCCAGCGCTCACGCTGCTGTCGGCCCAATTGATTCTCGATATTCTTGCAGCGGTCATGGATCTCTTGCGCCGATAGATCACTGGATCCAACGATCGCTGCATTGATGAAAGGCGGTTGATCGGTGTATCCAACCGGATCCGTGAGCCACATTTGCGATCGGAGCGTGTCGGAAAGGATCGTTCGCTCGATCTCGGTCATGGCTGCCCGCACCATTTCTCGCGAGTTGCCGATGTTGGAGCCGAGAGAGAGGAGAACGCGCATGTCAGTGATCAGTCTTCGCGGACAACAGTGATCTCAGCTTCGACGTGGTCGAGAACCTGCTGAATAGGAACGTTGAGTTTGCGAACACGCACCGTTGTCTGACGAACGGCAACAAAACGATCGATGATGGCCGAAGCCATATCAAAGGACAACGTTTCGATCAGTTCGCAGGGCTCACCGTTCATGTGTTCGTTCACAAGGAAGAGCACTTCTTCGTAGTTCACGGTGTCGCTGAGATCGTCACTGACAACAGCCTTCATCGTGTCATACCATACATCCACATCCACCTGAAAACGACCGCCGAGGTTGCGTTCTTCCTCACGGACGCCGTGGAAGGCAAAAAACTCAGCGTTTACGATGGAGAGTCGGGTCAGTGTGGTCTGGCGTTTCATTTGTTCTTCCGTTCATGTGGTGGTTAGGACCCCGAAACTAGCCCCGAATTGGGTAATTTCGTGACATACTCTCTTGCAAAAGGAACCTCAATGCCAATGAAACCAAAACTCGTAGACGCCTTCAACATCCAGATCCAAGCCGAATTCCAAAGCTCCTATACCTATCTCGGCATGGCTGCATGGTTCGCCGAGCAGAATCTGCCGGGCTTTGCCCAGTGGATGCGGGTGCAGTGGCAAGAAGAGACCATGCACGCCATGAAGCTCTACGACTTTCTTCACAATCGTGGTGAGTCGGTTACCCTTCGCCCCCTTGCTGCACCGGTCAAGAAATACACGTCAGCCGTACAGGTGTTCGAACAGGTTCGCAAGCACGAGATGGCGATAACGGCAAGCATCAATGCGTTGTATGAACTCGCATTGAAAGAAAAGGACCTACCTGCACAGATCGTCTTGCAATGGTTCATCAATGAGCAGGTGGAAGAAGAAGCGCTGGTGGTAGAGATCATTGAGCGATTGAAGCTTGTGGGTTCAGACGGTCCTTCTGTCTACCTCCTTGATCGTCAAATGGCTACCCGTCCGGCTCCTGCTCCAACATCCGGCGCTCAGGCGTAAGAACACGTTCCCGAACTCTATGCATCACCTCTCACGCGAACGAACACAGAACCTTTTAACGGCTCTCCGCGGAATGGAGATCGGCGTGGTAGGGGACATCATGCTCGATAGGTATTTCTGGGGGAGCGTTCATCGCGTCTCCCCGGAAGCGCCAGTTCCTGTGGTGGACATTGACAATGAGAGCTTCCACCTAGGAGGGGCCGCCAACGTTGCCACCAATCTTCTTGGGCTTGGTGCACAGCCCCTTCTCTGTGGAGTAGTGGGTGATGATTCATCGGGGAAGATGTTGCGTGAGATCGGTCTAGCAGCTGGACTCGATGTTGACGGCATTGCCGTTGAAGAGGGCAGGCCTACAACGGTGAAGACGCGAGTGATCGGCAATAACCAGCAGATCGTTCGGCTTGATCGGGAGACACGAGCACATGTGGCTCCAAATGTGATCGAGTCCGTGTCGGACTTTCTTCGCAAACGGACGAGTCTGCGTGGGATCATCCTTGAGGACTACGACAAAGGGTTCCTCTCTCCGCAGTTGATCGCCTCCGTGATGGCTGTTGCCTCGGAGCGGTCGATACCGGTGTTTGTTGATCCGAAGCGTCGACACTTCTTCGATTTCACGTCATGCACGCTCTTCAAACCGAACAGGAAGGAAGCTGCAGATGCATTGGATATACCGCTGAAGACCGACGCTGATGTACGCGAAGCAGGAGCGATGCTTTTGGAAAAACTCGATTGTGATAACGTGCTTATCACATTGGGATCCGAAGGCATGATGCTGTTTGAGCGCAGTGGTGAAGTAAGCAGCGTTCCAACACGTGCGAAGAATGTGGCCGACGTCTCCGGTGCCGGTGATACCGTCATCGCAACGTTAGGAGCAATGGTGGCTGCAGGTGCGTCCATGCGCGAGGCCGCTGCACTTGCGAATGTTGCAGCGGGATGTGTTGTGGCGGAACCGGGTATCATCGCCATCACGGCCGATTCTCTTTTGTCCGCCGTCCACGAAGACGAGACTTCAACACGACCATCATGATCCTTACCACCGATCCAGAGATCGTATCCCTGCGCGAATCATTACGTGAACAAGGGAAACGCATCGTCTTCACAAATGGCGTCTTCGACATTCTGCATGCCGGACACGTTACCTATCTGGAGAAGGCTCGTGAGTTCGGTGATGTTCTTGTGTTAGGATTGAATTCCGACGACTCGGTCCGCAGACTCAAAGGTCCGGAACGCCCTGTCAATTCGGAGCTCGACAGAGCAACCGTTATTGCCGGACTGCGCTCGGTTGATCATGTTGTCATCTTTGGAGATGATACGCCCCTTCATATCATCGGACTCTTGTTACCCGATGTTCTTGTGAAAGGGGGCGACTATACACGTGATACGATCGTAGGTGCTGATGTTGTTGAACAACATGGCGGACGTGTCGAAACGATACCGCTACTAGAAGGTAGGTCTACTACCTCCATCATCACTCGCGTGAGAACGGTTTGAACCACGTTTCACCGATACTAACGGTGAATGTGAGGCGAAGGAATAACTCAGACAACGCGCCGTTTGAAGGACCTCGGTATCCACCCATTACGGCAGCATCAACGGTTGCACTGGCGCCGAGAGGGAAATCGAATCCACCAGAGGCGAAGACTTCGTCGATATTCTCACCCTTGAACGTATAATACTGACGTTGGAAGCCGGCACCTGCACGGAATCCCCACTTTTCTCCAAACGTAGGAGCGTATTGAGCTGCAGGTCTGTCAAAGCCAAATGTTGCTCTAAGTGAACGAGAATAGGTGGCATCTGAGCGCGGGTTCACATCAACACTTGAATGATCTCCAAACTCAAGGTCGATCCCGTAACGCGAGCGTCCTGATTTGATCGAAGCACCGATACCGACGCTGTACGGCAGTTCGGTTGTCGACTGCACGGCACGCGTTGAATCAAAGTAAGGGCTGCCGCTCAACGTTCCGGCTGCACGATAGACGATATTCATTGAGCCGCGCGGACCACCCGATACAAAAGCTCCAAGCGACAAGGCCGGAGTTGCCTTATAGTACAATCCGCCTCGAAGCAGGATGCCGCGAACATCATAGGACGTTGTTGACGTAACCAACTCTCTGTAACCATCGATGAAGATGTTATCCGAGAGCGTGATCACGCCGAACAGTGTCTGGATGGATACGCCGCCGTAGAAGTCGCCAAGCCGACCGGATGCGCCGATCTGAATGCTGGACGTTCCGCCGGTACCTTGTTGTTGACTACGTCCGGTAACGGCCGAGCCATCGATATCTGTCTTGAGTTCACGCCTCACAACGTAGTTCACAGATGAATACGGGACCACGCCAAATGAGACCCCAAACCCATGTGCAGTATCGATGGCGAACAGTACCATCAGACCATCGATCTCGCCGTTGTTCTGAGCGATCGAGTTCCCGTTGTCTGTGACGAGGTGCTGGTTAAATCGATATCCGGCTTGAAGCCGGGTGTACGGAGAAAAGCCCAGCAAGGCCGGGTTGACGATGTTGATCCCGTGATCGCTTGGCATGGCGATGGACGTGCCGGACATCCCGTCATAGAGTGCACCAACAGTTCGACGCAGATCGCCAAGGCCAATGGACGAATAGTTGGAGCCCCCTTGACCAAACGCAGTGAGTGGGATGGCTAACAACACGAGGATGAGGAAGGGGCGCATCATTTATCGAACACGCCTGGTATCGTGTAGGCCACCGTTACTCGAGGGCGGAGGTAGTCTGCTGCGTTGAGGCCATAGATGTGAAGTCGGTTCATGCGCCATGTTTCGTACACACCGGACGGCTTGATGATCAACTCAGCCGGACCACCGTACTTTCTGATCAACTGCAACATCGGTCCGATATTCGTGAAGATGTAAACGCCGGATGCGTCGTCTCGGGCCGAGAGTTCGATGATAGAACCGATCGGCGGGCTGTATCGAATGGCGATCACTTCGTCGCGACCGAAGAGGCCATAGGTTGATGCAGCATCGTTGACCGTGATGCGAAGAGTGCCACCAACGATCACCGAGTTATTTGGAATGGAGTCGAGATCGATCTTGAACGACGTACGGTGAATGCGTGCCCCTTGAACAAGAAGTTCACCGGCTTGGGCCTCAGGTGTATTCACAAAATTGGCAACGGCACTTTCTACAAAAACCGTGTCGAGCGCTTGAGTGGTATCACGTTTCTTCGTGATCACACGGAGCTTCATGACTTGGATCACACCGTCAAGATTGCGAAACTGGCGGATGACCGACGTGTTCGACGGAAGAAGTACGAAGCCGAAGACCTCTTTTACAAGTGAGGAATCTCTTCCGGCAACCATCCATCGCTTCACCGCATCAACGTCGAACGGAACGCGGATCATTGAGTCTGCAGGAACCGTTACTTGTTCGGAATACGTGCAGACCGGTGCATCTGCTGTTGAATAGAAGTCGGTGCTTCCGTCTGCTGTCCAGATCGAATCCCATGTTACGTTCGCAGACCACGAGCGTTTGAGTTCATATGCAGTGAACGAGACCGAGCGATCTGATGTGTCCCCATACCGATAGTCTTGCGGGAACATCTGTAGGTCAGCACTGACAACATCGTAAGCTGAATCCGGTCCGAGATCCGGATAATTGGTGAATTCCATGAAGACCCGAGCTTGATCATTCTGCGTGTTCCCGATCAAGAAGTAGGTGGAGTTCACAAGTGGTTCACGGACGGACGACATCGTGTCATTGGAAAGCAATGGAGCATCCAATGATGAAAGAGCGTAGATCGTGTCGGTGCCGGGTACGACTTCAGAGCCCACACTTGTAGGAAGGTCGTTGCACGACGAAAGGATCACGCCAATGGCAGCGATCACTGCATAAAACGCGTGGGGGCCACGCCACGTTTCGAACACGGCTATTTGGTATCCTTGACCAGAGATCTGTAAAACTCGTCGTATCCCTGAGCTGATGCAGACCAGCCAACAGGTGTAGACATAGCCTTGGCGACGATCTCACTCCAGGCTTCGTGTGATGCGTGTGCTTTTTGAGCGCGTTTGAATGTCTTGACGATCTCGGCAGCATCCGTCTTCTTCATGATGAAGGCATTGCCTGCCCCCTTTGCCTCATCTGCGTCGATAAGACCCTCTGCGATTCCGCCCGTAGCACGGACGATAGGGATAGTGCCATAGGCAAGAGCAATGCGCTGGAACTGTCCGCTCACCTCATGTCGGGACGGCTTCACAAGAACCGTAGCGCCCGCCATGACGTGATGTAGGTATTCTTCATCATATCCAACTCGAACCTGAACCTCATGAGGATGTTTCTTCATGAGAGCATCGGCGGCCTTACGCAGCGGAGTAGGCATATCGGTTGCGATGATGACCTGAACTCCGGTTTTAATGAGGTCCGGGATGGCGGCGATGAATGCATCTGCTCCGCGCTCTTCTGTAAGAGGCCCGAGGAAGGCAGCGATCATCGCATCGTCCTTCACGGCGAGACCGGTTTCTTTTTGAAGGGCTTCGCGAGCAGATTCCTTATTGGAAGGATCCTTTACATCGTACTTCGCACGATTGTTCGAATCAGTCTTTGGGTTCCAATGGAGGAGGTCTATGCCATGACCGATACCAGCCAATGGCTTCTTATTCAGTAACGGAAGCCAGTTCTCCGTGAACTCTTTATTAGCAACGAGTTCAGTAGCATACGTCGGAGACAAGGTAGACACGCGGTCTGCATATGCCATGCCGGCGCGCAGGAAGTTCATTTTATTCTTGTACTTCGCCTTTTCCATTGCGTCTTCGGTAAGCCCCGTCTTTTGAAGGGACTTCAGAGGGAA
Organism: Ignavibacteria bacterium; assembly: GCA_016707005.1. Classification (NCBI taxonomy): domain Bacteria; kingdom Pseudomonadati; phylum Ignavibacteriota; class Ignavibacteria; species Ignavibacteria bacterium. The sequence continues at coordinate 52,493 of JADJIQ010000001.1, forward strand.
CACACCTTGTTCTTCGAAGTCCGAGATCGTCATAACGATCTTCGTCTTCTTGAACTCCTGTGGGTAGCGTGTACGGATATATGCCGGGATGAGGGCCGTTTGCCAGCCAACGCAGTGGATGATATCCGGGAACCAACCGAGCAATAGACATGTCTCTAGAACCGTGCGGTTATAGAATATGTAGCGTTCATCATTGTTCGGGAACGTAACGCCCGTGGTGATGTCTGCTTCGATACCCTTATTCACATCGAGGTAGTTCGAGTTCGTCGTGATATACGACTGGACCTTTACACGCGGGTTATTGATCGAGCTCGACTTTACAGTAGCCGGATGGGCTTCTGACCCGATCGGGATCGGGATATCGCGCAGTCGATTGATCTCGTGAATACGATTCTTACGTTCCGAGATGTAGCCATACTTAGGCATCATGGCACGAATGTCGTGTCCGATCTCTCGCACGCCTAAGCAGTGTGCATAACACAGGTCGGCAAATTCGGACGTCTTAATGAACGGGTAGATCTCGCTCGTGACGAACAGAATACTCAGCGGTTTTGCCATACGGAAGGGTGCAGTCAATGGTCCATAGGATTCGTCGAATAGCAAAAATACGGCTTTCGACCACTCGTTCGGTGTGGAGGGGGCGTATTTTGGCAGCCCGGTTCAGATCAGCCCCTTAAAAAACCTTGGAGAAACACTATGCAGTATCGACTTTGGGCAGCCATTGCAGTGGCTGCGGGTGTTGTGGCCGCCGCCGCATTGTTGGGCTCGGCGTGGACGGGAAGTCATCCACGGACAGAGAAGATCATCGTTACGGGGCTTGCCCAGCAGGATTTTGTAAGTGATCTCATTGTCTGGAGGGCATCGTTCTCGAGGATGGGGCCTACGGTGGCAAGTGCTTATGGTCAGATTCGGGCCGATGCCGACAGGGTAAAGAGCTATCTCATCTCAAAGGGAATCCCTTCCAGCGCTATCATCATCAGTGCCGTTGCCATCAATCCGGTATACCGATCCGTGCAGAATGGTGAGCGCTATGAGCAAGTTTTTGACGGGTACAATCTCAGTCAGAACGTGCAGGTAGAGAGTAAGGATGTTGACAGGGTAGAGATGTTGTCGCGGGAGATCAGCGAGCTTATTGATGCCGGCGTGGTCTTGAACTCACAGCCGCCTGAATACTACTACACAAAGTTGGCAGAGCTCAAGCTAGATCTGCTCGCTAAGGCGTCCAAGGACGGCACTGAGCGTGCGGAGAAGATCGCCGAGAACTCCGCCGGGCGGCTTGGCAAGCTGCTTCGAGCCGATATGGGGATCTTCCAGATCACCGCGCAGAACAGCAATGAAGATTACAGTTGGGGTGGTGCTTTCAATACGACATCTAAACGTAAGACAGCCTCGATCACCGTGAAAATGGAGTTCGACCTCTGATTTTTTTTCGCCTTCCCCCACCTTTTTTCGCATACCCATTTGGTGGAGTGGGGCAATACCCTTATGTTTGTCTCCCCTTCGCGCGGCACTGTCGCTAACGAAGGCGGAAAAAGTCGAAAAGTCGGTGTTCTTTGACAACAGGAAGCAAGCAGTAACAAAAAAATGGGTAGGACATATGTTCTACCCCCGTCATGGAGTGCACTGTGGAGCTGAGTAATCAGCGAAGTGGTGTTCCATGCGATCAATTCGGAAACAACAACAACAAGAACTAGAATCAACTTTCTACAACGGAGAGTTTGATCCTGGCTCAGGACGAACGCTGGCGGCATGCCTAACACATGCAAGTCTAGGGGTAGCAATACCACTGGCGCACGGGTGAGTAACACGTAGGTTATCTGCCCCCATCACAGACATAACCCCGGGAAACCGGGGCTAATATCTGATGAGGTCGCGAGATCAAAGCTTCGGCGGATGGGGATGAGCCTGCGGCTGATTAGCTAGTTGGTGAGGTAATGGCTCACCAAGGCGACGATCAGTAGCTGGTCTGAGAGGACGAACAGCCACACTGGAACTGAGACACGGTCCAGACTCCTACGGGAGGCAGCAGTGAGGAATATTGGTCAATGGGAGCAATCCTGAACCAGCAATGCCGCGTGTGGGATGACAGGGCTTCGCCTTGTAAACCACTGTCGGACGGGACGAAAGGAGGCCACGGGCCTCTGGGACGGTACCGTCAAAGGAAGGGTCGGCTAACTACGTGCCAGCAGCCGCGGTAATACGTAGGACCCGAGCGTTGTCCGGATTTACTGGGTATAAAGGGTGCGTAGGCGGCCTTGTGCGTCAGAGGTGAAATATCCGGGCTTAACCCGGAGGGTGCCTTTGATACGGCAGGGCTTGAGTGCGAGAGGATGAGGGAATTCCTGGTGTAGCGGTGAAATGCGTAGATATCAGGAGGAACACCGGTGGCGAAGGCGCTCATCTGGCTCGTAACTGACGCTGAGGCACGAAAGCGCGGGGATCAAACAGGATTAGATACCCTGGTAGTCCGCGCCCTAAACGATGTATGCTTGGTGTTGGGCCCGCAAGGGTTCAGTGCCGTAGGGAATCTGATAAGCATACCACCTGGGGAGTACGATCGCAAGGTTGAAACTCAAAGGAATTGACGGGGGCCCGCACAAGCGGTGGATCATGTGGTTTAATTCGATGCAACGCGAAGAACCTTACCCGGGCTTGAAGTGTAAGTAGTACAGAGATGAAAGTCGACGGACCCGTTAAGTCGGATGCTTACAGAGGTGCTGCATGGCTGTCGTCAGCTCGTGCCGTGAGGTGTTGGGTTAAGTCCCGCAACGAGCGCAACCCCTATCTCCAGTTGCCAGCGGTTTGGCCGGGCACTCTGGAGAGACTGCCTACGCAAGTAGAGAGGAAGGTGGGGATGACGTCAAGTCATCATGGCCCTTACGTCCGGGGCTACACACGTGATACAATGGCCGGTCCAACGGGCAAAGCCGCGAGGCAGAGATAATCCCTAAAGCCGGTCTCAGTTCGGATTGGAGTCTGCAACTCGACTCCATGAAGGTGGAATCGCTAGTAATCGCGGATCAGCACGCCGCGGTGAATACGTTCCCGGGCCTTGTACACACCGCCCGTCACGCCATGGGAGCCGGGGGTGCCCGAAGCCGGTAGTAATGCCGTCGAAGGCGAAATCGGTGACTAGGGCTAAGTCGTAACAAGGTAGCCGTACCGGAAGGTGCGGCTGGATCACCTCCTTTCTAAGGAGACCTGAGAAGAATATTTCTCTACGAGACATGAGCAATCAGTCTCGATAGTGTCTTTTTAATACTGGAAAGATCGTTCTGTAAATGCTTCCTGTTGTCAAAGAACACCTAACGGTGTTCTTTGGAACCGAACTCCATCAACGATTGCAGATGGGCCGGTAGCTCAGCTGGTTAGAGCACACGCCTGATAAGCGTGAGGCCGGTGGTTCAAGTCCACTCCGGCCCACGTGGTTAAGATGATGGGCCCATAGCTCAGCTGGGAGAGCGCCTGATTTGCATTCAGGAGGTCTACGGTTCGATCCCGTATGGGTCCACGGAAACGGTACATCTTTACGATGTATCTAGAATCCAAGAGTTCTTTGAAAACTGAAGAGGTTAATGTTCGTAAAACGAGAAAGCCGTCTATTGAGCAATGCGTGTAGGCATGGCCAAGAGAGTGCCCGAGGCATCCTGGAAAAAAGGTGTTGAGGAGCGTGATCGAGTCATGACGACGCACAAGCGATAGGCGAGCAAAGACGAAAACGATAGAAAACAAGCAAACGCGTAGAAACAATGCGCAAGCATTGGTGAAGAGAATTAGCGACGTACGTCGCAGGACGAAAAACAAACGGCAAGTTGTAAAGGGCACACGGTGGATGCCTTGGCACAGAGAGGCGAAGAAGGACGCAGCAACCGGCGAAACGCCGCGGGGAGCAGGAAGCATGCTTTGATCCGCGGATGTCCGAATGGGGAAACCCAATGGGAGTCATGTCCCATTACCCGCAAGGGAGCTAACCCAGGGAAGTGAAACATCTCAGTACCTGGAGGAAGAGAAATCAAACGAGATTCCCGGAGTAGTGGCGAGCGAAACGGGAATAGCCCAAACCGAGCACATGCAAATGCGCTCAGGGTTGTAGGACCCCATAACGGGATCCGGAGATGGTAGCAGAACGGCCTGGGAAGGCCGGCCACAGAAGGTGAGAGCCCTGTATGCGAAACCATTGAAGGCCCAGGGGTATCCTGAGTAGCGCGGGACACGAGAAATCCTGTGTGAAACCGGGGGGACCACCCTCCAAGGCTAAATACTCCTCTGTGACCGATAGTGAACCAGTACCGTGAGGGAAAGGTGAAAAGAACCCTTCAGAAGGGAGTGAAAGAACCTGAAACCGTGTGCTTACAAACGGTCGGAGCAGCAGCAATGCTGTGACGGCGTGCCTTTGCTTAATGAGCCTACGAGTTGCTCGTCTCATGCAAGGGTAAGGATATGGATATCCGCACCCGTAGCGAAAGCGAGTCTGAATAGGGCGAATCAGTATGTGGCGGCAGACGCGAAACCGTGTGATCTATCCATGGGCAGGATGAAGCGTGGGTAACACCACGTGGAGGTCCGAACGGGTGTGGGTTGAAAACTACTCCGATGACCTGTGGATAGGGGTGAAAGGCCAATCAAACTCGGTGATAGCTCGTACTCCCCGAAATGTTTTTAGGAACAGCCTCGTGTTTACTGTCTCGGAGGTAGGGCTCTGATTGGGCTAGGGCTGTCACAACGGTACCGACCCCAGATAAACCGCAAATGCCGATGACAGAATTGCACGGGAGTGAGGCTGCGAGGGATAAGCTTCGTAGCCGAGAGGGAAACAACCCAGACCACCAGCTAAGGCCCCCAAGTGGGTGCTAACAGGCAAAGGATGTGCAGTTGCATAGACAGCCAGGATGTTGGCTTAGAAGCAGCCATTCATTCAAAGAGTGCGTAATAGCTCACTGGTCGAGCGACTGTGCGCCGACAATAATCGGGACTAAGCATCCCGCCGAAGCTGTGGGCTCCGTAAGGA
>JADJIQ010000002.1:600000-876739 GCA_016707005.1 Ignavibacteria bacterium
CTCTGGTCGAGTTTCTTTTCAAACAGACCTGCTCGTTAAATACGTTGTGAACTCCGAAGGCACGATGATCCAGTCATCGGAGCCGATCGTAAAGATGTTTGTGATCGTGAAGGCAAAGGCCGACGATGGCATGAGCCTTCCAATGTATGAGAGCTACTCTGCCTATGCCGTGGACAGACTTCCGTCAAAGAAACAGATGGAAAAGGAAGTTCAACGTCTCATCGACATTGCTCGGGCGCTACGGACAGCCCCCTTACTCGAGACCTATACCGGACCAGCCATTCTTTCAGGGCGTGCCTCGGGTGTGTTCTTCCACGAGATCTTCGGACACCGTGTGGAAGGTCATCGCCAGAAGGATGTGAATTCGAGTCAGACGTTTAAGCCCTTCCTCAACAAGCAGATCCTTCCGTCGTTCATCAACGTTGTGTTCGATCCAACCATAAAGTCACTACGGGGCAACGACATCGTTGGTGCCTTCGAGTACGATGATGACGGCATGCCGGGCAAACGTGTTGTTGCTGTTGATAGTGGGATCTTCCGCAGCTTCTTGATGTCGCGTGCTCCGATCGAGAACTTTCCTAGTTCGAACGGTCACGGCAGACGTCAAGCCGGATTCAAGACCGTGTCGAGGCAATCAAATCTTATCGTAGAAGCTACCACAACAGTCCCGTATGATACACTTCGAGCAATGTTGCGTCGCGAGTGCACAAAACAGAACAAGGAATTCGGACTCCTCTTCGAAGACATTCAAGGGGGCTTCACGTTCACCGGACGTACAGTTCCGAATGCCTTCAACGTCCAGCCACTTGTTGTGTACAAGGTCTTTGCTGATGGCAGGCCCGATGAATTGGTGCGTGGTGTTGACCTGATCGGAACGCCCCTTACTACCTTCAATAACATCGTTGCTGCAGCTGATGACCTTGGCATATTCAACGGGGTTTGCGGTGCAGAGTCGGGCGGAGTACCCGTAAGTGCAAGCTCGCCGAGCTTACTTGTGTCAACGATCGAAGTTCAGAAGAAGCAGAAGTCTCAGGCGAAGCCGCCACTGCTAAGCGATCCGTCACTGACGTCGAAGGAGGGTCGCCCATGAAAACGCACCTACTGATAGCACTCTTCCTAACGGGCACAGTGTTCGCCACTTCGCAACGACTGGATGAATCAACGATCTTCTCTGCGATGGACACTGAGCTTCAACGCTCGATCCGCGAGTTGAAGCTCGGCGATCTCGCTCGTCCGTATAACATCGAATATCTCTTACAGATCCGTCGCTCTGCAAGTGTCCACGCCGTGCTTGGCACTGTTGAGGACATCGACTCTGGGCTCACGGCTTCCCTGACTGTGCGTGTGCGCGTTGGCGGTGCGAAGTTCGATAACACGAACTTCTTCGATGTCTCACTCGGTTTTTTTGGTTCGAGTGATGACGAAGAGGGATTTAAAAACCGCAGGATCCCGTTCGAACTCACCGTTGATGGTCTGCGACGCGAGCTATGGCTTGCTACCGACGCTTGCTTTAAACAGGCCGTAGAGGTCTATGCGAAGAAGGAAGCAACGCTCAAGAATAGGACCCGTACGGATACAACGTGGGACTTTAGTCTCATGCCAGGCGAGACCATCCTCGAGACGAACATTCATCGAGTAGCGGCGGACGTACCCTCGATGATCTGGCTCACCGAGCGACTAAGCTCGATCTTCCGTTCCTACCCATCCATCCAGAACTCACGTGTTGGTATGGAGATCGTGCCGAAGGAGACGTATTACCTCAACACCGAAGGTCGCAAACTTCATAAGTACGAATGTTTCACCGGCGTTGAGATCGTTGCTACAACACAAGCATCGGATGGCATGCCTCTTGCTCAGACCTATGCAACGTATGGCATCCTTCCAACGGATCTTCCATCTGCCGACTCTCTTGAACGTGTTGTTCGCTTGGCAGCTGCGCGTCTCGATAAACAGACCACGGCTCCTACTATAGAAGCTTATTCCGGTCCTGTTGTCTTTGAAGGACAAGCTGCCGCCGGTGTGCTTGGCCAGTTCTTTGCTCCGAATCTCGTTGCACAACGTCAGCCCCTTTCTGAAGGGGGCTTCTCTACGAATGATCGCAACCTTGCCTTCCAGAACAAGATCGGTGCACGTGTACTTCCTGAATTCATGAGCGTCCAGGCTGTTCCATCGCGCGAGCGCGATAATGGCCGCATTGTTGCCGGACATTACGCTGTTGACGATGAGGGTATGCGCGCACTGGACGTCTCCCTTGTTGAAAAGGGCTATCTGCGTGCATTACTCTCATCGCGTGTGCCAACCAAGCGCGTTAAGGCCAGCAACGGTCATCAGCGTGGCGGCGGGGCGATGCTCAGCGTACTCGATGTAACGTGTGCCGATGCAAAACGCAAGCTATCGTCGGCCGATCTCAAGAAGCGACTGCTCAAACTCGTTAAGGACCGTGAGTTGCCGTACGGCATCATTGTTCGCTCTACAATGGATCAGAACCTCCTCTTCACCGGCGTCTATCGTCAGCTAGGTTCAGATCTGCCGATCTCTCAAGGTGAGGGCAAGATCGGTCTGCTTGAAGCCTACCGTGTCTATCCGGACGGACGAGAGGAGCTCATCAGAGGTGTAGAAGGTGCAGGCATTTCTCCAGCATCCTTCAAGGACATCCTTGCCGTTTCGAAGACGACCACCGTGCACAACTTCCTCGCACCAAGCGTTGTTCCGTCCTTCATCACCGGCGGCTCCGCCTACGTGATCGCAACGATCATCACGCCTGACCTTCTTTTTGAAGATCTTGAGGTACGTCCACTTGATGGCGATATGCCAAAGCCACCAGTGATGATCAACCCGATCGCGGGTGAATGACCAGCATCATTGGATCGTAAGACGAACCCCTGCGTAGAACATCCGAGAATCAAGCGGACCCCATGTAAGTGAGGCATCGAATGTTTCACCGTAGGGCATGTCTGCACCGAGGATCGGATCGTCCTGAATGAAGTTCGTTGCGTTCTCGATTCCAACGTAGACATCGAATGTTCCGAAGCGTTTTGTGATCTGCGCGTTCACACGCCACCATGACGGGAAGGTTGAAGCCAACGTGGCTCCCGGAGGGTTCCCTGCAGTGGTTGGGAGACGCCCCGTGCTATTCCATGCTACGGTCAGGTCGGCTTGCCATTCACTTTCTATCGTTGCATACGAGAGCGTGGTCAGAACACGAGACCTGCTCACCATCGGACGTTGTTGCTGTATTCCTCCGTAGGGGGCTTGCACATCAACCCATCTGTATGCCACAAGTACGTCCAAACGTGGAATGGGCGAGACCAATATCTGCGCCATCACGTTTGTTGCATAGCTCGTGCCGTTGAGATTCGTGACCCATACTTCGCGTACCGACCTGTCATAGTCAACCACCACCTGATTCATGAACGACGTTGAATAGATCTCCGCATCGAAGGTGATCGGTCGCGCGGCGACTTCAAATGACGTTGTGAACGAGGCTCCCACGTTCCACGAGTCCTCGGGGCTGAACGACTGATCGAAGTAGACTTGTCGCGAGTTGATGTAGGACGATAGATTTTCCGTCACAACACTTGCAACGCGCCATCCTCTGCCGATGGATGCTCGGATCGACGTCATGCCCGTTGCACTCCATTTTATGTGAGCGCGCGGCACCACTCGTGTTCCGTAGAGATTGTGAGCATCAGCACGAAGTCCGGCAAGGATCGTCACGTTCTTCACAGGCTGCAACGTTGCCTCTGCATAGAGTCCGGGCACACGTTCTATGCGCGAGAATGAGTTCGTCATCAGCGATTCTTGCACGTCATCATAGAGGTAGGAGAAGCCCCCTACCAGCTTGATTTCCTCGGAGAACGGCAGGGCAAGGACGCCACGCACATTCACAGTTCGCTGCTGACCATGTGCCTGGCGGAGTCCGAACGTTGAGGTTGCATCGTGATAGGCACCGGCAACAACAAGTGATACGCCACTGCCTTCCATATCGCCAAAGGCATTGAGCAAACCGAATTTGATGAATCCGTCTGCGTGACCAATATCTGTTACGATATCGTACGGGGCTCCATTCGTTGAGTCATGTGCATGTGGATCTCCGGCATGTCCAACGACGCTCTGTCCGGACGTGTGCTGGTCAATGAGTCCACGCACAAACACCTGCCATTCTATCTCATCATTGTTGTACAACCATCGATGAACAAGGTTCACTTGTTTGAATGCCGGGATGTCTGCAAACCCATCGTTGTTATTATCCATTGTCATGTCCATGATCCGGCCATGGAGCATGGTCATCGTGCTGAGTTCATCCGTTATCTGCTGTGCACCATAGAGATTGAGTTCGAAGCGTGCTTGTGTGTTGCCGTACGCATTCACGTAGAGGGAGGGGGCTGTGCGTGGATCGTGCATACAGATGTTGATCTGACCAGTCATGGACTCATATCCATTGGTGACGGTAGAAGCCCCTTTGGAAATACTGATCGACTCCATGAAGGGTCCGGGCACGTGATCGAGTCCGTACGGCATCTCAAGTGAGCGAACTAACGGCACAGCCTCGATCAAGAACTGTGTATAGAGACCGCGCAGTCCAAGCAGTTGGATCTGCTTTGCGCCACTGACAGCATCGGCAAAGGACACTTCCACGGACGGGTTCTTCTCAAACGACTCAGCAAGAGAACAACACGCAGCTTTCACCAGATCCTTCTTAGTGATCATCTCCGTCTTTTGCGGGGCTCGAGTGATTGTAGGCTGGTCTGCTTCTACGGTCACTACATTCTCCGTCCGTAGCTGCAGTACGATCTCTATCGTGTCAGTTGGTGCCACGACGTACTGCGTCTCATATCCGGCATAGCGGATCTCCAGCGTATCTGTTTGGGCCGACCGTTTGATCATGAAGTGCCCATCGGCCGAGGTCAGCGTTCCTTCACGTGTTCCCTTCCACAGGACCGTGGCGCTGCGTAACGGGTCTCTTTCAGTTCGTAGACCTTCGGCTGTCACACGTCCATGAAGGACGGACTGCGCTGCAAGACCGATCGGCAGACAAGAAAGGGCAAGCCAAGCAGCGGCTCGCAGAAGGTTCAATGACATTGTTACCTCATTCCGTTCAACACAGAAAGACCGCCTGGCACCTTGCCGGGGGTCTGGGAGTGGGACGGTAGAGGTCTAGATCCTAAAAAGGCAAAGTTTCGACCGGTCAGGGGGCTCTGCCGGTGTCCTGTCCACTTGTTCCTGGAGCGGGCGCGTTAGGCCCGTCTGAACGAGGTCACCCACGAGTTCAAAGGCCATTCCTTCACACTCAGAGGGGGAAGGTGCGCCGATGTGCGAGACCTGACCTTCATTTTTTACGGAGGTAACTGAAACTTCATCCGTGCAGCAGGATTCTTCCTCACAACAATCTTCCGGCGGGCAACTTTCTGCCACCGCTTCTCCCCCACAGTAGTGGATCATCACAGGCAGTCCTGTGGTGGCTGCAAAAAACAGCACCAGGGAAACAACGGCGATGAGGGGGCGAAGCTGGAACATTGTCTTGCAAAACTACGTATCTGAGGCTTGTGGACGATATTTTCTTGGTGGGATTGTCCAGTTTCAGTACGTTACAACCGAAAACGTCCAAGTACAGGAGGGGTCCATGCCTGACGTCATTAAGCACTACAGCACCGAAGAGGTTACCGTTGTGTGGCAACCTGAAAAGTGCATCCATTCTGCACACTGCTTCAGGAACCTGCCAAGTGTCTTCAATCCACGCGTAAAACCGTGGGTACAACCTGAAAATGCCGAATCGGCCGAGCTTGTTTCGGTGGTGCGAGGTTGCCCAAGCGGTGCACTCTCGATCGCCAAAGGAGCCGGAGCTGCAGAGGAGTAACTTTCCGGCGCGGCATTCGTCTTTTTCTCTTGTGCGGTGGATAATCCACCGTCCGCATTCGTATCTTTGCTCTATGCGACGACTAGCCCTCATCATAGGAATTCTTGCAGTGACATCCGTTGCTGGTGTTGCCGTGCAGGTAACGCTGCAGTATTTCCAGGCAAAGTCCAATGGAACGTCCGTTTCTCTCGAGTGGAAGTCGAACAACGAGCCTGATCTCGTTCAGTATGAGATCGAACGCGCCGGCGAAGACAATGCCTTTCGTTATATCGCAACTGTCCAAGCCAAGGGCAACAATCAATCCTATACCTATCGTGACGATGAAGCTTTTGGCAAGCGCGATGGGAATGACGGCTCTGTAGCTCGCAACTATTTTACCTATCGCCTCAAGATGATCGGTGCCGACCAGAACACGAGTTATTCGAACACCGTGGGCGTAACGCATAATGTGAGCGGTATCAAACGCACGTGGGGCATGATCAAGGAAATGTTCCGCTGACGTTGTTGGCGGTACTCCATCGCAATTCAGTCTCGCGAGCAGGTTTATTCCTGTTCGCGTTTTGTTTTTTCTCCCTTCCTCTTGCTGCACAGCGATCCTTTCAGTCGCACTGCGGTTTTGCTGTACAGACCACTCCCGAACTCGTGCGCAAGGTTCAGGCAGGCATTCAGGCCGGCCAACGACCTGTGCTCCCCTTCTTTGTTGATGCCACTTCCGGTCGTTTCCGCGTCCACTATGCAACAAGCGGACCCGATGCTGTTGATGTTTCGGACCTCGATGGAAACTCCGTACCAGACTATGTGGATGAGTGCATCCGCACGTTGGAACACGTCTATCGGGCTGAGATCGATACACTAGGGTACTTGCCACCTCCCTCGGATGGAGTAGACGGTGGAAATGGGGCGATCGACGTATACGTTCGAGACCTCAGTCAAGCTGGTCCGTCGGGGAGCAGTTTGTATGGTGTAACAACACTCGATAAGATCATCAGCTCTTCGCCGATCGACCGATACACCACCTGGATGGACGTTGACAACAACTTTGCCGAAGCGGACCGCGACGCTTCGGGTAGGCCGGCTTATGCAACGTTCGGGATCGATGCATTACACGTTACATGCGCGCACGAATTCCATCATGTGATCCAGAATGGGAGGTACGGTTTAGCAACCTCTCAGCTCATGTTCTATGAGCTGTCCTCAACGTGGATGGAGTTACGCATTTGGCCGGAGGTTCGCGACTGGGCGATCTACACCAATGAACTCTTTGCGGAACCTGAGCAGTGGCCATTCTCAGACCCAGCGGCGATCAACGGATACGTTTGGGGATGGTATGGCAATGTGATGCAGAACGTGTCGGCGAACACAATGCGCACCGCTTGGGAAAAGATCGGCTTGGGCATTCGACCTGCACAAGCAGTTGTTGATGCCTACTCACAACATGGCGCTGCCTTCACGGATGTGTTTTGTTCACAGCTTCCGATCTTCTATCAAACCGGATCGAGAGGACAAGAGAATACCGTGATTCCCGGTGCCGAGGATATCGATGAGATCAGACTCTATTCAGACGAACGCGCTATCGCACCGAGCGTTGTTTCATCCGGGGCACTGCGGGCATTTGAGGTGCGGGCGTTGCGTTTTTCTATACCATCCAACTCAGGTGCTGAGCCAATAAGCGTTGCCGTTCTTTTATCGTGGCCGAATGAAACAGCCTACGTCAATGGGAATGCTTTTACCGCTCTTTCATACACCGTTACCCTAACCAACAGTCCATTACCGAGCGATGCTATCGTTCCCGGCACCTCGTGGGGTGTGCGTGTCTCTCCGGAATCGATCTGCGTTACACTTGATGGTGCACAGACCCGAAAACCCGCCTCCCCCTATCCGCAACCAATTTCGATCTCAGCAACACGTTTGCTGTATGTACCAATAGCAGACGGGATCCCCGGTGAAAACGTCACCCTCTCCCTAATGACCGTCTCAACCATCGGCCTTTCAACCTCGAGCTCCACCGTAGTGCTCGACGGCGACCGAATCGTTGCACTCTTCGAACTTCCTGCCGATCTTACGCCCGGCACCTATCTCGTCCGCGTGGAGTCCAAGGACGGGTCCACCCTACTCAAGATCTCCGTACGCCGATGACAAGCTTCTCTCTCACCGGAGTTCGAAAGTCCTACAACGGAAGAACTGTCCTCAGAGATATCGCTGTGTCCGGCACTTCGGGCGATGTGGTAGGTATACTTGGAGCCAACGGCAGCGGAAAATCCACACTAATGCGGATCATTGCCGGAGTCCTGCGTGCTGACGCTGGGGACATCTCTCTTACGGTGAATGGAACAGTGATCGAGTCCGAGCAACGACCGTTCTCCTGCGGATATGTAGCCCCCTACCTTCAGATCTACGACGAGTTCACTCCACGCGAACTGCTGCATGTACATGCCGAACTGCACGGGAAGAGATCATCCGAAGAGCATATCGATGCTGTCCTCCGCCGTGTCGGTCTGGACCGGTACACCAATGAGATCGTGCGAACATTCTCGAGCGGTATGAGACAACGTGTGTCTATTGCATTGGCTGTGAGTCTCATACCTCCCGTATTGATGCTCGATGAACCTTCAACTACGCTGGATACAAATGGCAGAGCGATCTTGATACAGGAGATCGTTGCACACCAGCAACGTGGCGGGATCGTCTTTCTAGCAACCAACGACGAACGAGAAAGAGAACTATGCACACACTCCATCACCGTCTCGCCCTCTGTATTGCAACAATCTGCCTAGCGGTTGTTCTGCCTGCGTGCGGTGATACGGCACAGGGTAAGGCCGACGAAACGAAGCGCAGCTCCGACACCTTGGCCATTAGCACGTGGAAACTTCCAAAGGAACTCAGTTTCTGCGGTGAACGGGTGCCGTTAGAGATTCCGGAGGTGCGTGAACGTGCAGAGCGAGAGTTCTACATCAATCTGCAAACACCCGGTCAGATCATCCTCTATATCAAGCGGTCCGGACGATACTTCCCAACGTTCGAAAAGCTGCTCAAAGAAGCCGGCGAGCCAGATGATCTGAAATACCTCAGTGTGGCAGAGAGCGCTCTGTTCATGGCTCGATCTCCCAAGGATGCTGTGGGGCTATGGCAGTTTATTCCGGGCACAGGCCGCGCCTACGGCTTAACGATCAACGATGAGGTAGATGAACGTCGCAACGTTGCCAAGAGCACGAAGGCCGCTATTGCCTATCTACGCGCAGGACGTGATGCAAATGGATCGTGGTCCAATGCTGCTGCCGGCTACAACATGGGACACGAGAACCTTAGTGGCAATGTCAAGTTCCAGCAGAAGGAAGATTACTACGATCTCTTCCTCAATGAAGAAACCTCGCGTTACATCCTCCGCATTGCCATGATCAAGCATTTGATGGAGCATGCACACGAATACGGCATCATCGTACCCAAATCAGAGCGCTATGACGAGCCCCCTACCCGCATCATACGGGAAAACGGAGCAGTTTCGAACTTGACGCAATGGGCCATTGCAAACGGCACAACGTATAAGGATGTGAAGCTCCTTAACCCTTGGATATTGGGTAGAGGCATTCCCGCACCAATGAACGGCAAGGCGTGGGAAATCCACATTCCGCGCTAGCGCGCGGTGCCATAGGCAGGGAGCTCAAGGATCGGTAGGTCTGGATGTGATGTTTTTACTTTCACCATGCCGGTAAACCCACCAACCTTCTTCGGCGTCAGTTTGGCTACGAGTTCTAGCTTCTCTTTCGACTTCAGGATCACAGCATCTCTGTAATTACATGTGATCCCATTGTCGGTGAACCAGTCGTAGAGTTTGATATCCTCGTCTGAGTTGTTCTCGACAAGGACGATCGACTCTGATTCCGTACCAACTTGAAGGTTCACGAAGTTGATAAACGGCATTGGATGTACTACAAGAACACGGTACATGAATGCCGTGAGCCAGATGGTTGTTTTCTTTTCTGTCGTGTCTGAAGAGGTGGCGTCAATCCACGACACTTCGATATTCTTCCGCACAGAACCAACCAGGGATGGGAAGACACTGAGTTGAACCTGCATCGTGGAAATCTCCCCAGGTGCAAGTTCGAGCTTGTCTGGATCCGTTTTTGTACATCCACATCCTGGATGGACATCTGTGATCTTCAGACGCTCGGTGCCAACATTCTTCATCTTGATCTCTGCGTCAAGATGTCCGCTGGCGGGTGGTTTTACTCTTCCCCAATCAAATGTGTCTCCGCCAACAACTTCTAGCCTTGCCTGTGCATGCGTAATAATAGCACCAACCATGCCTAGGCATAGAGTGACGATGATTATCCTCACAGCAGAGGTACTCCTGGATAGTATTACTGTTTTGGAGAGGCAGGGTTTTGAAACACGGGGCTTTGTGGCTCTTGAACGAAACCATACGCCTTGAGATCAATGTCTACATGGTCAGGATGCGATGACTTGCACTTGATCCCGCCGGTGTAGTTGCCCTTGACGGATGGGATCAGCTTTGCGATGATCTCCATCTTCTGGCCGGGCTTGAGAGTGACGCGAGTTGCTTGGTTGCAAACGATGCCACCTTCAGTGGACCAGTCTGAGAAGACAACATCTTGGTCGGAGTTGTTGGTCACTTCCATTTTCGATGATGACTCTTGTCCGATCTTGAGATCATTGAACGAGAAGTAGATCGAAGGCGTGAACATCAGTGCTCGTTGCACATCGGCCTTAAGCCAGATATAGCCAGAGCGAACAGTTGTGTCTGCACCAACCGGAATAGGTGTGTTATTCGAACGCATAGCTGTAAGGGCTTTGTTTCCTTCCAGATCTGCCCATGAAACCGTGATATTCTTCTGAACCGGGCCGGATTGAGCAGGGCTGATGTTGAGTTTGACCTTCATCGTACTGATCTCGCCCGGTGCGAGTTCGAATTTATCTGGATCTGTCTTTGTGCAACCGCAGCCCGGACGAACGTCCGTGATCTTCATCGAGCGGTCGCCAACATTCTTCATCTTGATCTCGGCCTCAAGGTGACCTTCTTTAGGGGGCTTAACTTTACCCCAATCATAGGTTTCACCACCAATAACTTCGAGTTTTGGTTGGGCAAGTGCGCCAACGGCTGCAAAACCGGCAACGGCAAGGACAACAAAAAGACGCTTGACCATACGAGAGTACTCCTGTCTGAAATTGCTTAGATCTCATCCACTGACGATGAAGCCACAAATATAGTATCGGCAGGCTAGAGCCCCTTCATCAGTCTGATCCGTGCCCCAAAATTGAGCATTCGCCAGTCATCTTGAGAAGTGACGCTGAAGAGCGGCATCCCTATCGATACCGAAGGGCTGAGATAGAAGCCCTTCGTTATGGAAATGTCGTACGCGATCTGGGCATAGGGTTCGATCTGAAACCGGTTTACAAAGTCGAGGAACGTATTTCCTAGCTCCTGCTCCTTGGAACGGGGGTTCTGGGTGAACAGATAGTAGTCTGGGGCCACAACGCGTTCTTTTTGGGTAAGCGACCCACCTGCATAGACGTGCAAGCGAACTCCGCCGCCGGCAGTGAGATGCGTGCCGAACAGTCGGGTCCCGATGCCGCCGTGAATGGTCACATAGGTCATCGCCCCCTCTAGAATGTACTCGGTCTGAAGGAGGTCGCCGTTGGATAATGGGACGGGTATTGACGGGGTGACAAATGAGGCGTTAACGAGGGTGAAGCCAATGCCGGCCTGTGCTGAAACACTGGCGGAAAGCCATTGTTCGCCAACAACACTGACGGTAAGGGGCAGACCGCGGCCTGCCTCATAGTCGCAACATGTGATCCCAACTTCTTGCTCGATGTATTCGAGCGAGCCACGGTGCATCGTATATCCTGAACCTACTTCGAGGCCTACATATTGTTTGGGAATGTGGTATGGCACTCGAGGAGAGGTCTGCCAATCAAATCCCTGTGCTGCAGAGCTCAGAGACATCAAGCACAACATGAGGAAAATGGCTATGGATCTCATCAGCGGCCTACCACAAGTGGAACGCTGAAGAAGACAGTTCCGGATCTGACAATGAGCGTATAGGCGGAAACCGGAAGATGTCCTACTGACATCGGGATCGTATGAACACCCGGGGCATATTCTGCCGGGGCAAGCACATCATACTCCCTTCCAAACGGGTCTACGAGTGCAACAGATACCGTCCTTCGGTCTTTCACGACGAAGGTGACGGTGGTGTGATCCGAGGCAGGATTGGGAAACACTCCTGCCAGCAATCGAACACCTGAGACAACGGTCTTATAGGAGAGTCCGCACAACGAGTCAAGCATGAATTGGCCTGAAACAGCTTCAACCGTAAGGACTGAACTGCAGCCTGCATTCCCAAAGGTCGTAGAACCAGTTGAGAATGAGACGTCTGTTGATGCGCTTTCACCCAAGAAGGTGTCGAAGAGGATGGTTACCAATTCCGGCCGTTCGAGGAAGTTCGCCGGGGCTTGCAAAGCCAATCTTAGTGATCCGCGAGGCTGCTCAGTTGCATCGACGACCTGAGCACCTTCGCTTGCCGTTCCTGTTTGCAGAACGCCACGATATCGAAGCAGATTCGGATTGAAATTCATGGTGAGTACGCAGCGATCCGTTGTTCGAACGCGCTCAGGTGTGGCAAGCACAGCTATTCCGGCCGTGGAGCCGGGACGCGCCGTTGTAATAGGCGGCACACCAACGCGGATACTGTCTGGCCGAACAACAACGGCTGTATACAGCACATCGTACGAGCGGATCAAGCTATTGGTGAAGAGCGTGATCGACCCTCGGAACGTGCCATCTGCCTCGGGTTCGTAGATACAACGAACAGATTGTGATTCTCCGGGAGCTAGTCGAAACGTCTGCGGATTGACTGTTATGCGTGCCGTTGACGGACTGATACGGATGGAGTCCACTCGCAATTCAGCATTCCCCACATTACGAACGGTGAATGTTCGTTCAACTGTTGAGGTGCACGTTTCGAGTAGCACAACTGTGCCAAAGTCGATCTCTCCTGGCGTCACCTGAATTTGCGGACGTTGACCGAACCCTTTGAAATGCCATTGCGTAAGCTGTGCTCCGTCCGGCACGCCATCGATCCCACGCTGAAGCAGATCCGTTCCCACCACGAATCGTATCCGGTGGTCTCCGCCATCGGTCGGCACGAAGGTGACATTGAGCGTATCGAACGCCCCTGTTCGTAACGTAGGGCCGGCATCGGCTAACGGTTTCGTAACAATAAACGCTGCCGTGTCCCGCTGGATGCCCACCTTACTCTCTGACAGAATGCCGATGTTGAGATTGCCATCATTTCGCACAATGATCTTTGCCGAGACACCTTGGCCATCGGTAGGAATGGCTCCAAAGTCCACTGTGTCCCCTCGAACCACGACTGGGAATTCGAGACCTATAGCACCGACGAGTGTGAGACGCTGCTCCACTCCAATGCCGGAGATAACGCCGGTTATGGTATCAGGCTTAGCCGTGATATCCGGACGATAGACCACGAGGAAATGTGCACTGTCCAGCCCCCTATTGTAAGGTCTGTATCGTGTGGTCCATACCACAGAATCTTCCGGACCGAACTGCACGTTCATAAACGTATCAACTTCGA
This sequence comes from Ignavibacteria bacterium, assembly GCA_016707005.1. NCBI lineage: Bacteria > Pseudomonadati > Ignavibacteriota > Ignavibacteria > Ignavibacteria bacterium. Next base: position 613,474 of record JADJIQ010000002.1, read on the forward strand.
TCTCCGGTGGCCCCACGAGTGTTGTTTGCATCTCGAGGATCTGTCTGTCCACATTTACCCTACGCGAGATGGCATTATCCACCGTATAGGGCTGAGTTGGTGCAAGGGGCTGTGGGTTTACGTAGACCGAATCATAGGCGATCCAAGGCGTCGTAGAACCAAGGATACTCGTGGTCTTAAGTGCCCTCAGGCGGAAGGTTTTATCGAGCGATGCACCAAGCGGATCAAGACTATCCACAACTCGCAGCTTCAGCAGCGCCTCAACTACGCGATCCGGGGGGAAGAGTGGGTTGCCGGCGATCGCACGATAGATGACTGAGAACGTGCGCTTCGCTCCAGCTGGGATGTAGTACGGCAGGCGCTCTACGCGCTCGAACTCTTCCTTGCGTGGATCTTCGGGGGGAACACCCGGTACGTTGATGATCAGGTAATATGGGTCTGCCTGCGGATTCGTCTCAAGGATCCCGATGGTCGTAGCGCCGGTGTTCTCAACAACAAATGTTCGGGTTGTTGGAGACCCTTCTAGAGTGACGCCAAAATCCATGATCGTGTCTGCACGGTCGAACGGATTGCAGTACACCTCGGCTGCCGGTTGCGCGTAGGCACAAACCGCAGCAAACGTGACGAGACCAACGAGGAAGAGAGAACGGATCATGGTAAGGACCGTGGCCTTACCACCACGTACCGAAGATCGACAAGAGTTGCGTTGTGAACAGTCCCATCACGATCGTTGCAGCAGTCGTAACTGCGAGCGTGATACCGGCAAGACCCGACGAAGCAGGGGCATGTTCCGTTTGAGATTCCGTGAAATACATCTTCACGATCAGCCCAAGATAGAAGTACGCGCTCACTACAGAGGATACAACAGCAACGATCGTGAGCCAGGTGAATCCTGATTCAATGGCTGACACAAACAGAAGATATTTACCGAAGAAACCTGCGAAAGGTGGAATACCGGCGAGCGAGAGCATGAACACTGCCATTACAAAGGCAAGCGCAGGCTCACGCTTAGCAAGTCCTGCATAATCGCTGAGCTGGAGATTCTCTTCATTTCCACGCTCAAGAATACCGACCACGACAAATGCGCCGAGTTGCATAAAGACGTACGACGTGATGTAGAACGTGATCGCACTATATCCAGCATCGCTGTTTGACACGATACCCATTAAAAGGTATCCGGCATGTGCGATAGAAGAATACGCCAGCATTCTCTTGACGTTCGTTTGCGCCAGGGCCGTGAAGTTTCCAACGAGCATCGTGATCGCTGAGACCACGGCAATCATCTGTTGCAGCTGTGGAGTTAGTGTTGATGAGCTTGGCATCATCACAGCGAATACAGCGATAAAGGCACTGAAGGCAGCTGCCTTCCCTGCCGTGCTCATGAATGCCGTTACAACCGTAGGCGAACCTTCGTAGACATCCGGAGCCCATTGATGGAACGGAAATGCAGCAACCTTGAATGACAAGGCAACTGCAAGTAGAACCCCACCAATGGCCAGAAGTGCCGGAAACGGCGTGGAATTGCTCGCAACGACCCCTGCGATCACATCGTATTGAAGTGACCCAGTAGCCCCATACACCAAGGACATTCCATACACAAGGAATCCTGTGGCAAAGGCCCCAAGGAGGAAATACTTCAGAGCTGCCTCAACACTGCGGATGTTCGTTCGGAGGAATCCCGCCATCACGTAGAAGGAGATCGACATGAGCTCAATGCCAACGAAGAGTACTAAGAGGTTGTTGGCATGTGCCATAAGCATCATACCTGAGACCGCCGAGACAAGAAGCGTGTAATACTCGTCGAGCTCCGAATTCTCACGCTGCAGATATGGCCGTGCAGCGAACATGGCCAGAAGGCCAGCGCCACAGAACAGGACATCAAAGTAGTTGGCGAATCCACCAACAGAGATCATGCCTTCGAACGTCACACCCTTGTGTGAGGATGTTACGAGAGCAAGTGCTGCCGTAAGCACCAATGTTCCCGCATAGTAGCTGAACACAAGGCGCGTGTTATTGCGAATGAAGGCCTGAAGGGCGATACCGACGGCACCCAGCGCAAGCCAGATAACGATCAGCGGCATGGAGCCAAAGAGATCAATGTGCATGATGTCCAAACTTGAAGTGTTCCACCTTGCTGACTACTGCGCGGACGCTTTGCTCGGAAAATTTCATCAGAGTATTCGGCGCCACGCCTATCCAAATGATCAGGACGGCAAGGGGCACCAGCTGCCAATATTCACTTTTCGTGAGGTCACGGAGATGCTTGTTCTCAGGATTGTCATTCGTTCCGAACATCACGCGTTGATACATCCAAAGCAGATAAACCGCAGCGAAGATCACACCAGAGGCGCTGATAACGGCATAGGTCCAACTGCCCAAGAACGGACTGCGGAAGGCACCAAGAAGAGTGAGGTATTCCCCAACAAAACCATTGAGTCCCGGAAGGCCAACAGACGCGAACATGGCTATGGCAAAAAGGACCGCAAACTTTGGCATCACACTGGTGATACCGCCATATTCCGAGATCTCACGTGTATGGCGACGCTCATACAAAACGCCTACACAGAGGAACAACATGCCGGTTGAAAGACCGTGATTCACCATTTGGATCACAGCGCCCTGCACACCTTCGATCGTGAGCGAGAAAATGCCCAAGACAACAAAGCCGAGGTGACTCACGGATGAATACGCAACCAGTTTCTTGATATCCGTCTGTACCATGGCTACCAAGGCACCGTAAATGATACCGACCACGGCCAAGGCACTGATGGCACCCGCATACTCTGCTGAGGCTTGCGGGAAGAGTTCGAGATTGAATCGAATAAGACCGTAGGTACCCATCTTGAGCAACACACCGGCCAGAATCACAGAACCAGCTGTAGGAGCTTGAACGTGCGCATCCGGAAGCCATGTGTGGAGCGGGAACAGCGGGACCTTAATAAAGAACGAAAGGCCGAATGCAAAGAACAACCACGTCTGCACATCCATCGGTATGGTTGGTCCGATCATCCGGAGCTTCATGAGGTCGGCCGTGAAACCGATCCCGGCAGCCTTTGCAGCCAGCCCTAGCCAAATGATGGCAATGAGCATGAGCAGGGAGCCCACAAGCGTATAGAGGAAGAACTTGATCGCAGCATAGATACGATCCTTCCCACCCCAGATACCGATGATGAAGTACATCGGAATCAGAATAAGTTCCCAGAAGACATAGAACAGGAAGGTATCAAGCGCCATAAAGACGCCAGTCATCCCAAACTGCAGAAGCAGCATGAGAACGTAATACTCCTTGACGCTCTTTGTGATCGGACCGTAGGACGTCAGTAACGCTATCGGCATGATCAACGTGGTGAGCAAAACCAAGAGAAGTGAGGTCCCGTCCAAACCGATGCGGAAACCGGCATCGAGTGACGTGATCCACGGCAGATCGATCACGAACTGCATGGAGGCCGACGAGGCATCAAATGCGGGGAGGAGGAGGAGCGACGCTAGGAACGTCCCCACCGAAACCACAAGAGCCGTCACCTTGATCGCCTTGGTCTGTTCGCGATCAATGAACAACAGTGCGATCGAACCTGCAAGAGGTGCGAAAAGTGTAGCGAGCAACGCGACAACGCCCATATGCGAGCTGTTCCGTTCTTCGTGGTTAACGATGCATTTAGAAGCGGCGCAATATAGCAAAATGACCCTCCACAGCCGGGGTGAAAGCCGTCTTCGTATTCCGTACTTTTGTCCGCTATGGCAGAGACCACCACAGAGAAGCCGATTTCATTTCCTGAAAAGCTCCGTACCGAGCTTCTCAGATCGCCCTCTCCTGACGGTCAGGATGCCATTCTCGCGCTTGCACAGGACGAACTCCGGCGAATTCAGGATCCGTCCGAACGAGTCCGCATCCGCCACGTTCTGGCGCAGTACTACTCTCTCCAAGCGGATTTCACACAGGCTCATGCCGTATTGGATGAAGCTTCATTAGATAGTGGCAATGACGCCGGCCTGTTGTCTCATACGGCCTACGTGCGAGCATCTGTATACAATCGCCAGCATTGTTTTGATAAGGCACTGGAAACACTAGCCCCCTATCTCGACGAACAGTACACAGAGGCTGATCTCGATCTTGCAGCACGTGTGCACACGCTGTACGCCAGCATACTGGATTCTATGGGTGACCCTGAGGGAGCTCATGACGAGTATCGTTTGGCCATAGAACTTCGGGAACGCCTTGGCGAGGCGCGCGGGATGGCGATCGTGTATTACAACTTTGCGGAGAGCTGTGTCCGGCGCGATGAAGACGATGTTGCCCTGGAATTTTTTATTCGGGCATATGACATCGAAAAGGGGCTCGGAGATCTAGCTAGTCTCGCACAATCCGCCTGTCATATCTCGATCCTCCTGGCCCGCAAGGGTGAGAGAGATGAAGCCTTGAGGTTTGCTGATGAATCGATCGAGGTGGCAACAAGATCCGCAACACCTATGATCATAGCCCACGTGATGGCCAACAGAGCTTCAACCTTGGAGATCCTTGGCGACAGTGAGGGGCGTGAACGGGCTTTGCTGGATACGTTGGACTATTTGAAAGAGTATCCGATCGATGCAGTGCTTGGACCAGTGCTGGGAAACCTTGGCTCATTGTATTTGAACAGAGGCGAGCATGTACGTGCAGAGGCGTTCCTCCAGCCGGCTCTCGACATGTCTGTACGGGACGGCTATCAATACAATGAGGGCTTCTGGCTCTATTGTCTTGGAAAGCTCCGATTTGAAACTGGGCGCTACGCTGAGGCGATCGAACTCCTAGAGAGAGCTGTATCGATCCTACGATCGGTTAAAGCCCATGTGTATACGTTAGAGGCGCTCCACGTTCTAGCTCAAGCCCATTCAAAAAACAACTCAGACCGCTTGGCGTTTGAGTCACTGGCGGAATGGACAAGACACTACGTAGAGGAACACTCTGCAGAAGTTGAAAAGCGTCTGCACGACATTCAAGAGTCACGCTTCAGAGAGCGGAAGCAGAAGGAAGCTGAGATCTACAGACTTCGCAATGTAGAACTGTCTCAAGCGATGGAAGACCTTCAACGGGTCAATGCAGAGTTGCGGGATCTCGCGGCCGAAAAGGATGAGTTCATGGCGATCGCTGCGCATGACCTACGCAATCCTCTTGGTGATTCGCGAGGGATGCTGCAGACAATCATCAGTCACTATGATGTACTGGACAAGACCGACCTCTTGTCACTCTGTCATGATCTCCTCACGCTCACAATGAGAATGTCTAACACAGTTCATGCGTTCTTGGAGATTTCGCGCACTGACCGAAGGTCTACTGGGCTTGTGATCCATCCACTCGACCTTACACTGCTTGCACAACGCGCCATAGAACGCCATTCTACGCGTGCAAAAGCAAAATCCATCACTCTAGGGTTGGATATTATAAGCCTAGATCTATGGGCTACCGGTGATGCATCCGTTGTGGATGCCATCCTTGATAATCTGATGACGAACTCTTTGAAGTATGTTCCCGAAGGATCAACGATCAACATTCGTGTCAGTGAAGACGATGGTGGGCCTTTTATCTGCGTGTGCGACAACGGCCCTGGAGTAGATCCGGCAAAACAACACCTGCTTTTCACGAAGTATGCTACTCTCGGGGCAAAGACAACAGGCGGTGAAGAATCACTTGGCCTTGGTCTTTATCTCGCACAAAGAATGGCATCACGAATGGGTGCCCATATCAGTTACAAAGAACGCCCCGAAAACGGAGCGTCCTTTTCATTGCATTTGTTGCGTTAGTGACCGTAACACGTCCAGTACGTACCGTTCCATACCCACATGTCGGCTTGTTTATCGTGGTGATTGCACTGGCGAATGTTCGGTCCACCGATGAGAATCGTTTCAATTGCACCCCCATATTCGACAGCGAAGATCTGCCCAACCACAAGCCCGTCTTCTAACATCACATTGTAATTCCCATTCTTCATCTTTACTGACGACGTTAGGTATAGGTAGGCCGAATTGTTGGTAGGAACTGGGACGTTTCGATTCGTATGGTGATAGCTTCCTGACGTAAATCCAATGGTATTCGAATTTACATTGGTTGTCATGATCCACTTTTGTTCAGCAGCAGAATACGTGAATTGCGAAGTACCCCTTGGGCGAATTGAGAGGTTCCCTGTTTCACTCGTTTTAAAACGACAAGTATCATTGGAAAGGGGCGAATCATTCACGATCACGATGTTCTTCGTCGTCGCATTGTAGATCTGGATCATCTTGCCGTTTCTCCCGCCCACCATCCCTGTTAGGGAAATATCAGCCGTCAGTGGCGAAGCGATTCGAACAAAACCGACCTTGTTTGTATTGCCGAAGTCCACGTCATTATTGGTGGCTGCAAGAGTTGCATTGTACGTCATTTCGTCGATGGAGAAGTCACCATCCACATCTACCGAGACCCCTGGAATGGCGGTACCGATACCAAGTCCTCCTCCTTCAAACGTAGCTAAGGGGCTGGCATCTGCACCTAACCTTTTCACCTGCATGGCTGAACTTGAACCGGCTGTGCCGATACGCAGCTGGCTTGCAGTTGTATCCCACAAGAAATTTGCCGAGCCACGCAGCGTAACCGCATCTGCGTCCAGGTAGGCTACTTGCTGTGGAGCAAGATTCAGCTGTGGGACGAGTGAGAACGACATCGATTGCGTTAGCCGATTGAACCGCATCACTTCTGATCCTACTCCGATCGATGGCTTTGAAGCTGGAAAGACGATCGAGTACGATGTGGTTACCGCACTGGGGTCGATCGTTACCGTATTCCCAGTCGCAGCGTCTTCAAGCCGAATCGCATTGAACGTCTCGATCGATTGGCATAGAACCACAGCAGGGGCTGCGAGGCTCATTAGAAAGGCAAGGGCAATGTTTTTCATGCGTTATTCTCCATTCACTCAACTTCGATGTTACAAATGTTGCCGGCAGATACGGATCATCAGTGACCGTAACAGATCCAGCGAGTGCCGCTCCAGATGAACATGTCAGCTTGTTTGTCGTGCTTATTGCAATTCAGGACATTCGGACCACCAAGAAAGACTGGCTCAGGACCTGCATACTCGATCGCAAGGATCTGACCAACAACCCTGCCATTCGTTAGAAAAACATTCGGAATTGCGTCTGCATAACGTGGGGGCGTACCTATCAACGGAATGGTGTTCGTTAGATAGACAAACGCAGAATTGTTTGTCTCCACCGTGGTATTACCAGGCGACGTACTTGCAGTTCCTGACGTAAATCCAATGGTTGAACTATTCACATTGGACGTCATGATCCAGCGTTGTTCAGCGGCTGAATAGATGAACGTAGAGGTACCCTTTGGGCGAATGGAAAGGTCTCCTGTCTCACTTGTTTTAAACCGACAGGTGTCAGTTGAGGCAGAAGACTCATTGACGATAACGATGTTAAATCCTGTGGCATTGTACAATTGAATCAATTTCCCATTACGGCCACCAACGAGGCCAGTAATAGCCACATCTTGAGTAGTCGTAGATCCAATACGTACCATTCCAGCCTTGTTCCCATTCCCGAAGTCCATGTTGTTGGTGGAAAGCGCAAGTGCTGCTGTATAGTTCAACTCCCTGATCGAGAAGTCTCCCTTAACATCAAGTGCTGTTGTAGGAGAAGCGGTACCGATCCCAACGCTTCCTCCCACAAAGGTTGCAACGGGCTGGCTTGAAGGAGTGGTTCGTGAGATCGAGAGAACCGATCCAGGAGCAGACTTAATGAGAGACATCCTGTTAGCAACAGTATCCCACGTAAAACTATTCGTCCCACGCAGAGTAAATCCATCGCTATCTAGGTACGCCACCTGCTGTGGCAACATGCCCAGGTTTGGAACAGGAGCGAACGCCATGGACTGCGTGAATCTGTTAACGAACAGTCCTGTATTCACAGGCCCTGAGAGCAACGGCGCTGGCGGAAGATTCAAGGTGTAGGAGTTTGCCAAGCCTGAGGTAGTGAGTTCAAGCAGATTACCTGTTGTCTCATCTTCAAGGCGAATGGTGTTAAACGTCTCTACAGACTGAGCCAAAACGGTAGCGGTGGACAGTACCGTCAGCAAACCGAGAATGATAGGTTTCATCATGAGTGTGTTCCTCGATTAGTGCCCGTAGCAAATCCACTTCGTGCCGTTCCAAACCCAGAAATCTGCTTTCTTGTCGTGCCAGACACATTGTTCAATGTTGTTTCCACCGATAAGTACCTCTTCTGTTCCACCGTATTCTACGGCAAAGATTTGCCCTACAACACGTCCGTTCTCGAGACCGACGTTATATCCCCTTCGCGGTATGGGAAAATTGCATTCCACATACATATAGGCGCTTAGGTTAGTAGGGACGATCTTGTTCCCGGCCGTGATCGTATGCCTTCCAGACGTGAGTCCAATGGTGGAGCTGTTCACGTTGGAAGTCATCACCCAGCGTTGCTCTGCCGTTGAGTACGTGAATGTTGATGTACCGCGGGGACGAATTGACAGGTTACCCACCGAACTGGTTTTGAATCGACACGTATCAGTCGAATTCGCTGATTCGTTTACGATCACTATGTTTCGTGACGTGGCATTGTAGAGTTGGATCATCTTCCCGCTTCGCCCGCCAACAAGCCCCGTGAGATTTATGTCAGAAGCCAGGTTTGTTGCGATCCGAACGAATCCGATCTTGTTTGTATTCCCGAAGTCTACGTTATGGTTGTTGACTCCAAGCGCACCGGTGAAACTCAGCTCGCGTACACCAAAGTCTCCATTGATATCAAGCGTTGCCTGAGGAGTGCTGGTGCCTACGCCTACGTTGCCCCCTTCAAAAGTTACGAGAGGGCTGGAAGATGCAGGGCTACGCGTTACGCTTAGAACCGGACCTGTGCCTGAGGACGCAATTGTGAGCTTCGTCTCCAATGTATCCCACAACATCTGTGAAGAGCCTCGCAGGGTTGTTCCATCCGCATCCAGATATCCGATCTGCTGCGGAGCAAGATCGAGTATGGGAATCGGGGAAAATGTCAGCAGCTGGGTATTCCTATTAAAGATGAGTGCCTGCTGCGTTGGTCCGGCTGAGGGCCAGGTGCTTGGAAACACGAGAGAGTACGAGGTACTCAAGGCCGACGGATTTAACGTAGCCGTGTTTCCCGATGTGCTTTCTTCCAACCGAATGGAACCAAAGGTCTCAACCGATTGACCGAGCATGAAAGCCGGAGTAGTCAGCAATACTGCTACAAAGACAAAGATGCGCTTCATGCAATTCCCTTCAAATTTTACTAGAGTAAATATACCTAGTTCTTGTGGAAAAGTCACACAAAAAATACCTCGTCATGTGCCAACCCTCCAAATCACTCCGCCGCGCACCAAAAGACTGTTCCACGCCGTGGGATCGGAGACAACAGGTGTGGCCCCCTGAATGATCAAAAATGGAGAAATCAGCTGACTGGTATATCCAAAGAGTCCTGTCATAATGTCAGTTCCAAAACCGATCTGGAATCCCACCCTCGGTCTCATGTCAGGACTAGTAGGGTATTTAATGCTGGTATTGGGGAATCCTGGCTCCTCCCCCGTTTCTACGCCATCCGGCAAGGTTTCGTGTTGCCACACATAAGAATTCGTGCTCAAAGGCAAGTCTAGAAATGGGCCACCCAACACAAAGAACCCCCTGCTTCCGATGCTGTATTTTGCATTCAGCATGATTGAGCCATAAAGAGTGGAGGCGTTCGATTCAAATGTTGCGTTGTACGTGTAGACGCCGTCTGATACGGGCGCTACTGATGAACTCGATGAGTATCGATAATCCACGCCAAGGTTGAGCATGATTCCAAGGGGGCTTCTGTACGCTCTGTATTCCAGACTTGGCAAGAAGGCAATGCCGTAACCAAATCCACCCTGAGTCTGAGCGATAGCTTTCGGGGAATCAGGAGCTGTACCACCGATGTACTGAACCGTCAACGTGCCAAATCCGAGAGCATAGTGACCTGAGATCGAAGCACCCAACCACCACTCTTCTTTGATGATCAAACTGTCGAGTGGCAGTTCCACTCCTTCCGTAGACGAGCCGGATACAAGCTGTGCAAAAGCCTCTCCAGCCAAAGGCATCGTGAAAACGATGACGGCAATAAGGAGACGATATCTGAAGCCTAGCTTCATCGGATGAGTTGCCCCTTAAGCACTACGCGAGACTGCTCTTGAATCGAAACGTCGTTAATGGGAATCGCTATCAGAACGATGTTATAGAGTCCTTGTGAGGCAACCGCCGGAGCTTTGAAGTAGGCTCTATAGGCAACTCCCTTGGGATACTCTTTATCGATGATAGGACGACCTGCTTCATCAACGAGGTTTGCGATCAATCTGCCCCCTAGATCAAAGACACTTCCTGTAAGACGAACTCGATCATCAATGTTGAATCGAACAGCAGTACCATTGGAGAAAGGATTCTCTAGAAGTACTGCATTTGAGATGATGGCATTAGGAACACGAATGAAGATCGTGTCGATGGCAACAGTATCACCGCCATAATACGATTGAAACTCCCCCATCAATCGATAGGCATACTGTTCGCGTCGGAACTGAACCGAATCGAGATAGCCGTTTCGAGATTGAGGTCGAAGACATCTGCAGGACTTTAGGGACGCGTCTACGTTATAGTTGAGTCTCGGTATGGGTTGAAAATTCAGAACCGTAGGATCTCGTTGGTTCACTAGAGTCTTCTCAATCCAATAGCCTTTATAGCAGTGCTCATCGGTCACATCAAAACCAAGTTCAACTTGTAGGTCACCGATGTAGACGCCTCGAAAATCGAATACCCCGTTACAGGAATCGGGCGGAGGGGGCTCTGAAATGTATTGCACATTAGAGCCGAATGGCACGTTGTCATGTTTCACATACCAAACATTGCGTGTTAAGCCAACACCAGTTACGCTGTCATGATCGGCCTTGAATGCCATCGCGAGTTGACGTTCATCGGAAATGAACGTAACCGTGTCGCTGAGAAATGATCCGTCATTTGTAGAGAGAGTGAATCTCCCGATAAGAACGGAGTCTCCGACATTTGCGATCCGTACGCAGTCGCTCACCGAGTCTGGACACAGCAGCATTACACTCATTCGCTGCGCAAACACTTCCGGCTCCAAGTGATAGACTGAGGAGTTGGAAGCGAGATACGGGCCCATCGGTGTTAGCTGCGATGAAGGATTCTCATAGGAAAAGGTATGCACAGCCGGGTCGATCCCACCAGTCAATGACAGACTTGGGACTTCAATGCGGAACGTACCATTGGCAACAAAGTCCCATTGCGGATCCAATTTCTTTAACCAGATCTCAAATGTTGTGGTATCGGGACGAGGATCGAGTAACGGACGAAGAATGACGTTACCCAATGGTGTCTGTGCGAAGATGGGTCCACACCAAGACGCAGCGATCATCACAAGGATAAGCGCGACAATCTTGGAATGCGAACGGTCAACGAGGGACAACACTATTGTCTCTCAGGCGATTGTTCCAAGAATAGTTCCAGTCAAGCGTTGACACTACGCCGTCGAGATTTGTGTCAAAGATGCTGTATTGGTCGATGAGCTGACGGTTGACCCAAATACGGTCCATATCGCCACGGTCAATCCCTTCGGCAACCCTGATATCTGAATCGCCACCGTCAGTATTTCCCGCCGCAAGTCCAAAGAACCTTCTGCCTTCATAGGTAGAGATCAAACGCAATGATGCTGCGCCCCCTACCATCCCAGTGCCTTTTGTGAAGTCAACAGTTGTACGAACATTTGATCGGTCTACGAGGACCGGATCTTCAGTGATAACTGAAAGGTGATTACGATGCCGAACAGCTAGGTGATAGAAACCAGCTGAGATGCCGGAAATGATCTTCGGGCGAAGTGTCTGTGGGTCAAGAAGTTTTCCGTCCTTTGTCAGCAAAACGGTTTCTATCAATACGGGGGCACCGTTGGAGAAAGCGTCGTTACGGAACTCAACAGTCACCCAATCGACAATGCTATCACCAACGGCGATGGCAGTATCTCCGACCAACACATTATCGAGAGAATACGGATAGATACGAGGCGCTACCTCAGGAACTAGTCCGAGCTGAGCAAGATCCGTGGACATCGTTGGAGCAACGGAGTCGCCTGTTGCACGCATGGCACCTTCTAGAATCACTCGGGCATTCAAGACCCAGATCGGACCTGTGGAGAGACCAATGGCATAGTCGCCACTGGCGCGGATGAACTGTGACGAAGAATACTGCCACATGGAGAATTGATCATTACTGCGCGTGGTTGGTGTGCGTGAGAAACCGTACGGCTGATAACTGCCATCGAAGTACCGCAGGAGAACAAGTTGGTCTTCGCGTCCGCGGAGTACTGGAATCGTCTCGATGACTGATGGCGGTTCGAAGGTGGTATCGTTGCGTGCCCTCCAGCCCCATTCCATTGTAAGATCGTATGAGCTGTCCGGAACAACTTGTCCAACTGCCGTCAATGCGGTGAACTGCATAAAGCGGTCCACTTTGAAGAGAATGTCATCCAAAGGAAGTGGCGTATTCTTCGGCTTCATCCTCAATCGAAGGTTGCGTACAGCTCCTTGATCGATAGCCCGAGGGAACTTGAGTGAAGCGAATTCATGGTTCATTCGCATCGACCGGCCTATCACGACATTTGTACGCTCCATTGTTCCATTGATCTCAGGCCAACGCGGACCATATACCGGATCCTTCTGCGAGGTATAGAAGAGTGTATGCCGAAGACTGTCACTCTCTTCTGTGTACAGATGTGCATTGATGATGAGTGAGTCATTCACCCAACCATCTCGCGTGAGGACCACTCCAGCACGTGCATCTTGAACGAGATGAGCTGTTGCTGTCTGCGAGCGCATGAATTCAGGACCTGTTCGGATCAAGGAATCACCATAGTACCGCAGGTTGATCCGTTGATCGATAGAGAGCTCATCGTTGAGTGACCCACCTGCTTGACGCCACACCCAGGTATCGCGTTGCATTGCGAGGTTGTCCTGAGACGTTACATTGAGCTGACCTTGCTGAAGGTCGAGACCTTCAACGATGCGCAGGCCGATGCCTCTCGTAACAACAGCACCGCTATCATTGATCAATTCAAGAATTGGGATCGTACCACGTCCGGCAATGTCCTGCAAAGAATCACCACGCAATTTCATCGTTCCGTCTCTACGCCCGGGATTGATAAGCCCTTCATGCCGAAGGGTTCCGTTTGTCTCTATCCACGTTAGTGGCGACACTTCAAACACCACAGTGGTATCGGCAGACCAGAACAACCGTGTGGAAACAACAGGGCGAACTGGATCAAGGATCATCTTGCGAGACCGACCGCTGAATCTCACTTCCTCATAGGTGGTATGGGCCACGATCTGAGTATCAGCATTGTTGCGCAGATACTCAACTACGCCCTTGATCGTGTCCTGGGAGATCTTGGCATCTCCATAAATTTTCACGGTGCCGGAATTGTGGATCACGCCGTCGCTCATGAGCACACTTGGTTGCTGGGCAACGGCGAGGCTGCACGCAAACACAACAACAACAATATAGGTGAGCACCGTCTTCAAGGAATACCGATCTGTAGAACACCACCGTTATGTGCGGTAGCACCTGGCGTGAGTGAGAGATTCGGCGTGATGAAGGTTGACCCTTGGTAGACCACCAGGCCTCCATCAAGCGGTGAAGCGGTAAGATCCTGGGCTGAAACCGGCAACAACGTGGCTCCGGCCCTATTCGCTACGAGAGCTACCTTGCTATCCGGGACGAGAGAGAATGTATTGAACGTTCCCGTGCTACCAAAGAGCAACGCTGTGTTGGGACTCGAGCCAAGGACTACGTTGGTTGCGAGACTATCTGCGAATGCTTCAGGGATTGCGTAATTGTCACTTGCACGTACATATCCCGTGTGTACCGTAAATCCATCAATGATGACTCGATCGATCGGCTCCGGCTCACGTGCTTCGTCCCATGTGAACGGGTTACTCCAACGCCCAGTTGCAACGGCCTTGAGTACATCTCGACTCGCTCGTAGCAAGAGATCATTGCCATTATCAAGACGCAGGTTGTCAGCTCCTACATCCTGAATTCCAAAGAGTTCCACATAGCCCAAACCGGGGCCGCCGTTGGTTGGTGTGCGGACATACGTAGGTGGAACTGTTGGAGTGAGTTTGATCGCCCGTTCGTTTGGAATACCGTATGCATTATAAAGCTTCATCAGACGTTCGGCGGTCTCCGGAGCCCACGTTGCAGGAATGTCCGTGGCCTTATATGCTGCACGTACCGTGGCTTTCCATTGGCCGAGGTATGTTACCGTGATCTTCCGGAAGACGTCTGTTGTGGAGTCGTATGCATTAGGACGAGTGATTGGACGAATGTCCATTGTGAGTTCCTGAGGTACAGTTACGTACTTCATGAACGTATGCTCGTTATTATAGCGGTAAGGCACATTCGTGTCTGCGCTGGCAAGCACACGTCGGAATGCGCCTACAACCTCAGCATCGTCATAGTAGTACGCTTCACCTAACGTAAGACTCATTCTGTGCGGAACGATCACCACGTCTGTATCATGCACGGATAATGTTGAGGCGACAAACACATCACCGTTCGACGTCTTCGTGCTCCGTGCTGTACGAAGATGACCATATGGATTGCTTGCAGATGTTGCCTGCATTACCTGTGGCTGTTGCAGGCCATCATAGTTCACGGTTGATGACGTGTCAAAGACAGCGTTGGTAAAGGACGGTAATTGATTGATGTAGAGTCCCAATACATCAAGACGTGTCGAGTCTCCCATGAAAAATTGGGCACTATCACTTGCACGCAGGTATAGGTTGGCAGTTGCCCTTACAATCACAGTATCGGCATCATCAGGGATCACGAACTGGCCATAAACAACTTCGACGTCAGCATTCAATTCGCTGATATCCCAACCAGTAGTAAGCGATCCTTTACTGCGAATTCGTACTGGAGCTCGAGTAAAAGACCTAGACCCCCAATACATGTCTCCATCAACGAGGAACTCACTCTGCGGATCACTATTGAACACACCTTCCATACGCACTTCATCACTGTCTCGCACTAACTTTGGCGAAAAGAGCAATGACAAATTGTTATAGCGATTCACGGTGCCGCTCAACCCGTTCTCCTGTGTAACTACCTGCTGTGCGGTTCCATCGTAAATGAATGTTCCACGATAGGTTCGTGGACCGCTCAACGAGATCACATAGTCCTTCCCAACAAAGACCGAATCTGGGATCAGCTTTGCAGCAGAGTCCGCCACCTCAAGATCCGTATAGTACCGTGCCTGAACACTTTGCGAATCGAGTGTGCGTTTGTACCGAACGAGACCAGGGACACGCCATGAACGGTCCTGGCCAAACGCGGTTGACAACGATGGATACCCATCAAGATCCGTGAACATGTTGTTCGCACCAGCGAACTCCACAACATTATTTGTGAATTCAGTATAGGCCGCAGCGTTTTTGAATTTTCCTGTATCGCTCTTGAAACGGATCGTACCTGTATTTCGCACAGTACCCGTTCCGCGATTCTCGAGATGTTGCGCTAAGGCAACATTCCCCACCGTCGAGGTGAGGAACACTGCTACAACGATCACGATATGAGATGGAAAGGGGCTCATGGTTGGCCGATGTTGATCTCCCCGTCATTATTGAGATCGCCATCATTGTAGATCGTTCCATAGACATTCATCACACCGGGGTCATACCTCCAGCATACTCCGTCCAAACCGATCGTCAGGTTCTGGGTGACAGTAACAAGGCAGTCTTTGAGCATATAGATACCACCAAAGAAGATCCTCACGTCTCCATTGAACACCACTTGAGCAGAATCAGCAACTCTGATCGTGCCTTCTCGATTTTCCGTCAGACCATTGACCTGAACAAGGGCCTTCTCCATGATATGGATAGTAGCCCCTCTATTAACAAGAGTCTGCGCATAGGTAGACGACCCTGCAATAAGGAGGAGGATAGGTATGATGGTAGTGAATCGCTTCATGCTTTTTAGTTGTTTCGACGAGCAACTTCAAGCCAGGTAGTCGTACCAGCGTCCCATACGAACGTAATGGTATCGTTATTCTGAGGTAGGAAGTTACCAGAGAGTTGAAACTCGTCCGGTGCTCCGCCACCATCTATGAATTCTACTCCATTCCCAGGAGCAACGGCTATTGTTCGCACAACAAGAACCTGTCCATTAAGCACACCCACTGCTGGTGTGAATGTCACGGTTCTAGCGCCTGGTGCTCCGTTAGAAGTTAACCGTAGGTATGTCGTTCCCGCTGCAACGACCACGACTTGATTGTCGGCGTTGACATTTACGTCTTGGACTCCAGTGGCACCACCATCTGATTGCCATTCAAGTGTAGCATCTGTTCCGGCAACAGCAGTGATCTTCAACACCTGGCCCACAGTTCCAACAGCCGTTGGCAGTGTGTAGACGTTATCGGCAGCCATGACACCTGCTCTGAACGCCGCAAAGTTTGCACCGGCCGCAGGATAGGTTGCTGTAGCGTTAGGCTCAAGGAAGATCAAACGCGATGCAGTGCTGTTCGCATTTGTGAGCAGGACATCTGCATTGTGAAAGAAAGCAGAATTGCCGGCTGTCACGGAGAAAGCCGTTAGCGTGCCAGACCAGATCATTGTGTTCCCACTATTGACCGTTAGACTTCTACCGCCAAGCACAACGCTGTTTGCACCAACTACTGAGTGACTGTTTCCAGTCAAAACCAAACTCGCATCTCCACCCACGGTGTTTGTGGTACCGGCAATCACTCCAGATCCCGCACCTGTCACCGAATTGGTACTACCCACCAACACAAAGGATGAAGCCCCGGACACGGTGTTTGCAGTTCCATTGACAATTGTTGAATAATCGGCAGTACTCGTGTTTGTTAAGCCCCCTAACGAGAGCGAGTAGTTTCCGGAAGCCGTGTTGTTTGATCCACTGAGGATTCCTGAATACTGTCCGGTAGCCGTTTGAGCAGCAAGTGCACGTCTGCCTTGTGCATCAAATGCACCTAGGCCCGGAACTCCCTGTACGCCTGAAATGAACGGCGTTCGGCGTCGGATATTCAGAGAGGCTGCTGTCTCTTCTTCGAAGACACTTGCATTCGACAAACTTGGCGCAACGGTCCACGAAAGCGTTGCCGTGGTTCCGGCTACTGCGGAGACTTGAAGTACAGCATTCACCGCTGGAGCAGCAACGGCCGGAAGCAAGACGGTATAACTCACAAGTTGTGTCGCGGCATCTTGTGGAGCAATAAGAACTGTATTCTTCGTGCCCCCGGCAACACCCCCATCGTTGAGGATGAGATTGCGGCCGCTCAGGTCACCAAGCTGTTGTGCCTGTAAGGACATGATCGCACAAAGGAGCGTGATCGCTATGGTTAGGATATTCCTCATCAATTCGTCATCCGTGTTGCCTTGATATACGAACCTTGAAGGATCCGTACTTGATTGCCGGCAGTGGTAGTACCCACCTGCATTTGAAGTGTACCATTGAGAGCACCAACAACAATCAGCCCCTTGACATGAACCGACATGTCCGTGCCAAATGCCGTTTGGTTCGTTGGGATGTCCGTTATTGCCGTTCCACTTCCAGAGACCGAAACAGGTGCGACACTTGCTCCTCCCACTCCAAACGCACTCCATCGGATAGAGACCGTGTTTGTTGTGACAAATGCGATCTGCATATCCGCACCGGCATTGAGACCGTCGTAGGCGATCAATGCCTCAAACTCGTATACTCTTCCGGCAACGAGGTTCGCGAGAGCCAGATCTGTGACGTTGGCAAGTGGCACCGCGTTGAATGTCTGATCGGCTGTAACATATGCAAATTCAGGAGCAGGAGCAGGGGGCTCCGGGGACCACGCAAGGGTTGCCGTGGTACCAGCGATTGACTGAATGCGAAGTGCTGCACCTGTAACCCCGAGGACTGCTGGAAGTATGTAGTCGTGTGTTGTTACAACGGCAGGTGCGGCCATAGACAACGTCCCCGACGTAGATCCTACGAACGTAAGTGATCCACTAAGTCGAGCGTTGTACATATAGGTGGTATTGAGGTTGGATGATCCAACCAGTTCCGGAGCAAGAAGCACCGGTTGATCAGCAATCGTTGATCCGAGATATACATCACTATTGTTCTCGCTTGAAACGACGAGCGGATAGAGTGTGCCGGTTACCCCACTTGTAGAGAGTCGTCCGGCAATTCCAACGGATCCAACAGCCGCCGTGGCATTCACATCACTTCGCAAACCATAGGACGTTGCTCCCGATGCACGCGAAAAGAGCTCGGCGCCAATTCTAGTTCGCGCACCAACTGAAGTACCTACACTAACGCCAACTCCAGAACCGGTTGAATTTGGCGTTACATTCAATCCAGTAGAACTCATCGTAACATCAATACCGGTACTTGGAGGATTGAATGTGGCCACTCCCCCGATGCGGATACCTGTTCCTGTTCCTGCCGCTGCTGTACCGATCAGTACACCTGCATCGTCGGAGCCTGTTGCTCCGATGTTCCGGACGACCAGACCGCTCGATGTGGTAGTTGCTGTCATGTCGATATCGATCGCACGTCCGGATGCTGCCGTGATGTTCGTAACCAGCATGCGTGAGTTTGCCAACGGTGTTAACGTACCGGAGGTGATAGATCCATCAGCGCTAACAGCAAACGGCTGATTCCCACCAGCAGCGGCATAACGGAGGAAATATCGACTACCTGCACCGGAAGGTATGTCGGCCGCATTGAAAGCTGCAACATTGTTCAATGTTCCAGATGGGGTACCCATGTGGAAGCCGAACAGATCGGTTACGGTGCCGTTACCGGGCAACTCTGCACGGAAATGATAGAGTGTGCCAACAGTATTGTTCGCAGAACTTGACGAACGTTCTGACCAATATCCGGTAACAGTTCCGATAGTGGATGTATTTGTTGCTACCCACTGGTAATAGTCACCAACAAGGTTTGCATAGGTATGCCCGGCACCACGCTGCATCGACTGTTGTGTCCAATTGCTATACAACGTACCAATCTGCGCCGCTCCACCCGGTCCGCCGGCTCCCCAATCAATGGAATTGATGAAGCCCCTTGTATTATCCTGTGGAATGGCAAAACCACCAGTGTTTTGGAAATTCATTCCGACCCTAAGGGCGGAATATGACCCGTCGAGACTCGTCGGACGTGTTATATCAGTAGCTTCATTGAACTCTTGGTTCACGCGAACCCGGATCTCATTACTAGACCTCAAGATCAGATCAACTGCATCTGTCGTACCGAGGAAATTCGTTGCATCTAGTGTACCGGCATTGCCTGTTAGTAACCAATTGTTACCTGCAGACCACTGAGGCAGACCGCCCACGATCGTCAAGACCGTATTGTCTGCACCCGGTGTGAGCCAAGACAACGTTGAGGCATCCCCAGTAACACTACTACTGAGAAGCGAGCCCGTCACGCCAACATTCGATGGAAGGATCAGGTACCAAGGAGTTGCCGGAGGAACGGCCGCATTTGGCAGGAGCGATGTCCTCCCGTTCGTTGGATTGCGAAGTACAAGCGAATCGGTGAGAGTGCCTTGCGCAACAACATCGGTTGCACCATTCACGAAGAGCACGAATGCCACCAAGAGGAGAAGACAATATCGTGAAGTTGTCATCATGGATTAATGATCATCCAGTGCAGACTAAAGGTTGCGTCAACAGTTGCTGATGTTACCACCGTGATCTGATTTGCAGCAGCGTCGACATTCGTGATCATCGCATGGACAGCAGCACCGTTAGGACCGAACACTGTGACATTGATGGTTGCACCAGCAAGAAGATCGAATGCACCGGTACTGATCACATGCGTCGCACTTGAACCAGCCGGTGTAAAGATACCTCTTCCGATTCCGAGGATTTGAAGAGCATCAGCAGCTGATCGTCTACGGACATCGCCGGTATTATCTGCTGTAAGAACACCTTCCGCTACTACAGCGTCAGGTGAAATCGCTGCAAGTGATCCTGCACGGATGTTCTCAACACCAGGAGTACCATTAACTGCAAAGATCCCTGTTCCGGAAGGAGTGACTGTGACCGAGTTATTCACCCCACCGCTAATGACAAGGGGCTGATTTGCTCCCCCATTTGCTGTAAAGGCAAGATCGGAAGCGTTCAAATTGACAAAGCGGTTCACAAGGAACGGGTTGTCTGTGGCCAATACACCACCCAAACGATATGCGCCGGCAGTGAAGACAACACCTTCAAGAGCGGTTCCCGATGCTGTTGAACGCCGCACCTGATTTCCTGCGGTGATCGTCAAGAATTCGATCGGCGCTGCATCAACGGCAATGTTATTGAGCACGAGGTTATTCGTGTTCACACCTACGTCCAGTGTGATCGGATTCACGCCGCTCGCATTGACCGTTACTGCTCCGCCAGTAGCCGTGCTTCCAATTGTTGTTGCAGCAGCTCCTGTCGTGTTGATCGTTGCTGCACCTGTGACACTTGTTGGACCGGTCATTGTGATCGTTCCGGTTCCGGCTGTTGTCATCGCCACGCCGCTGTTGGCTCCGCCTGTGACGAGCATCGTTGTGCTGGCCCCGCCGTTCGATGTGAACGAGAGGTTTGATGCATCGATATTGACAAAGCGACTTGTCAAGAACGGATTGGCAACATTCGTTGTGCCGCCAAGACGATATGCGCCGGCCGAGAAGACAAGGCCTTCAAGGGCGGTTCCCGATGCTGTTGAACGCCGCACCTGATTTCCTGCGGTGATCGTCAAGAATTCGATCGGCGCTGCATCAACGGCAATGTTATTGAGCACGAGGTTATTCGTGTTCACACCTACGTCCAGTGTGATCGGATTCACGCCGCTCGTATTGACCGTTACTGCTCCGCCAGTAGCCGTGCTTCCAATTGTTGTTGCAGCAGCTCCTGTCGTGTTGATCGTCGTTGCACCCGTGACACTTGTTGGACCGGTCATCGTGATCGTGCCCGCACCGGCTGTTGTCATCGCCACGCCGCTGTTGGCTCCGCCTGTGACGAGCATCGTTGTGCTGGCCCCGCCGTTCGATGTGAACGAGAGGTTCGAGGCATCGATGTTCACAAAGCGACTTGTCAAGAACGGATTGGCAACATTCGTTGTGCCGCCAAGACGATACGCGCCGGCCGAGAAGACAAGACCTTCAAGGGCGGTTCCGCTCATCGAAGAACGACGTACTTCATTCGTTGCGGTGATCGTCAGGATCTCCGTTGGCGCTGCATCAGCGTCAACACCACCAAGAACGATGTTGCCAGTTGTGCCGGCGTTGAGTGTCACCGTTGTTGCGCCAACACCTGTGTTACCAAGCGTTGTGTTTGCGGTTCCGGTCGTGTTGATCGTCGTTGCACCCGTGACACTTGTTGGACCGGTCATTGTGATCGTGCCTGCACCGGCTGTGGTCATCGCTACGCCGCTGTTGGCTCCGCCCGTGACAAGCATCGTTGTGCTGGCCCCGCCGTTCGATGTGAACGAGAGGTTTGATGCATCGATATTGACAAAGCGACTTGTCAAGAACGGATTGGCAACATTCGTTGTGCCGCCAAGACGATACGCGCCGGCCGAGAAGACAAGACCTTCAAGGGCGGTTCCGCTCATCGAAGAACGACGTACTTCATTCGTGGCTGTGATCGTCAGGATCTCCGTTGGCGCAGCATCAGCGTCAACACCACCAAGAACGATGTTGCCAGTCGTTCCGGCGTTGAGTGTCACCGTTGTTGCGCCAACACCTGTGTTGCCAAGCGTTGTGTTTGCAGTACCGGTAGTGTTGATCGTCGTTGCACCCGTGACACTTGTTGGACCGGTCATTGTGATCGTTCCGGTTCCTGCTGTTGTCATCGCCACGCCGCTGTTGGCTCCGCCTGTGACGAGCATCGTTGTGCTGGCCCCGCCGTTCGATGTGAACGAGAGGTTCGAGGCGTCGATGTTCACGAAACGGTTCGTCAGGAATGGATTGGCAACATTCGTTGTGCCGCCAAGACGATACGCGCCGGCCGAGAAGACAAGACCTTCAAGGGCGGTTCCGCTCATCGAAGAACGACGTACTTCATTCGTTGCTGTGATCGTCAGGATCTCCGTTGGCGCTGCATCAGCGTCAACACCACCAAGAACGATGTTGCCCGTTGTGCCGGCGTTGAGTGTCACCGTCGTTGCGCCAACACCTGTGTTACCAAGCGTTGAGTTGGCAGTTCCGGTCGTATTGACGTTCGTCGTACCCGTCAGACCGATCGTTCCGGTTCCGGCCGTGGTCATCGCCACGCCGCTGTTGGCTCCGCCCGTGACAAGCATCGTTGTGCTGGCCCCGCCGTTCGATGTGAACGAGAGGTTCGAGGCATCGATGTTCACAAAGCGACTTGTCAAGAACGGATTGGCAACATTCGTTGTGCCGCCAAGACGATACGCGCCGGCCGAGAAGACAAGACCTTCAAGGGCGGTTCCGCTCATCGAAGAACGACGTACTTCATTCGTTGCTGTGATCGTCAGGATCTCCGTTGGCGCTGCATCAGCGTCAACACCACCAAGAACGATGTTGCCAGTTGTGCCGGCGTTGAGTGTCACCGTTGTTGCGCCAACACCTGTGTTACCAAGCGTTGTGTTTGCGGTTCCGGTCGTGTTGATCGTCGTTGCACCCGTGACACTTGTTGGACCGGTCATTGTGATCGTTCCGGTTCCGGCCGTGGTCATCGCCACGCCGCTGTTGGCTCCGCCCGTGACAAGCATCGTTGTGCTGGCCCCGCCGTTCGATGTGAACGAGAGGTTCGAGGCGTCGATGTTCACAAAGCGACTTGTCAAGAACGGATTGGCAACATTCGTTGTGCCGCCAAGACGATACGCGCCGGCCGAGAAGACAAGACCTTCAAGGGCGGTTCCGCTCATCGAAGAACGACGTACTTCATTCGTTGCTGTGATCGTCAGGATCTCCGTTGGCGCTGCATCAGCGTCAACACCACCAAGAACGATGTTGCCAGTTGTGCCGGCGTTGAGTGTCACCGTTGTTGCGCCAACACCTGTGTTACCAAGCGTTGTGTTTGCGGTTCCGGTCGTGTTGATCGTCGTTGCACCCGTGACACTTGTTGGACCGGTCATTGTGATCGTGCCTGCACCGGCTGTGGTCATCGCTACGCCGCTGTTGGCTCCGCCCGTGACAAGCATCGTTGTGCTGGCCCCGCCGTTCGATGTGAACGAGAGGTTTGATGCATCGATATTGACAAAGCGACTTGTCAAGAACGGATTGGCAACATTCGTTGTGCCGCCAAGACGATACGCGCCGGCCGAGAAGACAAGACCTTCAAGGGCGGTTCCGCTCATCGAAGAACGACGTACTTCATTCGTTGCTGTGATCGTCAGGATCTCCGTTGGCGCTGCATCAGCGTCAACACCACCAAGAACGATGTTGCCAGTTGTGCCGGCGTTGAGTGTCACCGTTGTTGCGCCAACACCTGTGTTACCAAGCGTTGTGTTTGCAGTTCCGGTCGTATTGACGTTCGTCGTACCCGTCACACCGATCGTTCCGGTTCCGGCCGTGGTCATCGCTACGCCGCTGTTGGCTCCGCCTGTGACGAGCATCGTTGTGCTGGCCCCACCGTTCGATGTGAACGAGAGATTCGAGGCGTCGATGTTCACGAAACGGTTCGTCAGGAACGGATTAGCAACATTCGTTGTGCCGCCAAGACGATATGCGCCGGCCGAGAAGACAAGGCCTTCAAGGGCGGTTCCGCTCATCGAAGAACGACGTACTTCATTCGTGGCTGTGATCGTCAGGATCTCCGTTGGCGCTGCATCAGCGTCAACACCACCAAGAACGATGTTGCCAGTTGTGCCGGCGTTGAGTGTCACCGTTGTTGCGCCAACACCTGTGTTACCAAGCGTTGTGTTTGCAGTTCCGGTCGTATTGACGTTCGTCGTACCCGTCACACCGATCGTTCCGGTTCCGGCCGTGGTCATCGCTACGCCGCTGTTGGCTCCGCCTGTGACGAGCATCGTTGTGCTGGCCCCACCGTTCGATGTGAACGAGAGGTTCGAGGCGTCGATGTTCACAAAGCGATTCGTCAGGAATGGATTCGTTGTGGCATTGATGCCGCCAAGACGATACGCGCCCGCTGTGAAGACGACACCTTCAAGAGCTGTGGTGCCAAGTGTCGAGCGGCGGACTTCATTTGTTGCTGTGATCGTCAGGATCTCCGTTGGCGCAGCATCAGCATCTACACCGCCGAGGACAATGTTGCCTGTTGTGCCCGCATTGAGTGTCACCGTCGTTGCGCCAACACCTGTGTTACCAAGCGTTGTGTTTGCGGTGCCTGTAGTGTTGATCGTCGTAGCGCCGGTAACATCCGTAGGACCCGTCATTGTGATCGTGCCTGCACCGGCCGTTGTCATCGCCACGCCGCTGTTGGCTCCGCCAGTGACGAGCATCGTTGTGCTGGCCCCGCCGTTCGATGTGAACGAGAGGTTCGAGGCATCGATGTTCACAAAGCGATTCGTCAGGAATGGATTCGTTGTGGCATTGATGCCGCC
Organism: Ignavibacteria bacterium; assembly: GCA_016707005.1. NCBI lineage: Bacteria > Pseudomonadati > Ignavibacteriota > Ignavibacteria > Ignavibacteria bacterium. Next base: position 638,037 of record JADJIQ010000002.1, read on the forward strand.
AAGACGATACGCGCCCGCTGTGAAGACGACACCTTCGAGAGCTGTGGTGCCAAGTGTCGAACGGCGGACTTCATTCGTGGCGGTGATCGTCAGGATCTCCGTCGGCGCTGCATCAGCGTCAACACCGCCAAGAACGATGTTGCCAGTCGTTCCGGCGTTGAGTGTCACCGTCGTTGCGCCTACGCCTGTGTTACCAAGCGTTGTGTTTGCAGTTCCGGTTGTATTAACGTTCGTCGTACCCGTCAGACCGATCGTTCCGGTTCCGGCCGTGGTCATCGCCACGCCACTGTTGGCTCCGCCCGTGACAAGCATCGTTGTGCTGGCCCCGCCGTTCGATGTGAACGAGAGGTTGGAGGCATCGATATTGACAAAGCGACTTGTCAAGAACGGATTGGCAACATTCGTTGTGCCGCCAAGACGATACGCGCCGGCCGAGAAGACAAGGCCTTCAAGAGCAGTACCTGTCAAAGTCGAGCGGCGGACTTCATTCGTGGCGGTGATCGTCAGGATCTCCGTTGGCGCAGCATCAGCATCTACACCACCAAGAACGATGTTGCCAGTCGTTCCGGCGTTGAGTGTAATCGTTGTTGCGCCTACGCCTGTGTTACCAAGCGTTGTGTTTGCGGTGCCCGTAGTGTTGATCGTCGTTGCGCCGGTAACATCCGTAGGACCCGTCATTGTGATCGTGCCTGCACCGGCTGTTGTCATCGCTACGCCGCTGTTGGCTCCGCCCGTGACAAGCATCGTTGTGCTGGCCCCGCCGTTCGATGTGAACGAGAGGTTTGATGCATCGATATTGACAAAGCGACTTGTCAAGAACGGATTGGCAACATTCGTTGTGCCGCCAAGACGATATGCGCCCGCTGTGAAGACGACACCTTCAAGAGCTGTGGTGCCAAGTGTCGAGCGGCGGACTTCATTCGTTGCTGTGATCGTCAGGATCTCCGTCGGCGCTGCATCAGCGTCAACACCACCAAGAACGATGTTGCCAGTCGTTCCGGCGTTGAGTGTCACCGTCGTTGCGCCAACACCTGTGTTACCAAGCGTTGTGTTTGCGGTGCCTGTGGTGTTGATCGTCGTTGCACCGGTAACATCCGTAGGACCGGTCATTGTGATCGTGCCTGCACCGGCCGTGGTCATCGCCACGCCGCTGTTGGCACCGCCCGTGACGAGCATCGTTGTGCTGGCCCCACCGTTCGATGTGAACGAGAGGTTCGAGGCGTCGATGTTCACAAAGCGATTCGTCAGGAATGGATTCGTTGTGGCATTGATGCCGCCAAGACGATACGCGCCCGCTGTGAAGACGACACCTTCAAGAGCTGTGGTGCCAAGTGTCGAGCGGCGGACTTCATTTGTTGCTGTGATCGTCAGGATCTCCGTTGGCGCAGCATCAGCATCTACACCGCCGAGGACAATGTTGCCAGTCGTGCCGGCATTGAGTGTAATCGTTGTTGCGCCTACGCCTGTGTTACCGATCGTTGTGTTGGCAGTACCGGTTGTATTAACGTTCGTGGTACCCGTCAGACCGATCGTTCCGGTTCCTGCGGTTGTCATCGCCACACCGCTGTTGGCTCCGCCCGTGACAAGCATCGTTGTGCTGGCCCCACCGTTCGATGTGAACGAGAGGTTCGAGGCGTCGATATTGACAAAGCGACTTGTCAAGAACGGATTGGCAACATTCGTTGTGCCGCCAAGACGATATGCGCCGGCCGAGAAGACAAGGCCTTCAAGAGCAGTTCCGCTCATCGAAGAACGACGTACTTCATTTGTTGCTGTGATCGTCAGGATCTCCGTTGGCGCAGCATCAGCATCTACACCGCCGAGGACAATGTTGCCAGTCGTGCCGGCATTGAGTGTAATCGTTGTTGCGCCTACACCTGTGTTACCGATCGTTGTGTTGGCAGTACCGGTTGTATTAACGTTCGTCGTACCCGTCAGACCGATCGTTCCGGTTCCTGCGGTTGTCATCGCCACACCGCTGTTGGCTCCGCCCGTGACAAGCATCGTTGTGCTGGCCCCACCGTTCGATGTGAACGAGAGGTTCGAGCCGTCGATGTTCACAAAGCGACTTGTCAAGAACGGATTGGCAACATTCGTTGTGCCGCCAAGACGATATGCGCCGGCCGAGAAGACAAGGCCTTCAAGGGCGGTTCCGCTCATCGAAGAACGGCGTACCTGGTTACCAGCTGTGATCGTCAAGAATTCTGTTGGCGCTGCATCTGCATCAACACCACCCAAGACGATATCACCGGTCGTGCCGGCATTGAGTGTCACCGTTGTTGCGCCAACACCTGTGTTACCAAGCGTTGTGTTTGCGGTGCCTGTAGTGTTGATCGTCGTAGCGCCGGTAACATCCGTAGGACCCGTCATTGTGATCGTGCCTGCACCGGCCGTTGTCATCGCCACGCCGCTGTTGGCGCCGCCCGTGACGAGCATCGTTGTGCTGGCCCCGCCGTTCGATGTGAACGAGAGGTTCGAGGCGTCGATGTTCACAAAGCGATTCGTCAGGAATGGATTCGTTGTGGCATTGATGCCGCCAAGACGATACGCGCCCGCTGTGAAGACGACACCTTCGAGAGCTGTGGTGCCAAGTGTCGAACGGCGGACTTCATTCGTGGCGGTGATCGTCAGGATCTCCGTTGGCGCTGCATCAGCGTCTACACCACCAAGAACGATGTTGCCTGTTGTGCCCGCATTGAGTGTCACCGTTGTTGCGCCAACGCCTGTGTTACCGATCGTTGTGTTGGCAGTACCGGTTGTATTAACGTTTGTCGTGCCTGTAAGACCGATCGTTCCGGTTCCTGCCGTGGTCATGGCCACGCCACTGTTAGCGCCACCTGTAATCAGCATCGTTGTGCTGGCCCCACCGTTCGATGTGAACGAGAGGTTTGAAGCATCGATATTGACAAAGCGATTAACAAGGAACGGATTTTCGGTCACGAGTACACCACCAAGGCGGTAGGCGTTAGCTGTGAACGTAATACCTTCTTGCGCTCCTGGGCCAACAACAACGGAGCGGCGCACCTGATTCGACGCATTGATGGTCAAGAATTCAGCAGGAGCACCATCACTTGCAATGTTGTTGAAGACCAAGTTGTTTGTATTGACACCAACATCTATCGTGATCGGATTAACACCACTCGAACGAAGATCTACGGCACCACCAGTGACAACATTGCCTATTGTGGTTGTGGCTGCGCCCGTAGTGTTGATCGTGGTATTGCCTGTAACACTCGTTGGACCTGTCAGTGTGATAGAGCCGGTACCGGCAGTAGTCATGGCAACACCACTATTGGCACCGCCCGTTAGAAGCATCGTAGTGCTTGCTCCCCCATTCGATGTGAATGAGAGATTCGAAGCATCCATATTGATGTAGCGATTCACAAGGAATGGATTCGCTGCGTTTCCTGTGCCTCCAAGTCGATATGCTCCTGCGGAATACACGATCCCTTCAAGAGCTGAACCAGATAACGTTGAACGTCGCACTTGACTACCCGCGGTGATGGTCAAGAACTCTGTTGGAGCGGCATCCACGTCCACACCGCCAAGAACAATGTCGCCTGTTGCACCTGCATTCAACGTCACTGTTGACGCACCTGCCCCCGCGTTGCCGATCGTCGTGTTAGCCGTACCAACGGTGTTAATAAGTGCAACTCCTTCAGCATTGAGTGCACCTGTAAGATTAAGGCTTACGTTGTTTCCGGCCGTACCAACATCGAAGGATGAATTGTTGAGCGTGATCCGTCTGTTGGCTGCCGCCACAGGGCCGATATACAGATCTATGCTTCCCGGTGTTGCGTTGGAGGTTGAAAGATTGAGCGGGATGTTCGCCGCTGTTGGCCCAATGAAACTTGCCGCTGTTGCTGTTGCATTCCCATCAAGACGCCAGAACAGATTATCATAGTTAGCCCACGAGAGAACACCAGCTGGGGTACTCGTAAGGAAATTGTCTGTTGGATTGGTTGGATAGGCTGAAGGCCAGGTATACGTAAAGTTCGAGAGAATACCATTTGGTGCACGATGCTCAATGAGGTTCGTGTTGTTGTTCGATATAAGCTGCAACGAACGTGTCCTTACCGGCAACTGAGCGAATGCATCCACACTACCAAGTGCAATTGCACATAGCAGGAGGATACACAAGATCATTGTGTATTGGTAAGGGGCTTTATGGTTCGTCGAGATCGTCATTGTGTTTTTTCGTTGGACGTCGGCGTGGTGCACTCAGCACCACCCCGACGTCCGGGGGCCGCACCCCCGGATGTCAGATGTACGATCCGATCACGGGATCGGAATGAAAAGCCATGCGATGCGCTCAGTTGCGCCGAACGGACCGGAGGAGCTCACGGTAAACGAGTTCGCTGCTACTGCTGTGACCGACAGGATGTTACCTGTTGGGGTCGCATTGACATCGATCGATGAAACCATGATCAGGTCATTGTAACCAGCGCCGAATGCATCAATAGCACCAACAGTTGCTTGCGTGTGTGTGAATGCACCGTCTGCAGGGTCTGCAATGCCACGCTCAACACCTGCGAACGGGTTGGTAGACCAAGTTGCCGTTCCATCAAGGTTTGAGAGGAGGATCTGATCGTTCACTGCTGCCGATGGAAGGTTGTCTGCCACAGGGATATTCAACGTGAACGGACCAGCACCAGTGATGTTTGGCAAGCTATACGTATGGTTCCCGGTTAGCGCTGCCGTTTGGAGCGTTCCAGTGTTGACACCATTTGTGAAGATGATCTCTGCAGTTGCACCAGCTTGACCCATTGTAAGGGTGTTCGTAGTTGCATCCCAAAGGAAGCCAGCCTCACCAGTGATCGAGTTGTCATCAGCCCAGTATGTCACCTGACCTGCATCAGCAGTTCCAGCGGCATTACCGTTGTTGTCAACGAGATCACCGTCAACATCAAACCATGCGAGATCTTGTTGCGAAGCAGTACTACCCGCAGCGGCATACAGGAACGACCTGTGATTCGCTGCTACAATGCTTGCCGTTGCAGGCCATGTCACTGTGTATGTAGCTGTTGCGGCAACTGTGTTTTGCGTAATGATTCCAGATGTCGCACCTAGCAAGCGTAACTCGCGTGTGCGCACAGGAAGCTGTGCGGCAGCTTCCGATACAAACATGAAGAGGGCTGCTGTAAGGACGAGCCCCTTCAATATGGAAGAGAACTTCATTGAAGCACTCCAGAAAAAGTGGGTAAACGGGATGTGATGATTCTTTTGATACATGTCGAGTTGACATTCAGTGGGAAAACTGCTCTCTACGTTCATCATGGATTTTTCACCAGCCAATTGATCGCCTCACCAGGGTTGAGACCACCGGGGAAATTGATCGAGAATGTATTGGCTGTGCGTGATCCACTCACGATGAATGGTGTTGCAGAGACACTTGTCGAGGCTTCGGGCGTTAGAGTGATCGACGCTTGGACGTCAAGAGTTGCACCAACAGGCAACGTGATGATCACGTTGAATTCGGGAGCAGCACCTGCATTTGTATAGCGTCCTCCGTAGATCCCCAGCAGTCCGAGAATGATCGAACGATCTTTCTTCTCGAGAGTACCGGACGCGTCGGCCACCACAACGCCGTCGTTACCCCCTACCGGTGTTGAGCTCGGTACACCGGCGAGAGACGTCATGGTGACATTCCCCGTGCCTTGAGCTACGGTGACACGTGTCGTGCCATTCGTAGCGAGTCTCAAGTCGTTTGCGTCGAGGGTACCGACAAAGGCTGTTGCTCCAACTCCTGCATTTCCCGTAAGGGACCAGAAGGCGGCATCCTGTGGCTGTACCCATTTCGGTTCGCCTGCAGCGATCTGCAAGAGCGACCCGTTTATACCAGGCGGAAGCTGAGCGGCTTTGTTGGTGATATCACCAACATAGATGTGCGCATAGTTGAGTGGAAGATCAAGCGTATCCGTGATCGTAAGCTTACGAAGCACGAGAGAGTCCGTATAGTATGGCGTAAGGCCCGGACCTCTTGTCACGAGGACAAAACCATCCGTGCCGGCGGAACCATTGAGCAGAAGCGGTACATCCGTACCGTCGAGATTGAACGCATCGCGAGCATTGATGCGGCTAGCTGCCGCATCGAGAAATATCATAGAGTTGCCACCGGCGCGGATGTCGAGGTCACGGTCGCCCGTGGCCCGCATGTTGCCGATGATGTTGTTGTTGATGGTGGTGTTACCGCCTTGGACCCACGCAGTGCCACTAAGGATGCCGGTGAGATCAGACCATACCGGTACTCCACCCACGATCATCAACAACGTAGAGTCGGCTCCCGGTGCAAGTTCGGAAGCCTTGTTACTAGCATCACCCACGAACATGTGAGCATACGTGAGCGGTATGTCAAAGTCGCCATCTACAATGAGTGAGTCTGTCACTCGGAGCTTACGCAATACAAGTGAGTCCGTGTAGTACGGTGTCTTTCCTGGACCCCAGGAAACAAACACGAAGCCATCGGTGCCCGGATTCCCATTGAGACGCATCTCACGATTTGTACCGTCGAGATTCAATGATGAGCGTACGTCAACAACTTCGGCACCACCTTGAAGGAAGAGTCGCGTTTGTCCGCCGGCACGAACATCAAGGTCCGTGACCCCTGTGGTTGACAGGTTACCAAGGATCGGACTTGGCGGCGTCGGATTACCCCCAACCATCCATGCATTAGCGTTGAGCAGCGATGAGAGACTGTACCAGGTTGGGGCACCGTTGAAGATCCCGAGGAATGTTGAGTCTGCTCCTGGAGCGAATGGGGCCGCAGTATTCGTTGCATCTCCAACATAGAGGTGGTGTTGTGGAAGAGCAAGGATCGATGAGAGGTCGCGCTTAACGAGGCGACCCGTAGCGTCGGCGCTTACGAATCCTTCGTTTGGCGTGAGCGCTCCGGGCACCGTAGTACCTGACAGATCATTCACTGTTATCTGTCCCGTTGCAGACACCGTAAGGCGGAGCGTGTTATTCGTATTGATCCGAAGATCATTGGCATCCGTGGTTCCCAAGAATGCGGTTGCTGCAATGTTTGTGTTGCCTTTGAGCGACCAGAATCCCGAGAGAGAGCCATCGAGCCAGGTTGGGACGCCCCCTACCACTTGGAGGAGAGAACCGTCAACTCCAGGAGCAAGTTCAGAGGCCATATTACCTGCATCGCCAACGAACATGTGAGCAAATGTCAGTGGTATATCGAAGTCGCCATCTACAATGAGCGAGTCCGTAACGCGGAGCTTCCGAAGGACCAGCGAGTCTGTGTAGTAAGGAGTCCTTCCCGGACCCCATGAAACAAATACGAATCCATCTGTTCCTGGATTACCATTGAGGCGCATCTCGCGATTTGTACCGTCGAGGTTCAATGATGAACGAACGTCAACAACTTCCGCACCGCCTTGGAGCAAGAGCCGTGTCTGTCCGCCGGCACGCACGTCAAGATCCGTAACACCGGTCGTAGAGAGATTGCCAATGATCGGACTCGGTGGGCTTGGATTTCCACCAACCATCCAAGCGTTTGCATTCAGAAGTGACGAAAGACTGTACCATGTTGGAGCCCCGTTAAAGATCCCGAGGAAGGTAGAGTCTGCACCTGGTGCGAATGGTCGCGCCACATTATTCGAGTCGCCAACATAGATATAGTTCTCAGGCAATTCCAGCAAGGAACCTATGTCGCGCTTGATGAGCCTGCCACCGTTATCCGCAATAACAAATCCCTCGCCCGGAGTAAGGGGCGTGTTGATACCTGCACCAGCAAGATTGTTCACCGTTATTTCACCGGTGGCACCTGAGATCGACATGCGGAAGGTGTTGTTGGTACCAAGGCGAAGGTCATTCAGATCTCTGGTACCTAGGAAAGAGGTGGGTGGAGTTGCCGTGTTGCCTGTGATGGCCCAATACTCTGTTTTGTCTGGATCCACCCATTGTGGAACACCGGCAACGATCTGCAACAATGAACCATTGATTCCCGGTGCAAGCTCGGAAGCCATGTTGCTTGCATCACCCACGAACATGTGAGCATACGTGAGCGGAATGTCAAAGTCGCCATCTACAATGAGTGAGTCTGTTACTCGGAGTTTGCGAAGGACAAGAGAGTCTGTGTAATACGGCGTCTTGCCTGGACCCCATGACACAAAGACAAACCCATCAGTACCTGGATTCCCGTTAAGTCGCATTTCGCGATTAGTGCCATCAAGGTTCAACGACGAACGCACATCAACAACGTCGGCTCCACCTTGTAGGAAGAGTCGGGTCTGTCCACCGGCGCGGATATCAAGATCCGTTACACCAGATGTTGAGAGATTGCCAAGGATCGGACTCGGCGGATTTGGATTACCGCCAACCATCCACGCATTGGCGTTGAGCAGCGAGGTAAGACTGTACCACGTTGGAGCCCCGTTGAAGATCCCAAGGAACGTTGAGTCTGCGCCCGGTGCAAATGGTCGAGCTACATCGTTCGTATCACCAACATAGATGTAATTCTCAGGCAATTGAAGGAATGATCCGAGATCTCTCTTGATGAGTTTACCGGCATTGTCTGCAATAACAAAACCTTCGCCAAGAGAAGGAGGTGTGACGATCCCCGCCCCGGCAAGATTCGTGATCGTTACTTCACCGGACCCGCCAGCAACGGTCATTCGAATACTGTTGTTGGTACCTAGTCGAAGATCATTCGCATCACGTGTTCCCACAAATGCACTTGCCGGCGTAGCACTATTGCCGGAGAGCGCCCAATATTCTGTTTTATCTGGATCCACCCACTGTGGCTGTCCTGCAACGATCTGAAGCAATGAGCCATTAATGCCGGGTGCGAGTTCCGAGGCCACATTGTTCACATCACCAACGAACATATGTGCAAACGTCAACGGAATATCGAAATCTCCATCGATGATCAAGGAATCAGTTACGCGGAGTTTGCGCAGAACAAGAGAATCCGTGTAGTATGGCGTCTTGCCCGGACCAAAGGACACCAACACAAACCCATCAGTGCCAGGATTGCCGTTGAGTCGCAGTTCACGGTTCACACCATCAAGATTCAGAGAAGACCGAACGTCCACAACCTCAGAAGCCCCCTGCAGATACAAACGTGTTGTTCCGCCCGCAACGAGATCAACTCCCGATGTAAGATTGCCGAGTACTTCGCTTGGTGGAGCTGTGTTACCGCCGATCAACCAAGCCCGAGTGTTCAAGACATTCGAAAGGCTATACCATGTTGGCGTACCATTAAAGATGCCCAAGAAGGTAGAGTCTGCGCCTGGTGCAAAAGGTGCTGCAATGTCGTTTGAATCACCAACAAAAAGATTGTTCTCTGGAAGACGCAACAGTGAGCCAATATCACGTTTGATGAGTCTCCCCCCATTATCTGCGATCACAAATCCTTCACCGGGAGTAAGGGGCGTTGTGGTTCCAGCACCAGCAAGGTTGTTCACGGTTACTTCACCCGTGCCGCCAGAGATCGTCATGCGGAAGGTATTGTTCGTACCGAACCGAAGGTCGTTCAAATCGCGTGTGCCAAGAAACGACGCCGGTGACGTTGCGCTGTTTCCGCTGAGCGCCCAATACTCCGTCTTATCGGGATCTACCCATTGAGGTTGACCAGCAACGATCTGCAGAAGTGAACCATTGATTCCGGGGGCAAGTTCGGATGCCTTGTTCGAAGCGTCACCCACGAACATATGCGCAAACGTGAGAGGGATATCAAAATCACTATCGATGATCAACGAATCCGTTACCCGTAGCTTTCGAAGCACAAGCGAATCCGTATAGTATGGCGTCCTACCCGGCCCGAAGGATACCAATACAAATCCATCTGTTCCAGGGTTGCCATTCAAACGCAGTTCACGATTCGTCCCATCAAGATTCAGGGACGATCGAACGTCCACAACCTCTGAAGCTCCCTGCAGATACAATCTCGTGGTCCCACCGGCAACAATGTCCAGACCCGCCGTGAGATTACCCATTATCTCACTTGGAGGAGTGGTATTACCACCTACCAGCCAAGCCTTGATATTCAGAACCGATCCAAGGTTATACCACGTAGGCTTGCCGTTGAAAATCCCTAGGAAAGTAGAGTCAGCGCCCGGAGGAAATGGCGAGGCAACATTGTTTGAATCTCCAATGAAGAGATTGTCTTCCGGCAAACTCAAGAGTGAGCCGATGTCGCGTTTGATCAAACGGCCGCCATTATCGGCAATAACAAATCCTTCACCAGGCGTAATGGGCGAGGTAATACCAGCACCGGCAAGGTTATTCATTGTAACCTCGCCAGTTCCACCTGCGATGGACATGCGGAACGTGTTATTGGTACCAAACCGAAGGTCGTTCAGATCACGGGTACCTACAAAGGCAGCCGCTGGGACTGCAGAGTTACCTGTGAGTGTCCAATATTCTGTCTTATCCGGATCTACCCACTGCGGCGTACCGGCTACGATCTGAAGAAGAGATCCATTGAGGCCTGGAGCAACCGGTACAGACCAGTTGTTCGCGTCACCAACGATGAGATGACCAAACTGCAGGGCGAGCTTGGGGAAAACGCGGAACGTAGCCGTATCGACGAATTCACTGCGCCCACTCACGGTGAGTGTATTGCTCACAATGAGTGATCGTAGGGTTAGACTGTCTACGTACTCCGGAGTTGCTCCAACACCACGCGAAATGAGGACCATACCATCTGTGCCCGAATTTCCGTTAAGGAGAAGGGGCGTTGTAGCTCCGGCAAGATTGAACGGAACCTTTGCGTCGATCTGAGGTGTGGTTCCATTGAGGAACAACATGGACTGACCACCGGCATAGATGTCAAGGTCACGCACTCCAGTTAGCGACATATTGCCAAGGATCGGGAAGGCGCCAACATCGATGTTACCGCCGATGATCCATGGTCGTTCACGAAGGATCCGCGCACCGTCTACCCACGATGGAATCCCAGCCATGGTCACAAGAAACGATGAATCAGCACCAGGCGCGAATGGCTGTGCAACGTTGTTTGCATCGCCCAAATACATGTGGTACTGTGGGAGCTGAAGAAGCGACTGATTCTCGCGTTTAAAAAGCTTCCCCGCGGCATCCACCATCACGAGACCTTCGCCGGCGTTCGGTGGTACAGTTGTCCCAGAGCCTGTTAAGGAGTTGATCGTAACCTCACCGGTTCCGCTACTGATCATCATGCGGAATGTATTATCCGTACCGAATCGAAGGTCATTGGCATCGCGCGTACCAACAAACGCTGCTGCTGAAACACCTGAGTTGCCATTCAGCGTCCAATATTCTGTCTTGTCCGGATCCACCCACTGCGGTTGACCGGCAACGATCTGCATTAGTGAACCATTAACACCCGGTGGGAACGGGACCGCAAGATCGTTGGCATCTCCAACGAAAAGGTGACCATACTGAAGAGGAAGCTTCGGAAGGATGAGGAATCGAGAAGAATCGCGAACCGTCAGCGGCTTATCGATGTACGTTTTTGTATCGAGAATGATCGCTGTGTCCGAGACCACGAGATCCGACGTCCAGCGAGGAGTGAGTGTAGGGCCCGAAGAGATAAATACGCCACCACGTGCCCCGGCAGAGCCGTCAAGGAAAAGTGGTGTATCCGTACTGTCAAGATTTAGCGAACCGATAACGCTGGTAGCACCGGTCAGGTTGATGTCGCCCGTTGGCGTGAACACCATACGCGTAATGTTGTTCGACTTCAAGACAAGCGATGCGTCGTTGATCGTTCCCAGGAAGTGGTTTGTCTTAACTGAGTCGTTACCGGCAAGTGACCAGAATAGCTGGTTTGCCGAACCATTATCGCTCCCTTGGAACCACAGAACCGTTACCCAATTTGGAGCAGCCTTCGTTCCAAAGTTGTATTGGAAGGAACCCGTCGTGGTATTAAAGATGAGTAGTCCCGTCGACGGTTGAACCACAGCATCTCGTTCTTGCTGGGTCAGGCGTGGAACGAGGAGACCCTTGCTGGTACTGTTCAATTCGAGGAGCGCAGAGTTGTCAGGGGTGGCCGTGCCGATCCCTACATTGTCCGTAGCTTGAGCACGCGCCTCAAGGACGCCTCCCAGTTGGAAGGCGCATGTAATGATCATCACTACACTCAATCGGAGCAGAGTAGCGATGGTCATAGGCACCAGCTATGATGAACAAACCTTGCCAAAGATTCCCCTTTTTCCACACAATCCGGAGTAAAACCCCGTAGCAACGCTGCGAACGCAATTTCGTGAATAAGCGTTTGCAGAGTAGTACGTAGTTTCTCGTTACCCCTTGGTTTGCAAATACCTTGCGCCAAATTTCGTGTTCTCAAGGTCCAAAAAACCTACGTAGATCTTTACAAGAACTATGCCGTTTTGACTCGTACGTAAAAGTACGCAAGACGAATCACTTGTCAAGACGTTATCCACATCGACCTCAGACTATGACCTCATTCTTGATCGTTGGACTAGGAAATCCAGGAACCCAATATTCTCTAACGCGTCACAACATCGGTTTTATGGTGGTGGACGCTTTCACTGAAAAGCACCGAGCAAAATGGACAGTTCGGGAAGGAAAATACGCGACCTCCAGCGTTAGGATAATGGCAACGGAACTCGTTATAGTAAAGCCACTTACGTATATGAATCTATCCGGCGAGGCTGTAGCTCCGCTTGCTGTTTCCAACGGACTTCAATCATCCCGTGTAGTTGCGATTACGGACGAATACAACTTCCCTGTTGGACGGGTTCATCTTCGATGCGGGGGCAGTTCTGGAGGGCACAACGGCATTTCTTCCCTCATTGAAAAACTTGGCACTTCCGACTTCTGGCGACTACGATGTGGCATTGATCGGGCATTTGGACCAGGGGAACTTGTTGAATATGTCCTCGCCCCTTTTTCGGCCGAGGAACAAGAATTCGTCAAGAAAATGATCGATCGTGGCGTTCAGGCCATTGAGGAGATCGCAAGGAGCGGCCCCGAACAGGCAATGCAGAGGATCAATCGCGCTTGATCACGATCAGCGTCTTATCGTCGGCATATCGAGCGCCTGCCGAATACGTCTGGACGTCATCTAGGATCGCTTGGGCGATCATCTCTGAGCTGGACGTTGCGTTGAGTCGGATAACGTCGATCAAACGATCGTCTCCATACAGCGTACCAGAACGGTCCTGTGCCTCGGTGATTCCGTCTGTGAACATTACCAGTACGTCACCGTGTGCCATATTGATGTTCTCAACACGGAACTGCTGGTCGGCAACAATGCCCAGGATACCACCTGTTGGTTGCAGGAATTCCACCGCTGCGGTCGCAGCTCGAAAATGCATCGGCGGACAATGACCGGCGTTGGCATACAGAACCAGGCCATTTGATGAGTGCGTAAGCTCGCAGTAACAGAGTGATACGAACCTCTCATGTGGGAACGTATCGTAGATCAGGGTATTCAATCGAGAAATAAGCGATGACATCTTGGTTTCAAAGCTCACACCCATGCGCATCGCACCGCTGACAAACAGGGCCTGAACGGCCGCCGGAAGTCCCTTGCTGGCAGCGTCACTGATCACAACGCCAAGACGATCCTGTTCATTCGTTGTGAGGTAGTCAAAGTAGTCGCCCCCCACGATACTCTCGGGGAGTGAAACACCGTAAAGATCGAACTCTAAGAACCTCCTGGCATGGTCTGGAACCAATCCTCGTTGGATTTGCCATGCCTGATCGAGATCCTTGCGCATGCGGCTTTCTCGCACGGCAGCCTGCATGTTGCGAAGGGCGGTGGTTGCCGCAGCTCCCACAACAACCAGCGTATCCCGGAATTCCTCGGCGATGGCATGTGCCGTAAAGGCCAATGCGTACTTGAAGGTGGATCCATCGGACCGACGTAACACGTCGCCCACACCCGTAAGGGTGTATTCGCGGCGCGTGGGGTCGTCCGAAGCCCCCTCATCAACGGTTACAATGGTTTGATGCTTGGTGAGCTGGGTGAATGGAGAATCCGGATCAAGCGTTCGACGAGTTCCAACCGTAAGCAATTCCGTTTCGCCATATTGGTATCGGAGTACATAAACGGATTCTTTCTCGTCGAACTCCCATACGCGGCCGCCAGTCATTACGAATCGATCGTTATCAACGATGTCTCGCACAAGGGCCGAGAGCAGTTCAAGTTGACTCTCGTAATTGAGGGACAAGATCCTGTCGATGATCTTGTACGTGGTCCGTTGATCGAGTTGACTTTTCACGTGATGGCGCGAAGATACCCATCGCTCTGTACAACTCGTTGGATCGCCTCTGCTCTTCGGATCATCGGAAGCAATTCTGTGAAGTGTTCGTGGAGTTCTTCCAACCGTTGATTCTCTGACGAAAGCTCGATGAGACTCTGTTTCTGTTCGGTAGAGAGTCCAGACTTCGGCGCCATATCGAATGAAGGGCAGACGCCGAGATCAGTATGGGTCAGTAACGGAGCGGTAGCGCCATAGACGAGCGTGACAATGAGATTGTACTTCTCCAGACATTCATTGAGAAGAAGTTGGTCCACCGTTACGTCATCGTCATCAAGACCTTCTATCTCACCAGTTGCAAAGGGGCGATCATTGTTCTTGAGTTCGAGCAGTCTGAACCTGCGTGTTCCTTCCACGATAACATCCATTCTGCCATCGGGATAACTCTGCGTAACCTCAACGACACGTGCGGCACATCCAATTGGATGCATATGGCCTTCTTCAACGAGGTTGATACCAAACTCCGAGCCTCGCTCAAGGCACTCGTTCATGAGTTCCTTATAGCGAGGCTCAAAGATGTGAAGCGGTACCCGCACGTGCGGGAACAATACGAGATTCAATGGGAAGAGACCGAGTGTCACGCAGAGAACTTCTTGAAGCGTTTGTTGATGCGACCCCAGTGCAGATTGTTGAGGAATGCATCGATATACTTTACGCGACCGGGTCCATCCTTGTGGTAGTAGGCGTGTTCAAACACATCACACGAGATCAGTGGAATGCCACCCCAGATAGCACCATAATGATGCTCGTCCACAAGAACGTTGAGGAGTCTTCCCGAATACAGCTGATCGATACAAAGTACGCCCCATCCCGAAAGCTTTGCGGCTGTGGCAGTGGCCTTGAAGTCTGCCTTCCATGCATCGAATGAACCGTACTCGCGTTCGATCGCCGCAACAACTTCCGGACCTTTCGAAGGATCGCCGTCTCCGCCGAGTACTTCCCAGTACACGTCGTGAAGAATAGTGCCGCCGTGGTTCCAGGTCTGACGTCGCTTAAGTTCGCCGAAGTCGCTCCAATTACCGTTCGCTCCTGCCTTATCGGCATTCTCCAGACCGGCCTCGATCTTGTTGAGGAACGTCACATACCCTTTGTGGTGTGTGTTGTAATGCCAGTCTGATGTTTCAGGAGAAACAACATCCTTGAGCAATTCTTTTGCTTCTTCATCCGAGTATGGACGCGGATTGAATTTCCATTCGTATGCCATGGGGGGGTCCTAGTTACGGAGTTACGGAGTTACGGAGTTACGGAGATACATAGCGTCGGGCTTTAGCCCGACGTGACGGGGTTACGCTGCAAATGAAGACCCGCAACCGCATGTTTTTGTTGCGTTGGGGTTATTGAACGTGAATCCTTTGCCCATGAGACCATCGCTGAAGTCCAGCGTCATTCCCATGAGATAGAACATGCTCTTGGAATCGATAAAGACGCGTACGCCTTCTGCATCTAGCACAAGATCATTCTCGCGTGATACTGCATCAAAGCCGAGAGTATAGGACATGCCGGAGCAGCCCCCTCCTTTAACTCCAAGACGCAGACCGAAGTCATCGGCAATGTTGTTCGATGCCTTGATCTTCTTCACTTCGGCGATGGCCTTGTTCGTGATGATGATGTTATCGGACTCATCTGTACCGAGAACACCGGTTGGAACAGAGAGTACATCTGCTCCCATGATGGCTACACTCATGATACCTCCAATTGAACGAGTTGTTGTGGTGATGCAAGCTCCGCAACGGTCATGGACCGAAACGTTGCTTTGATCCGCTCGTGAAGAACGGTAAGGGGCTCGCGGATCGTGCAGGATCCGTGAGCTGAACAGTCGTGATCTGCGGAGTCCTGACAATCCACGAGTCCATTGGACTGACCTTCGATGGCTCTGATGACTCGCTCGATGCTGATCTCCGATGGTTCAACAGCAAGAGCATATCCGCCATTGACGCCGGCATAAGAACGCACCACGCCATCGCGGACAAGCTGCTGCAGCACCTTGGCAACGAGAGCCTGGGAGATCGAATACTTCTCTGCGATGTCCTTTGCCGATACGATATCGGTTGGACGCAGCGCCATGTCTTGCATCGCAAGCAGGGCGTATTCGACGCGTTTGGAGAGCTTGAGCATTATTGGTCGTAGTCCGCAAAGACGCCGTCAGACGTTGGATGCGTCTGACAGGTGAGAACATATCCGTCGGAGATCTCATCATCAGAAAGTGCTTCACGCTCATCCATGATGGCTGTGCCACTGAGCAACTTTGCTCGGCACGTACAACACGCACCGATCTGACATGCATACGGAGGGTCGAGATCGGCACGTTGCGCTGCAGAGAGAATTGTCTCGTCCGGCTCAACCTCAAACTCATGTTCCTTCCCATACAAGCGTATGCGCACCTTGCGGGTTACAAGCTTATCGCTTGCTGCCTCCGCACCGGCCGACGCTTGAGTATTCGTTTCCATTGTGTCCTTCGACAGAGTGAAATATTCACGGTGTATGTGTTTGTCATCCAGGCCCTTAGCATGGAGATCGGCGATCACGCCATCCATCATTCCCTGCGGACCGCAAACGAAGGCGTCAACACTATCCAATGACGGCACGTACTCTGCGATGAGTCGGTTGAACATTGACGTATCCAGTCGCCCAACAATGTGTGCGCGGCCGGATGTAGTTGCCACTTCAAGAATATGCACAACACGGCATCGGTCTGCATGCGCCTGAGCAAGTGCTGCGATCTCGCGGTCGAAAATGATCGAGGCTTCGTCCTTGTTCGAATAGAAGAGAGTTACCGCACTCTTGGGTTCGATCCGAAGGATGCTCTTCATGATCGACAACACGGGAGTAATTCCGCTGCCCCCTGCAAAGAGAAGATAATGACGTATATGATCGTGATGGAGTTCCTTTGTGAAGTTCCCCATCGGAGGATACACTTCAAGCGTGAGACCCGGCTTCACATGATCCTTGAGCCATGTGGATACCGTGCCCGAGCTCACTCGCTTCACAGCAATGGTAAGGGGCTCATCAAGAACCGGACTCGAACACAACGAATAGTTGCGACGATGACTCACGCCATCGATCTCCGTCTTGATGGTGATGTACTGTCCGGCTTTGTACAGAAACACCGGCTTGAGTTCTTCCGGAACCTCAAGCGAGATGGCCACAGTGTCTGGCGTGTCGTGCCAGACCTCGGAGATCGTTAGCGGATAGAATTGAACGGCCATGGTTTAGAACATTCCGATGGAAAACAAAGCAGCCTCCGACATCATCGACTTGTCCCATGGCGGATCGAACGTGATCTGAACATCCACGTCGGTCACACCTTCACATTCCATCACAGTACGTTTTACTTCGGCCGGCAGGGACTGCGCGGACGGGCAATTCGGGGTTGTGAGCGTCATCACGACAAGGACATTGCCGTTCTCCGCCGTACGAACTTCGTAAATCAATCCGAGCTCGTAGATATCGATCGGGATTTCGGGGTCGTATATCGTATGGATCGCCTCGATCACGCGGTCGCGTAAACTGATCTCGGAATTCATGTTGTCCTCGTCATGGAGTAGACAAGGGCGTAGAGTTTGATCTGTTTTAGCATACTGGCCAATCCATTGGTTCTGTTATTCGACAGGTGCTGATCAAGCCCCAACCGATGTACCAGATCCTGTGGTGCATCCAAGATCTCCTTGGGTGTACGATCATCGAAGATCCGCATCAACAGCGCCACAAGCCCCTTTACAATAAGGGCATCACTGTCGGCCTCAAAATGGATGGCGTTCTCGGTGATACTCGGATGAAGCCATACCTGGGACTGACAGCCCTTTACCTTGAACTCCTCGGTCCGGAATTCCTCACGATAAGGGGCTAGCCCCTTCCCCATCGAAATGATGTGCGAATACCGCTCTTCCCAGTCCGGGAAGTCTGCGAATTCACTCTGAAGGTGGGCTATGGTCTGTTCAATCGTCATGTGTGTGGTCAACGAAGCAACCGTATGGAGCGCAGTAATGCCGTAGCAAATCTATCGATATCCTCAGCTGTTGTATAGACAGCGATGGATGCCCGAGCCGAAGACGTAATGCCGAAGCGTTTCATTAGCGGCATCGTGCAATGATGACCTACTCGGATGGCAAAACCTTGCTCATCAAGCAGGACACCGATGTCATTCGCATGGACGCCGTCAATGACGAATGACCGGATACCAACGTGTGCCTGACTCGGACCAAGGATGCGGAGTCCGTCAATGGAAGCAAGTACATCATGCAATTGCGTCGAGCGTGCGGCCTCGTGCGCCTCTACCTCTACCCGATCAAGGCACGTAAACCATCGGATCGCTTCAGCAAGCCCAATAGCGCCATCCATATTCGGCGTTCCGGCCTCGAAACGCATCGGTGCATCAAGGTAGGTGGAGCGCTCAAACGTTACCTCGTCGATCATCGAACCGCCACCTTGGTACGGCGGCATCTGAGCGAGAATCTCTGCTCTTCCGAACACTACTCCGATACCCGTTGGACCATAGAGTTTGTGTCCCGAGAACACGTAGAAATCACAACCGATCCGGTACACGTCGATGGCGTGGTGTACCACCGCCTGCGCCCCGTCAACCAGTGAGTGAGCCCCTACCGCGCGAGCCATTGAACAGATCGCGTGCACGTCATTGATCACGCCGAGAGTATTGGATACATGAACAACGGAGACAAAGGCCGTTGTTTCATCGATAATGGACTGAGCGTGATCGAGATCCAGCGTACCATCATCACGAACATTGATCACGCGGAGTTCTGCGCCTAGACGCTGACACACCATTTGCCACGGTACGATGTTGGCATGGTGTTCCATGCCGGATATCACAATGCTGCGACCCTTGAGGCGCTCACCCATCATCTGCGACCACGAAGCGGCAACAAGATTGATGCCCTCCGTGGTTCCTCGCGTGAAAACGATCTCGTTCGAAGCTGCACCCAAAAATTCTGCTACCGTGGAACGTGCATCTTCATATAGAGACGTTGCTTCAGCACCAAGGGCGTGACCCCCGCGGTGAACATTCGCATTTGAGCGTTCGTAGAATCGAGAGATCGCATCGATAACACATTGGGGCTTCTGGGCCGTTGCTGCACTATCAAGGTAGACAAGCGGAACATTGCCATGCACCGTACGAGAGAGGATCGGAAACTCCGCTCGCACTGCCTGAGCATCAAAGACATTGGTTGAGATGGTGGTGAGTCCACTCATAAGGAGAACGGTTCGGCTCCGAGTTTTGCGGCGATGCGTTGTTCACAGTGGATACGAAGTGATTCGTGCTCCATGTGTTCCATCACCTCAGCAACAAAGGCATAGGTCATCAGTGCTCGTGCCTTATCTGCATCGATACCGCGAGAACGGAGATAGAAGATCGCTTCCTCGTTGAGCTGTCCGGAGGTAGCACCATGAGAACACTTCACATCGTCAGCCCAGATCTCCAACTGTGGCTTGGCATTCACCTGTGCCTTATCACTTAGCAGTATGGTATGGTTCGATTGATAGGCTGTTGTTTTTTGTGCCTGCGGGCGGACGTAGATCTTTCCATTGAACACACCGGTTGAGGACCCGTCATAGAGCCCCTTATACAGTTCTTCACTGTGACAATGATGAACAGTATGGTCTACTACCGTGTGGTTGTCCGCATACTCTTTTCCATTGAGAACCGACGCACCATAGAGATAGGCTTCGCTTGCAGGTTCTAACAGTTGGACAAGTAGGTCATTTCGTACAAATGACGCACCGAGTGAAATAGAAAATGCCGTGAAGCGCGAGCCGTGCTCAACGCTGGCAGCGATGGAGGAGATATTCTTAAGATTCGAC
Source organism: Ignavibacteria bacterium (assembly GCA_016707005.1). NCBI lineage: Bacteria > Pseudomonadati > Ignavibacteriota > Ignavibacteria > Ignavibacteria bacterium. The sequence continues at coordinate 658,076 of JADJIQ010000002.1, forward strand.
GATGGGGTGTCATCAACGATCTTGGTATACCGAATCACGCTCTCGGGACCAAGGACACACTCGGCTACGCTTAGGTCGAGTGCAGTATGGTCTCCGATCGTGTGATGAGACTCAACGATCTCAGCTGATGAGCGGGCCCGTGCTAGAACAAGGATGCGCGGCGTTGATAGGACGTCGTGTGATCGAACATCGTTGACGATGGCAACGTGGATCGTCCGCATGATCGATATATCGGCATCAAGTCTGATCACCACACCTTGGTGCGTGAGGGCAGTGTTTACGGCAACAAATGGATGGCCATCAACTGGTGCCAGAGAACCAAGTGCTGCACTCACAGATGAGTCCGATGCAACGAGTTCGTCTGTGAGTGCTTCGATCCTCAGGCCAGGAACGTGCATTGGGACGGTAGACAGATCGGGTTCGAATCGCCCATTGACGATGGTCACCATCCAGCCCCCTTCGAGAGCTTCGTGGAGACCGAACATCGAAGACGTTACATCATTGATCGTGAGCAACGAGTCTTCGTTTTTATCCACATCCGACGAGAACGCCAGACCGATGAAGGGCAAGACGTTCGTGTATTTCCATTCTTCGTGTCGCGTAGTAGGAGCGCCTTGCAACGTGAATGCAGAGAGTCCGGCCTTTCTCTGTGTATGCAAGGGGCCGGCGGCATGTCCATTCACACGAGCGGACACCGCATCGAATGCGTTCTGGACCGTAGTATTGAAGGTGTCGAGCGACATCAGGCCTCCACCGCCGATTCGGTCTTGATCCAGTCGTAACCGCGTGCTTCCAGTTCCAAAGCAAGCTCCTTCCCACCAGATCGAACGATGCGTCCATTCCACAATACATGCACAACATCTGGCACGATGTAATCAAGCAGACGTTGGTAGTGTGTGATAACGATGGTTGCGGTAGATGGGCTGCGAAGTGCATTCACTCCGCCGGCAACAATGCGTAGCGCATCGATATCCAGACCTGAATCCGTTTCATCCAAGATGGAAAGCACCGGTTCGAGCATCGCCATTTGGAAGATCTCGTTCCGCTTCTTCTCGCCACCGGAGAACCCGTCATTGAGTGAACGACTGAGGAACGACTGATCCATTTCAACCAGTTTCATGCGTTCGCGCATTAGAGCAAGGAACGCAGCAGGTGCAAGGGGCTCCTGTCCACGATGCTTCCGCAACTCATTTACCGATGTCTTGAGGAAGTTGGCAGTGGAAACACCAGGGATCTCCACCGGATATTGAAATGCGAGGAACATGCCTTCGCGTGCTCGTTGTTCGGGAGCCATTTCGAGGAGGTCCTTGCCCATGAAGGACACAGTGCCGCCTGTTACGGTATAATCTTCACGTCCGGCAAGTACCGATGCAAGAGTGGACTTCCCGGAGCCATTCGGCCCCATGATCGCATGGACTTCACCCGGATTGACCGTAAGCGTGATGCCTTTGAGTATCTCGCGTTCTTCGATCCCTGCAGTAAGATCCTTAATCTGGAGAATTGGGGTCATCCTACACTTCCTTCAAGAGAGATTGCTAAGAGTTTTTGAGCTTCCACGGCGAATTCCATTGGAAGCTGATTGAGCACTTCGCGTGCATAGCCGTTCACGATGAGGGCAACGGCAGCCTCGGTGTCAATTCCACGTTGATTACAGTAGAAGAGGATGTCTTCTCCGATCTTCGACGTTGTAGCTTCATGCTCAACTGTGGCGGTCTTGTTCGCAACTTCGAGATACGGGAACGTATGCGCACCACATTGATCTCCGATGAGAAGCGAATCACACTGTGAATAGTTCCGCGCCCCGGTCGCGACTTTATTGACTTTTACGAGTCCGCGATAGCTATTCTGCGAGAAACCGGCGGAGATCCCCTTTGACACGATACGGCTGCGCGTATGCTTGCCGATGTGCATCATTTTGGTGCCGGTGTCGGCCTGTTGCATATGGTTCGTAACTGCAACGGAATAAAACTCACCGATCGAGTGGTCCCCTTTGAGAACTACACTTGGGTATTTCCATGTGATCGCAGACCCTGTCTCTACCTGTGTCCATGAGATCTTGCTTCGTGCACCGTCGCAGATTCCACGCTTGGTTACGAAGTTGTAGATACCGCCCTTGCCATCCTTATCCCCCGGGAACCAGTTCTGTACTGTGGAGTATTTGATCTCTGCATCCGTGTGGGCCACAAGCTCAACAACTGCTGCGTGAAGTTGGTTCTCATCGCGTTGCGGCGCAGTGCATCCTTCGAGATAGCTCACATAACTACCTTCGTCGGCAATGATGAGTGTTCGCTCAAACTGCCCAGTGTTGCGTGCGTTGATCCGGAAGTACGTGCTGAGTTCGATCGGGCAACGGACGCCTTTCGGGATATAGACGAATGACCCGTCGCTGAACACTGCGGAATTGAGAGCCGCATAAAAGTTGTCGTTCGTTGGAACTACGGAGCCAATGTACTTCTTCACAAGCTCAGGGTGTTCGCGGATGGCTTCGCTCATTGGACAAAAAATGATCCCAAGCTCTGCCAACTTGTCTTGAAACGTAGTCTTTACGCTTACACTATCCAAGACCACATCTACTGCCACACCTGTGAGAAACTTCTGCTCTTCGATAGGGATTCCAAGTTTAGCGAACGTGGCGAGCAGCTCCGGATCAACTTCATCGAGTGATGCCGGCCCTTCTTTCTTCTTCGGTGAAGCCCAATAGATGATCTCTTGAAAATCGATCTTTGGATAGTGTACGTTTGGCCACGTTGGCTCCTTCATAGAAAGCCACTGTTCATAGGCTTTTAACCGCCAAGCGAGCATCCATTCTGGTTCTTCCTTTTTCTCGGAAATGAACTTGACCACATCAGCTGAGAGCCCCTTTGGAAGAAGGTCCTGCTCAATGTCTGTGGTGAAGCCATACTTGTAGTCGCTCTGGACCACTTCGTCAAGGATCGCTGATTCTTGTGCCATGGCACAAATATACGACTCTTTTAGTCCTGATTACATTATCGGACGATCAGAAGTCTGCCCGACCCTAGTTTGCCGGAATCTCCGCGAGCGATCACCAGATACAGGCCGGCAGGCAGATCAGAAGTGTCGATCTCAACCGACCTTCGGAGTCCCTCCACAGGGCTAACTATACGGACGGATCCACCCAATGGCGTGGAGATAGCAAGTTCATTCATCCCAGATTCCAAAGAGATTCGGACCCTGTCCGCGGCCGGGTTTGGAGATATCGTAAGGGAAGGGGCTCCTGTTCTCTCTTCAAAGACGGACAGCGGGCTGATCGTGAGCTCTATGGTGTCGGAAACGGCTGTGTCGCATGCGGTGACGGCGATGCACCAATAGCGACCTGCATCGGCTTGTGTCACTGAAGAAAAGCGGAGCATAGGTCCGGTACCTGCGGCCACATCACTGCCAACCCGGAACCATTGAATGACGCTCCCCGGAGTAGCTTGAGCATAGAGTTCAGCTGGGGCTCCTTCAGAGACATTCAGAGATGCAGGCATCGTTGTGAAAATTGGAACCGGATGAACAGTGATGTTCATGATCGATGACGTAACTGCCTGGCCGCATCCTCCAACAACATAGCATTCATATCTACCGGCGGTGGACGCGGTAACGGGATCCAGCACAAGTGTGGCCTCCTGCTGCATCATGGCTACCCCATTGCGACGCCACGTGTATCGGAGGTCTCTTCCCGTAGCGTTCAGCCTATAGCTGAACTTCGAACCCAAACAGACTGGCACTGTCTGAGGAAGGGGCTCTACACGAACTTGCGGATCAATAATGATCCGATCTGAGGAGACCGAGATATGTCCACGCAATGTGCGTATGCGGAAGAATGATCCGCGCACACTTGTGTCACTTGCCATCGGGCGCCATTGATAGGAACGCCCCTTTACACCATCGATGATCGTTGTCCAGGTCGATCCATCTTCAGACCGCTCAATGACGAATGGCTCTAACGGTCCCATCTCGATCGTATTCCAGTTCACATTCATGGACTGTCCAACACAGAGGCGCTCACCGCCACGAGGTGCCGTAAGGGAGAGGGATCCGAATGCCCACTTTACGATCATCGCGTCTGTGCCACCGGACGTTGACAGTTCATCACGGTCCAACGTGATCACTGGGGATGAAGTTGAGCCCGAGAATATCAGATCGCCTTTATCATCGAGGAAACATGAGCGTAGCGATTCATCCTGAGCCCAACCAACCGTGGTTGAGAAGGTTGTTACGGCAATCCCGATCTTGGCAATAAACCCATCTGTACCACCACGCAGTTCAGAAGTAGTACCTGCGCCGATCATGGGGAGGTCTCTCGACGTTGTGATCCCTGTAACCACCCATACATCGTCAGACTCAGGGATAACGCGGGAGACCGTCTCAGTACCTGTTCCGCCAAAGAACGTAGAGCCACTGAGGCTTCGCCCTCTGTCGGCGAACAACGCAGCCATAACATCGGTATTGCCGCGCGGCGAAGACTGCTGACCGCTCACAATAGGCAGATCAAGTGAGTTACTCTCGCCAACGATGATGATGCGTCCGCGGGAGTCATGGAATACTGCGCGACCGATCTCTGATCCGCTCCCTCCAAAGAATGTTGAAACAACGAGCTGAGCACCATCTTGTGCAAACATGGTGAGCACGGCATCGGTTTGTCCCCCGTTGTACGACCAATCGTATGGTCGGTCTTTTTGAACCCACCACTGTTGTGGATTTACCTTTGGGTAGGTCTCGTAATTGGACGAACTCGTTGAACCAGTAACTGCGATCGCCCCATCCGGTGTGAGGTCAATAGCCGTAAAGACATCGTCGTTCTCGCTGCCGAAATATGTGGAGAACTGCATGATGGACAGTGACGCATCAACACGCATCAAGAACCCATCAACTCCGCCATTGTAGGTACGGTCGTAACCGTTATTGGTAGGGAACCCGGAATTCGAGGTTGTTGTCCCGCAGATGTAGATACTACCAGCAGCGTCCACTGTTGTGGCCGTGGGACGTTCGTCGCCGATCCCATTGATATAGGTTGCTCGAAGTAACGTAGTGAGGGAAGAGTTGAAGACCGCAATGAAGCCGTCTACACCGTTCGAGTAGATCTGGCTGATCGACCCAGTGGACATTGGGAGTTTGATAGACTCTGTCTCACCAACGAGTACGATCCGGCCATTGGGATCGACACCCACACACGTGGCCTTGTCTTGGTATTCATCTCCGTAAAAGGTAAAGGCCTTGATAACCTGTAGATCGGCGGAAAGCACGGCTACGAATGCCTCTTCACCACCAGACGAAACGGTTTTAAAGCCTGGCACATCTACCTGAAGATCATACGAGTCTGTCCAGCCGCATACAACTATATCACCGTTGGGCATTCGCGCCGAACCTGTGACATGTTCATTTGCTGAACCGCCGAATACGGCACCGGATACAAGAGGTCCGCCCCCTTCTCCCGCCTCCGAGTTGATGACGATCGTCATCAAAAGAAGAGCAAGAAAAAGGGGGCGGAGAGTAAAGACTGTTTTCATATGCGTTAGTGCACCAGCCACGCCGAAACGTGACATTCACAACTTAACGACGAATGACTAATCTCACGTATCCGACCTGAACACCGGTTTTGATCTCTACAACATAGACTCCGGTGGAGAGCGAACTGACAGCGATCCGAACGTCGGACTCATCAGAAGGCAACACACCAAGGTCGAGGGTGGCAACAGTACGACCTTGTTCGTCAACGATCCGAGCTGTTGCCTCGGTTTGATTTTCCTGACGCACGCGAATGAACGCTGCCTCGCTGGCCGGAGTTGGACCAAGAAGTCGAAGCCACGTCTTGCCCGTTGCGAAGTCATCTTCAACAGATGTGCCCGGTGTAACAGTGACAACTGCAACGGAAGTTGTTGCTTTGCCACAGCCACCGCCTACTTCACAGGAGTACGAGCCTGCATCTGTGAGTGCAGATGCGCTTACAACATAATCAGCAGACGTAGCACCCGTGATCGGCGTGCCATCCTTGCTCCATTGATAGCTGAGGTCGGATCCAGTTGCCTTTACAGAGAGCGTGAACGGCCTCGATTGTTCTACTGTAACACTTGAAGGCTGCGTGGTGATCGCCGTGGCTTGCGCCGTAGAAAGCGTCACTGTTTGGGATGTTGCGCTCGGAGAGCATGCGCCAGTTACGATGCACGAATACTGACCGATCGAAGCAGCGTCAACTGCAGGGATCTCAAGAACATTTGATGTGGCATTCGGGATATCCGTCATTCCCTTACGCCATTGGTACTTGAGCAATGCGCCTGTAGCAGTGATGCTTAGAGTTGCAGGTTGTCCAGGACAAGCGCTTGCATTTCTTGGCTGTGCAGTGATCGTGGGAGGGTTTGAGATCGTGAATGGCGCAGTGAGTTGGCTGATATGGCCACGCGAGGATTGAATTCGAAGGAAGTACTTTCCGGTAGGGAGGACAGGTACCTTCCATTGATAGTTACGACCTGATGCTTGGTTCTTGACCTCGGTCCAGGTGTTCGTCCCTTCAGGCGAGATATAGATATTGAACTTTGCGGTGTCTGGGAAACCAAGTGATGACCAAGAGATCGTGCGATTCGATCCGGCGCACCATGTATCTCCACTACCTGGCGACGTCATTTCCAGTAATCCGAAGGCAAACTTTGCGATATACATCTCGATGCCAGGGCCGCTCATTTGGAACGTTGAGTCAGGCGATGTGCGCAAGTCATTGGACGTTGTTGAAGCTGCGAAATACAGGTCCCCAATCGGGTCAACGGCAACTGCGCGAACAGTATCATCGGCATTCCCGGCGACAAGTGTTGTGAACTTGTTGGTTGAGGTGTTGATCAAGGCAATGAAGCCATCCGAAGCACCGGATCGGGCGCCAATGGCCCCTACGCCTTCGATCGGAAGGTCATTGGAGATCGTAGTTCCATACACAACGGCTGTTGACGTTCCTAGGTGCTGACGCACACCGGTCACTTCATCCCTGCCTGTACCGCCGAAATACGTTGCACTCACAAGGTCGCGTCCGTCATTTGCAAGTACAGCCATGAACATGTCCTGCTGGCCAAATGCCTGTGAGAACATGGACCCGATCGTCTCAAGATTGGTGGATGTCGTAACACCAACCACTGATGCCCGACCGAGGTCATCAACAAATATGCCGCGACCTTCATCTTCGCCCGCACCACCAAAGAACGTGGAGTAGGTACCATCGTCCGTCTTTGCAAGTGCCAATTCATTGTTGAGCTTTACGATGAACCCATCGGTGAGGCCGCCGTTGAACGTGCGATCGTACGGCACGCGACCAGACGAAAATCGGTCAGAGGTAGGTGCAGTTTCGAAGTTGGCAGAAGTTGTGCTGCCGGTCAAATAGACACTGCTTGATTGGTCAATGACCATCGCCGAAATCAGATCAATACCTTCACGACCGAAGAATCGCGACTGTTGTATAGAACCATTCGCTGAATACGATGCAACGAATCCATCCGTCTGGCCCATGTTCGCACCACCACCCGGCTCATCCCGATATGTAGGTGGCTGACCAAAGCGACCGGGGATCGTGACGCGGATAGTAACTGGGAACGTCACTGGGAAGTTCGTCGTTGAGGTTGTATTCCCTGCTACAAAGATCAGACCATTCTGATCCACCGCGATCGCACGTCCAATGTCTTCCTTATTGCCACCATGGTAGAAACCAACGATGAGCTTCGAGAGTGTTGAGTCGAGCTTTGCTACAAACGCATCTAGTCCAGCCTTGTAGAGTTTTCCAGATACACCGGACGTTGTTGGGAAATCGGTTGAATTTGTCTCACCGGTCACATACACATTATTCTGTGCATCCTTTGTGAAGGCACGGACCCGATCATCACCCGTTCCTCCGATGAATGAGAATGCACGTACCTTTCGGAGTTTTGGGTCAAAGCGAACAAGGAAGCCATCCGTTGGGCCCTTCACGGTTGTGGTGTATCCACCAACAACTCCTGGGAACTCAAGCTCGGGAGTTGTTCCGGCGGCAACTACGTCTCCGTTGGTTAGGTATTCAATACCCGACACAACATCTGTACTTGGCCCACCGAAATACGTACCATAAACGGTTGACGTGATCGGTGTAATGTCTGCTACAACCGGATTAGACGAACCGAGAAGTTCTCTCGACACCTGCGATAGGTCAGCCCCTTCTCGAGCGATCATGGTCCGCACAATACGTCCGTCTTCGCCATGGCGGAACATGAACGACACTCCCGGATAAAGATCCATTACGGCTACATAGGAATGGACCGTGGCACTGTACCAGTTGTTCGGATCGTTGCCCTTGATGAAGGAAACACGAGATACTTCTGGACCTGAAGAGGCAACTGAACGCAGATTAACGTTCTGGAATGCCTCACGAATAACGATACCAGAGCGGACACCCGATGATGCAGCGATCGCAAAACGATCTTCAACCACACCTGTTCGAGTTATCCAAACGTTGGTACCGTTCTGCCGCGCCATGTACAGCACTTCTGACGGCCATTGCCCAACATTGGCAATGAAACCATCGACTGCTGTCATGGGGCTTGTGGTAGCCATCAACCTGACGGGCATCGTCAGAATGAAAGCAAGACTGAGCGCTGAAAAGCACCTTGAGATCGTATGTGTGAAGTTCAAAACCTGCTCCTAGATTACAGTACATCTCACCGTGAAGACAGAAAAATACCTTCACGGAACAGTTCGTTACAAATTAAAGCTCGCTTCGACCACGGCGATTCTCACCGTAGTTCAAGTGGTAAATTCAGGCGTGCGATCCACCTGTCCGTTGCGAATTCCCTTCGCGCGTTGGATCTCAAACTGGTCGAAAACGACCCTTGTTCGGGTTATCCAGGTGCCGAGGTTGCCGTCTCGGTAGTCAACAAGGACCTCAGATGGCCATTGGCCAAACATTCCAACCCAACCGAACACCATGACGAGGGACACGAGACAACACAAACGGGCTGTGTAGTACGTTACAAAATTCAAATTTGGCTCCCAACCAAGTGAACATTCTCAATGACCCCAACCCATAACAACAATCAGGATCTGAAATTGTTACGGTATTTTGACGCCGGATGCAGTAAAAATATCGCGATTGTTCTGAAAACACGACCTTCTCCCGAGCGAATATGAACCTCGCCGTCAACATCGACCATGTGGCCACCCTGCGCGAAGCCCGGGGAGGTATGGAACCGGATCCTGTTCATGCTGCCGTTCTGGCCGAAATGGCCGGTGCGTCGGGGATCGTTTGCCACCTACGAGAGGACCGCCGGCATGTCAATGACCGAGATGTCCGCGTTCTGCGGGATGTCCTGACAACGAAGCTGGATCTGGAAATGGCCACTACGCCCGAGATCATCGCGATCGCCCTGGAGATCGTCCCGGACCTCGTTACGCTGGTTCCGGAAAAGCGCGAGGAACTCACCACGGAAGGGGGCTTGGCAGTACACGGCAATGAAGCCTATCTCTCAGAGGTCACCAAGATGTTCCACGAGAAGGGTATTCTCGTGAGCCTGTTCATTGAGCCGGAACCGATGCAGATAGACGCGGCTGTACAGTGTGGGGTGGATATCATTGAGCTCCACACGGGCACCTATGCGAATGCCAGAAGTAAGGCGGGAGTAAAGATCCAGTTTGAGCGCATCCGTGCGGCCGCTATGTATGCTGCAGAGGCAGAACTCGTGGTCACGGCCGGACACGGACTCGATCTCAGGAATCTTGAGGCATTTCGCCTGATCCCTGAGATCGAAGAAGTATCCATCGGGCACGCCTTAGTGAGCCGAGCCCTCTTTGTTGGTTTTGAACAGGCCGTGCGAGAATACGTAGCTGCCGTGTCTTAGTCGCGTCCACCGATCGCACTTCCAACATAGTCACGATTCATCTGAGCGATGAATTCAGCACTGATCCCCTTCGGGCAGGCAGCTTCACATTCCAAATGATTCGTACAGGCTCCAAAACCCTCAGCATCCATTTGGAGTACCATGTGCATGGCCCGAGTTGAACGTTCGGCCTGTCCCTGCGGGAGTGAGCCTAGGTGTCCAACCTTAGCTGCCGTGAAGAGCATCGCTGAAGCATTTGGGCACGCTGCTACGCAAGCGCCGCACCCGATACATGCCGCAGCGTCCATGGCGCGATCTGCATCGAGCTTTGAGATCGGAAGCGTATTGCCGTCTTGAGCGTTGCCGGTATTCACACTCACAAAACCACCCTTTTGGATGATCCTGTCAAGTGATCCGCGGTCCACAACAAGGTCGCGCATCACAGGGAATGCCCGTGCTCGCCATGGCTCGATGTAGATCTCGTCACCATCCTTGAATGTCCTCATGTGCAGTTGGCAGACCGTGGTCTTTGCAACCGGGCCATGAGGGCGACCATTGATCACCATACCGCATGTACCGCAGATACCTTCGCGACAATCGTGATCGAAGGCAACCGGGATCTCTCCCTTTGCGATCAGGTCTTCATTGAGGACGTCGAGCATCTCGAGGAAGCTCATGTGCTCGCTCACGTTGGCAACGTCATACGTCTTGAGCATGCCGGTGGCGTCGGGGCCGGCCTGACGCCAGATATGGAGGCGAAGGTTCATTACTTGTAGCTCCGTGTTGCGAGGTGCACGTTTTCAAAGACAAGGGGCTCCTTGTGGAGCGTTGGCTTTGAGCCAACACCGGTATACTCCCATGCCGCGGCGTAGCAGAAGTCTTCGTCGTTCCGCTTTGCTTCGCCGTCTTCTGTCTGATACTCTTCGCGGAAGTGTCCGCCGCAACTCTCGTTGCGATGCAAGGCGTCCGTACACATGAGTTCTGCGAACTCCAAGAAGTCTGCCACACGGAGTCCAAGTTCCAGAGACTGATTGAGTTCGGCCCCGGTACCAGGAATAGTAACGTTCTTCCAGAATTCATCACGCAACTCAGGGATACGCTTCAATGCTTCGGTAAGCCCCTTTTCATTACGGGCCATACCACACTTATCCCACATCAGCGTGCCGAGTTCGCGATGGAATGATGTTGGCGAACGTTTCCCGTTGATCGACAACAAGGTGTTCACCTTTGTCTGTGCTTCTGAAACCGCCGCACGGGCTTCCGGCGCGTCATTCGTGACGGGTTTGAAACCACCATTGGCAAAGTACCCGCCGATGGTGTACGGGATCACGAAGTATCCGTCAGCAAGACCCTGCATCAGGGCAGATGCGCCGAGACGATTGGCTCCGTGATCGGAGAAGTTGGCCTCACCGAGAACGAACAAGCCGGGGACGTTCGACATCAGATCATAATCAACCCAGAGCCCGCCCATTGTATAGTGCACTGCGGGATAGATACGCATCGGCACTTTGTACGGGTCTTCGCCTGTGATGCGCTCGTACATTTCGAAGAGGTTGCCGTAACGGTCGGCGATAACATCCTTACCGAGTCGATTGATGGCGTCTGCGAAGTCGAGATACACACCAAGTCCGCCAGGTCCCACACCACGACCATCATCACATGCCTCTTTTGCAGCGCGGGATGCGATATCTCGCGGCGAAAGATTTCCGAACGACGGATATTTACGCTCGAGATAGTAGTCACGTTCAGATTCTGGGATCTGATCCGGCGAACGCGTGTCTCCCTTGGCCTTCGGCACCCAGATGCGACCATCGTTGCGCAACGACTCAGACATCAGCGTAAGCTTTGATTGATAGTCTCCGCTCTGCGGGATGCAGGTTGGATGGATCTGCGTATAACAAGGGTTTGCGAACAATGCCCCACGCTTATGCGCTCTATAGGTAGCCGTGACGTTACAAGCCTTGGCATTTGTACTCAGGTAGAAGACATTGCCATAGCCACCGGTAGCAAGGATGACTGCATCGGCCATATATGACTCTATCTTCCCAGTTACCATATCGCGAGACACAATGCCGCGAGCCCGACCATCAACAACGATGAGATCCATCATCTCTTGCTTGTTGTAGAGCTTTACCTTGCCAAGTCCAACCTGACGCATGAGTGCCTGATACGCACCGATGAGAAGCTGCTGGCCCGTTTGTCCCCGTGCATAGAACGTACGAGACACCTGCGCGCCACCGAATGAACGGTTGCTGAGATATCCGCCGTACTCACGAGCGAATGGTACACCTTGAGCCACGCATTGATCGATGATGCTGGTTGAGACCTGGGCAAGTCGATAAACATTCGCTTCACGTGCACGGAAGTCTCCGCCCTTGACCGTGTCATAGAAGAGACGCCATACAGAGTCACCATCATTCTGGTAATTCTTCGCTGCGTTGATACCGCCCTGTGCAGCGATCGAGTGAGCTCTGCGTGCTGAGTCGTGATACGTGAACGCCGAAACGTTGTATCCGAGCTCAGCAAGAGTAGCTGCTGCGGATGCGCCCGCAAGCCCCGTACCGACCACGATGACATTGTACTTCCGTTTGTTGGCCGGGTTCACAAGTTTTAGGTCCGCACGATGCTGATCCCACTTCTGCTGAAGTGGTCCGCCCGGGATATTGCTGTTGAGTTCCATAGTGCTAGGGGTTCCTTCGTTCTTTTAATGCACAAGGCCGGCAATGATCGAAAGCGGCACGCTGCAGAAGCCAATGGCAACGCCGATGCCGAGGATTGGGCCGACAAGCCGAATGACCGGGACCAAACGCTTATTCGTTACGCCGAGGGTCTGGAAGGCACTGGCAACGGCATGGTTAAGGTGCAATCCCAACAGAACCATCGCCAGAATGTAGATCGCTGTTATAAGGGGCTCATGGAAACTTGCCAACACCATACGGTACACATCTGGCACGATGGTTCCATCTGCAAGAGCGTACTCCCACCCTGTTTGTCCAGCGTAGAATTGCGAATGCGCCGTGCCCCATGTGAAGTGCGCTAGGTGATACAAGGCATACACTAGGAGAAGAAGCCCAGAGAGCGCCATGCTACGGGATGCCATCGTAGATGTGCGTGTGTCCACTTTGACGTATTTCTCCGGTCGTGCTGCTCGGTTACGTTGTGTGAGCCTGATCGCAGACCAAACATGCAGCACGAACACCAACAACAGTCCGCCCCGAACCAGCCAGATCGCTGCTCCGTGGACCATCGTGCGGAGGCTGCGACCATATTCGTTCATGTGCTCCGGCCCCAAGAAGATCAGGAGATTTCCTGAAAGGTGGCCGATGAGAAAGAGGACCAGAAGGAGGCCGGTAAGGGCCATCACCCACTTCTGAAATATGTTCGAACGCCATACATCGCCGAACGCTCTCATGTTTCTCCCCGTCGAAGTTGATCGGAATGGCCTCCCTAACAGCAGGTCCATTCAAAAAGTGCCACAAAGTTACGAATGTGGGGATACCAGCACGTGCAACCCTTTTCCACAACGGACCGTACCTTAGCGCCATGCTCTCAATAACAAACATCACGAAGCGCTTCGGCGCCCACATCGCCAATGATCATATCACGCTCAATGTGAACGGCGGACGCATCTACGGCCTCCTTGGTCCGAATGGTGCAGGGAAGACTACGCTCATTCGCATGATCACAAACATCATCATGCCTGATGAAGGAGAGATCTTGCTCGACGGCAGGACTGTTTCTGCCATCGAACAGAACTCGATTGGCTACCTGCCTGAGGAGCGAGGTCTGTACAAGAAGCTTACCGTTGCTGAGCAACTCACGTATTTCGGCCAGCTCAAGGGGTTTGACGGACGTGAGGCTTTCAAACGTGGCTCTTGGTGGCTGGCTCGCATGGACGCTGCAGGATGGGAGTCTAAAAAGGTTCAGGAACTCTCAAAAGGCATGCAGCAGAAGGTGCAGTTCATCTCCACCATCCTGCATGAACCGAAATTGGTGATCCTGGACGAGCCGTTCAGCGGACTCGACCCGTTGAATTCTGACCTGTTGATCACGGTGATCAAGGAACTTCAGCAACGCGGTACTACCATCATTCTCTCAACACATCAGATGGACCAGGTTGAGAGGCTCTGTGATGATATCGCCTTGATCAATAAGGGGCGTGTGGTTCTCAATGGCTCTGTACGTGAGGTTCGCGCCGGCTTCCGCAGTGACCGGGTCTACGTGGATTACCACGGAGAAGACGCTCCGATGAGGGAGATCTTTGGTACTTCTGTGCTAGACTCTGCTGCCGGGCGCGTCGAACTGCGAATCACCGACCCTTCGGTACAGCCGATGGACGTACTTCGCACCGCTATCAACAACGTCGAGATCACGAGATTCGAGGTGGCAGAACCGTCACTTCACGACATCTTCGTTCAGACCGTACGGGAATCCGTCACCACGTCGTAGAACCAACAACGAGCAACGACTGATAGCTCAGTGCCCTGCCGTCAGTAGAGGTCTTGTCCCCCACCACCGCTGTATAACGGAACATCAGCGCTCCTCGCTCAAAGATCCCGAACGTGAGATCGATCGTGAAACACGGTCTCATGTCAACGGCAGATGGCGAGTATCGTCCGAGAGTATTCATGATCCCGAAGCCGATCGAACCGCCGAGACCTAACCGGTCGTCATTCAGTGGACGTTCAAGAAATGCGATCACCACGGTTAAGGGGATATGAGCTTGGGTCATAGTGAACCCATCTGTTGAATCAACAGCAAACACCGGCATCAGTCCACCGCAGAACTGGATCGTCCCGCCGGCAAATGGCAACATGTCAACCTTCATTCCCCCGCCGAAGCCAAACCCAACTTCTACCTCGTTATCGAGACTCGTAAAGGCTGGACCAAAGAAGATCTCCGGCTCTGTATCGAGCAAGGCAAAAGTTGGCTGACTCAACACAACGATGATAACGACAATGAGTCCTATCTTTCGTGCTATGTCCGTGCCCAAGAAACGTCCTCTTCGTCGCATCGTGGTCCTCGTAATGCTTGCCTCGCTTGCTGGGGCTGCCGGGATTGTGTGGACTCTCCAACGCCCACTACCTATCAACGGAGAGCGTGTTGTCCATATTGCCCGGAGAACAACCATCGCCGGAGCGATCGACAGCATAGATGCGCAATGTACGCTTCCAACACCTGCCCTCGTGCGTATGACGGCACGGTTGATGGCTAGGATCACCCAACGCCCGGTGCATCATGGCTGGTACAGATTCACGTCTTCTGATTCGCAATGGGATGTTGTTACGGCTCTCCTGAGCGGCAGACGAAGACCTGCAATACGTGTGACCATACCGGAGGGTCTAACGTATCGAGAGATCGCGAGCATTCTGCAACGGAAGGCAGAAATAGATTCATCGGCATTTGTTTCCTGGTGCGAGCAGGACTCTGTAGTGGCAAAGTACACCGACGATGCACCGTCGATGGAGGGATATTTGATGCCCGACACCTATGATGTTCTGTGGCGCGATGACGCAAGTGCAATCGGTGAGCGTCTTGCAGAGCGTGCTCGTTCGATCTGGAATGAGTTGAACGTACGAACATCACGAAAGGAGGGTCTCACACTTGCCTCCATCGTGCAAGCGGAAGCCGCCAATGTTGCCGAGATGCCTGCAATAGCCGGAGTGTATTCGAACCGATTGAAACGAGGGATGAGACTCGAGGCAGACCCAACAGTACAATACGGCATTGGCGTCAAACGACGCGTTCTCTACCGCGACCTCGATGACTCACACGCGTACAACACATACCTCCATACCGGTCTACCGCCGGGCCCGATAGGCAATCCCGGTGCTGATGCGATCAAGGCTGCACTGCACCCCGCCGAGCATCAGTTCTTGTACTTTGTTGCGCGCGGAGACAGCACGGGCCTGCATCGCTTTGCCCGAACAGGTGCTGAACACATGGAAAACGTTCGGCTCTACCGAATTGCTCGACGTTAATCCTCAACCCAAACAGGACTGAATCGCCCCTTATCATCCGTTGCTTGAATGCGGAAGGTGAAGGGGCGTTGTGGGTCGCGGATGGTGATCTCAAACACCTCCAACCACGAGGTTGTTGGCTGCTGTGCGTCAGCAGCCCTTAGGTATCCGGAGAGCTTCCGTGGCTCTTGGGCATTCCCATCCACTACTCTCAGAGTTGGTCGGTTCACGCTTCGATCGTTTGAGAAGAACTGCACAACCACGGTCTTCTTGCGTTGGTCGGCATCACGCTTCACATCGCGGATGACAGGTGCCGGATAACTCCGCACCTGGATCTGTTGGGTAGGACCTTCACGGTTGCCATCCACGAAGCGTTCGAATGTGAGCGTGCGACCGGTGTCTCGGTGCTGCGGTCGGATCCGTAGTGTTCCTTCATTCGTGGACGCGATCTCTCGATCTCCATCGCGGACCACGGCTCGCGCGTTCTCCACTGCCGGTAGACGTGGGTCAACGACGTAGTCCACATTCGGGAACATCACATCCGGCACATCAACCACCGCAAGGGGTTGAGCACTGACAACGAATGTTGTTGTACGAGTTTGACCATCTCTGCGCTGTGCGCTTACTTCAATTGTGACCGATCCGCTGCGAGGGGCACGCCCCTTCACAATGATCGTCCGTTGATCTGTGTATCGCTGAACCTCACCGATGTTCTCTCCGATCACTCGGATGCGAGGCATGCCAACGAGATCTCTGGCAGGATCGGCTCCCCCAACGCTGATGCGATTGGTCCACTCACGCGATGAGATGGTATTGATCCTGTCTCGTGCAGGATCGATCCAAAACTCACCCATTGCGACAAGCCCTCCACTACGATCCGATGTGTCTCGGACGATAACGGTGTCTCTCCCTCCTGGCAAGGTGATGAAGGTAGACGGGGACTCCTTGTCTACGATCGTGGAGAGAATGAACTGTGTGGATCCGGTCATGCGGAGTCCGGCAGGCAGGTCATCGGTGTCGGTCCCATTGGCTCCGGGCGATCCTACCGGGGCCCCACTGCCAAGGATGGTAACACGGAACGTTCGGGTCATGGCATTTGTAAAGTCCGGATGCCAGCGAAAGACAACGGCATTACGCTGCGGTTGATGGTCGAGCGCGAACATCGAGGTTGAGGATTCACCCGACTCAATAGTAAGGACCTGTCCGGTCTCAACCTCTTCAATGCGTGCGCTCACACGCATATCGGCAACCGTTCCTGAGTAACGGATCACATTGAATGAATCAAGTGTTTCGATCCGCGCACCACCTGTGCTATCGCGTGTGAGTTCACACAGAAGCCGCATACGGTCCGGCGTGAACTCCAAGCGGGCATGTGCAAGGGCAGCGACATCATTCTTCGTTTCTGTCTGGTCCCCTTTGTCCGGCATGAGCAGGACAAGAGCCACGAGATAGAGAACGAAATAGATCTCAACTCGCCTACGTCGACGATGACGGTCGTTCATCGCGATCCAATATGTGGCGAGAGAGTATACGTTCGATCTCTGTGCGTACGAGCCGTTCCACTTCCTGACGTTCCACGGACTTCAGGCGCTCTCCTAGGACATCTACGCCTTCCGTGAATCGCTCCAGCGACACGGTAGTGGACCTCATGGCATTCATCAGATCAGGATTTGGGGCAACTGCACTGACTGCGGCCTCTACGCCATCGCGCATTTGCACGATCATGGTGTCCTGGCGCTCAACGAGGTCATTGAGCGTCCCTGCGATGGTTTCAAGTTGAACGGCCATTGCCGCATAGTCTCGGCCGATCTCACCTAGTTCTCGAAGGAGTTCTTCTGCTGCTGCTGACTGACCGTTGTTGGATGAGGTCTGCTCGATCTCTTCCGGCGGCGTAAAGAACATAACCACAAAGAGTAGCATCAGCAGGAGTGCCTCGAGGATCACGCCAGCAACCACAAGCCCCGGGGTTTCAATGACACGCGTCCTATTGAGGCCCACAGCCACGAGCAGAAGGGCTGCTCCGAAGTACACAAAGGCATTGATCGCCGAATAAAAGAACCTGTTGATCACCTCCTGCATCCAAAGGGATGTTCCGGACCATATACCAAGTGGGTGGAGAACCACAACGTCCCGCTTGGTCATTCGTATGAGCTCGCGCTCAGTTGCGCAGATCCGCCACATGGTCGTCAGAACCACCAGCGAGCTTACTTGCCGCTCAAAGCGGAGTTCACGATAGATGTCACGCAGGAGCGCACGTCCGTGTACACTCGAGAGCGTCTCAATGGTTGTCATGCTTTTGGAACGTTCATAGCGGTCAATTGTCAATGATACGGAATATGGAAGTGTCTTTGCAGTCATCCAGTTCTGCCGTATTCTCGTCCCTCCGTTTCTCCACCTGGAGCTCCCATGCGCGTTCGCTGTCGTCTTCCTCTCTTCATTGCGGTCTTCATCGCCTCGGTTATGGCTCTCTCAGCCAGCATCGCGCCTTCCCAACGTTCTGCTCCAAACATTCCTCCTGCATTTGAGAGGAACGTTGGTCAGGTGCAGTTCGACGGAGGTGGCAGTGCCGCTTATGTTGATGCGGTGATCCGTATGAACGGAGCTATGGCCTACGTCCATGGCGGTGGGCTCCACATCATGCAGACAGCAGTGACCAAGGATCCGGCCTCTCCAAAGCATGAACCGGAGTTCGACATCAACACCTATCGTGTAGACATGCAGCTTATCGCTAGCAATCCAGCTCCACGACTCGAGTTCCAACAAAAAACAGACGGTATTGTCCGCTACATCCTTCCCGGCACCGGGGCTACTGGTTTGATCTCAGAACGGTTCACTGCCCTCCTGTATCACGACGTTTGGCCGGGGATCGACCTGCGGATGTACGTTACCGACCTCGGTGTGAAATACGACTTCATTGTCCATCCAGGCGCTGATGCTCGGCAGATTGCATTCCGATATGTAGGTGGCTCTGGACCATATCTGTCGGACAAAGGTGATATCTCCGTCACAACTCCACTCGGAATGATCGGCGAGAATGCTCCTGTGGTATTCGAGAAGGGGCTCGATGGATCACGTGGGAATACCGTCCAGGCCAAATTCGCGGTTGATGGGCATTCAGTTCGATTCGAGATCGGCGAATATGACAGATCCCGCGAGCTCGTGGTAGATCCACAGCGGGTTTGGGGAACCTACTACGGTTGGAATCAGAACATTGAAACACCACGGATCACGGCGGATCCGTTTGGCAACGTGTTCATTTGCGGAACCACTACGGCGACGAACATGCCGAATGTTGCCGGAGTACTTCAACGTCGATACAAGGCCGGCTTTGACGGCTTCGTGGCCAAGTTCACCGAGCTAGGCAAATTTGTCTGGCATACCTATTACGGTGGATCCAACAATGACCGACTACGCGATGTAACCACTGACGCCAAGGGGAATGTGTGGACCTGCGGTCAGACGAATTCGCCTGATCTGCCGAATCTCCAGATGGGAAGCGGACCGTACGGCGATTGGGATTCAGTCCAGGCAGCAGAAGCCATTGTGCTCAAGCTTCTTCCGAACGGCTCATGGGGAGACAGCTGGCAGGTATATGGTCGCGAAAGCGATGTTGCTACAGGGATCGCCGTCAGTGCCGATCGCGTTGCGATCGTTGGTTATACCCGCAGTCCTAGACTCGGGAATCTCTTCGGTGATGCCGGATATGTGAAGAATCCAACGAACAACTCGAATAACACGGACATGTTCGTCAGTGTTGTCAAGCCAAAGACGCTCAATCCGGACCAATGGAATAATCACTACCTCATTTTCTATGGAGGTGGTGGCGAAGATTTTGGTGACAAGATCGGATTCGATCCGACAGGGAACATCATCTTTGGTGGAATAACGTATTCGGCTGACTTCCCTGTCACAGACGCGACCACATACAAGAACTATGAAGACATCGCTGTTGTCAAATTCGGTCCAACGCCGGCTCGACAATGGGCAACGATGTTCGGCACTGTCAGCTACGATCAGTTCGGAGACCTCGCTGTTGACGGTACAGGTGCTGCAACGGTTGTAGGTATTGTTCAAGCTGCTGGTTTTCCTACAATCAATCCGCTTCAAGCAACCATGAGAGGACTGTCAGACGGGTTCATCCGCAAGATCCTCAGCAATGGAACAACACAGTTTTCAACCTATTATGGTGGGGATTCTCTAGATGCTCTCTATGGTGTTGCCGTAGACAAAAGCAACAATGTTTGGATCGCTGGATTCACGAATCGATCAACCACGATTCCTATTTCTCCGGACGCCTTCCAGCCTACACCAAACGGCAATTATGGATATGACGGGTACTTTGCTCAGCTAGATCCAACCGGACAGACCGTCTTGTACGGCACATATTATGGTGCGCCGCCGCAGACTCCCCTTCCAACGATAAGCATGGGCGGTCCACCGCCACCGCCAAACTCTGATTTTGGCATGGATATCCTAAACGACATCTTCTGCGAAGGCAATGCCTACGTAAGTATGATGGGTTCTGTGAATTCCTACAGGATGGATACCACAGCAGGTGCCTATCAAGATTCTTCCAAGCTCGACAAAGACACACTCCGCGCGAACGGGTTTGTTTCCTACTTCAGCAACTGTCCGGATTCCATTGTTACGATCGTGGCAAATGGACCAGAGACGCTGTGTGATGTTGAGACTCGTCAGCTTGTTGCTCCTAATGGTTTCAATAAGTATCTCTGGTCTAACGGAGTCACCACTCGCACAATTGTTGTCAGCGATTCCGGCACGTATTCAGTTGTCTGTACTACACTGGACGGATGCCGATATCGAGACACGATCATTATCAGACGCAATCCAAAGCCCGTAGTGAATGCAGGGGGCGATGTGGTCTCGTGTCTCAACATCCCGGTGACACTCACAGCAACTCCGTCCGTTGGAACGCCACCGTATCGATATAAATGGAATCGCGTGGAACCCGGTCCGGAGTTCATCGACAGCGATACACTCCAGTCACCATCGGTCAGTCCTGGCACTACATCTCGTTACGAAGTAACGGTAACAGATGCAGCCGGCTGCATCGGCAAGGACACTGTTCTGGTTTCGATCATGGCACCGAAGCCGAACACCTCACCGGCGCTTGTTGACTTCGGCACGCTCGATGCGTGCGCAACTGCGGCAGAACAAGAGATCATCATCGCCAATCCGATGGACTATGATATCCGTATCAGTACGTTCACACCGGACAACGCAAATGTCAGCTTGGTTACCTCACTTGTGCCCCCAATTCAAATCCCTGCAGGTGAACTCACACGTCTCCGTGTGCGTATCGCACCAACGGCAGCGGGTACGATCAACGGAACCTTCACACTCTCCGGTACGCCGTGTGCGTGGAGCGTTTCGTTCCCCTACAAAGCAGTCAAGCAACAGCTCACAGCCACGGTCATCCCGGGCACGATCAGCTTTGGTGCCGGCGTGATCTGTCAGCAAACGTCAAAGACCGATTCTACAACCATCCGCAATGGCGGTCAAGAAGTACTGGTTCTTCAGGCGGGCATCGTTAGTGCACCGTTTGTTCTTGTGTCTCCGACAACATCCGTGAGCATCAACCCCGGCGAAGAGAGAAAGGTTGTCTTCCAGTACTCACCGTCCGGCGCAGGCACATTCACAACAGTAGCCAAGTTCCCATTCACGTCAGGCTCATGCTCTGATACGCTGAGAGTGAACCTCAACGCGATCACATCTGAGGTGACGGTAACGGCAACTCCGTCATCGATCGATATGGGAACACTCTCCGGCTGTGAGATCGAGCGCGATACCACGATCACGATCAACAACACATCAAGCGTGGGCGTCACCGTTTCACTGCCTTCGACTGCAGAGGTGATCTTCTCGCCTGCCGGACCACTCACCATTGCAGCACGATCAACGCAGAATGTGCGCGTCACGATCAGACCAGCCGCCACAGGAGCGTTTTCACAGACGGCTACGCTCGTTGCAGAACCGTGCACAGTGAGCTTGCCGGTAACGTTCACAGCACAGAAGAACGGCATTGCCTTTACAACACCGGCTTCGGTGGACTTCGGTGAGTTCTCGGCATGTGAGGCCTCGGCATCAACCACACGGACCACACAAGTCACATTCGACGGAACGGGTTCTGCAACGGTGGCAAGTGTCACTACCGGTTCTACGTTAACAACTACCTTGGCTGTCGGCCAAGGGCTCACTCCGGGACAGCCGGTCTCATTTAATGTTGTGTGGACTCCGATCGCAGAAGGCCCACTCGTGGATTCCATCGTGGTGATCTTTGAACCATGCAGCGAGCGCCGCGTGATCCGCGTCAACGGTTCGCGTACTCGAGCAGAGCTCACTTCCGACAATACCAATGTTGCACTTGGATCCATTGCAGGTACAACAACAGGCACGGTTACGTTCACGAATTCCGGCACGGACACACTCCGTGTTGGCGTCACGTCTCGCTCAGCGAACACATTCATCGTCGCCACGCGGCCGGCAAATCTGACGGACATACTTCCCGGCGGAAGGATCGAAGTGGACTACCGCGTGAACTGTGCCGGACGAGCTTCGTTCGTGGATTCGATCGAAGCTGCAGTTCTTTCACCGTGTTCATCAAGTGCCTTTACAACCTTCACTGGTACGTGTACAACAAGCACTGTTGCTGCTCAAAGCCATATCGTGATCGATACGGCTGCAGTGAAGATCGGTGATCGCTTCTCGGTCCCGATCAGGATCGCCACATCGCAAGGTCTCAACGCGAACAACCTCCGGGCATGGACCGCCAACGTTACCTACAACCCAATGGTCGTTGTTGGTGCCGGTGGTTCCACTCCGGATTGTTTCGTCAACGGACAGTTCACACCGTGCACGATCGCTATCAACGGCACTCGTGGCACAGACACGGTGGGACAGATCGGCGAGCTCACATTCACGGCTGTTCTTGGCACAACAGACATGACCATGCTAACACTGTCGAATTTTGTGTGGACGGCAGACACCACGGCAGACATCACAACGACGGACGGCAAGGTGGTCATTACCGACATCTGCCGAGAAGGCGGTGACCGCTACCTCGCACCGAAACTCGAAGGGTTCTCCATCACGGTCTTCCCAACCCCTGCCTCAACGGATCTGACGATCCTCGTCAAGGGGGCAGGCACCGCACCTATTCCTTGGTCTCTTGCCAACTACATCGGTGTTGAGGTTCTCAATGGAACCATTACACCGGACGCTTCCGGCACCGGACAGGCCGTAGTTGATGTGCGCTCGTTAGGCGCAGGTCTGTACCTCCTCACCACAGATGCACGCGGTACCACGTACCGGAACACCGTGCTCATTCAACGATGATCAAGGAAACCTCAATGATGCTTCGCAATTGCTCTATCATCGCACTCTTTCTGATCCTCCCTGCGGGTAGCGCCTTTTCCCAAGAGGCCATCTCGCAGGAGGCGCCACCACCACCGGCTGCGCCGCCACCCGAGACTGTTACTCGCTCGTTTTCATACGGTGTGACCGGAGCATACGGGATCATGCTCAACGGCGCACAAGAGTTCTCCTTGCCAACGGTTCCAACATGTTGTCCGGGGTACTCATCAACTACCGGTGGCGGTTTCATCGGTGGAGCAGAGTTCGATCTGCCCCTTTCATCGAACCTTGACCTCGTTGGGCGTCTCGTCTACCAAACATCGTCGGCTACATTCACTACAGATGAACCAACCACTGTCCGTATCGACAACCAGCCAGTGGAGACCGCATTCCGCCACACGCTTACAACGTCGACGTCATTCTTGATGCTCGAGCCGATGCTCGATTATCGATTTGGTGAAAGGGGCTTATCGATCTTTGGTGGTGTCCGTCTCGGAACCGCGATGTCGGGCACATACGACGAACAAGAAGCATTTGCTGATCCCTCGCTCCCTTACGACTATCCGGATGGAACAGCTGTGCGAAATGCTAGTTCGGGCGACATTCCCAACATGAGCGGATTCCAAATGGGACTTGTCTTCGGTGCCAGGTACCGTCTGCCGATGAATTCCGACGGGACCCTTTCGCTCGTTCCTGAGGTGAGTTTCTCCCCGATGTTCACTAATGTGGTAACTGATGCTTCGTGGACCATCTCTCCGATCCGCATCGGATTGTCGATTCTTATCGATGTAATGAAGGTTCAACGCGAGGCGACCCCCCTGAAACCGTAACTTTGCTGGATATGTCCGACCTCCCAGCAGAAATCAAACGCCGACGTACCGTCGCCATCATCAGTCACCCCGATGCGGGTAAGACAACTCTTACCGAAAAGCTCCTGCTGTATTCTGGCGCTATCCATAAGGCTGGTGCCGTAACAGGCGGCAAGCATACGTCCACCACGTCGGACTGGATGGAGATCGAGCAACAACGCGGCATCTCCGTTTCATCAAGTGCCATGCGCGTTGAGTACGACGGGCTTCTGCTGAACATTCTCGACACACCGGGTCACCAAGACTTCTCCGAAGACACCTATCGAACGTTGATGGCCGTTGACTCTGCCATCATGCTCCTCGATGCCGGCCGCGGCGTGCAGGAACAGACCATCAAGCTCTTCAAGGTCTGCAGAGATCGAGGCATTCCGATCATCACCTTCATGAACAAGATGGACCGACCGGCTCGTGCTCCTCTTGAACTGCTCGATGAAGTTGAGCAGGTCCTTGGGATCTCTGCGATCCCGCGCACATGGCCCATTGGTGATGGACCCGATTTCCGTGGGATCTTCGATAGAGCCGACAACGAGCTGTATCAATTCGAGCGTACCGTGGGCAACCGATATAAAGCTCCTGTTACGATCGGTGATATTCGAAGTGCAGAACTCCGTTCTGCTATCGGTGAGATTGCTCATGACAAACTCCTCGAAGATCTCGAGTTCGTAGATCATGTGATCCCATCTTTCGATCGTGATGCCTACCTCCGAGAGCAATGCACACCGGTCTTCTGGGGTTCGGCGATCACGAACTTCGGGATCGAGCACTTTCTTCGTTCGATCCTGACATTGGCGCCCCCTCCTCAACCTTTCACGATGTCTACGGGGACGATCGATCCTGACAGCAAGGAATTCGTGGGCTTCGTGTATAAGGTGCAGGCCAATATGAACAAGGCCCACCGAGACCGCATCTCCTTCCTTCGCATCGTGAGCGGAAAGTTCGATCGGGGGATGACGGCCTTTCATCCTCGCAGCGGACGTGAAGCAAAACTCACGTATCCGTTTGAGATCTTTGGACGCGACAGGAAGATCATTGATGAGGCGTTTCCTGGTGATGTGATCGGCCTCACTAATCCGGGACTCTTCCAAGTAGGCGATACGATCACCGAGCGTACACCAGCCACTATTCCGTCCTTCCCACGCTTTGCTCCCGAGATCTACGCCAAGGTTTGGCCCGCTACCGGTTCGTTCTCCAAGTCCTTCCGCAAGGGCATCGATCAACTCCGTGAAGAAGGCGTCATTCAGATCTTTACCGAGGCCGATGGGAGCCCCGTGCCCCTTGTTGGTGTAGTGGGAGAGCTCCAGCTCGAACTCTTTGCCTGGCGCATGGAGAACGAGTACAACGAGAAAGTAAAACTCGAGCGTTTGCCATACACACGTACGCGCTGGCTCCTCACGGACGTAAAGCCGGCAACCGCAGCACCTCTGATGAAGGACGAACACGGCAGAACCGTTGTGCTCTTCAAAAGCGACTGGGAGATCGACTACGTCAAACAACGTACCGAAGGTTTGGAACTTTCTGAGAAACCTCCTGTTGATGCATAGGGGGCTCCCATGATAACGCGTTGGTTGCACACTGTCTTGATGGTCACAACCGTCGTTTTGTCGGCGATGCCTCTGTGCGCCCAAACACCCATCGGCGGTGTGGTCAATAACTACACGGCGGTAACTGGCATTCGCACTGAAGACTGTACATCGAAGATCGACGTCGGCTCAACTACATCCCTTGCCAAGAGTGATCTTGTCCTCATCATTCAGATGAAGGGGGCGTATCAGAGCGGACAGTACAACACACGCGCTGTTGGGCTCTACGAGTTTGCAACGATCGATTCGATCTCGGGATCGACGATCATTCTCAAACATGCACTCCTCAATTCCTACGACGTGACAGGGCGAGTACAGCTCGTCCGCGTGCCGATCCTGGCCGATGCCGACGTGAACATGCCCCTTACAGGCGCTCCTTGGGATGGCATAACGGGCGGTGTGATCGCTCTAGATGTGCGCGGAACGCTTCGTTTGAACGCGAACATCGTAGCCGATGGCATTGGCTTCCGCGGCGGTGCTCGCTGGCGGGGCAATGGCACCTGCTCTGTTACAACGGCGAACGATGTGATCAACAGTCAGACCGCGGCGATGAAGGGTGAGTCCTTTGTGGAGCCTCTTGCAACGAACGTGTCCGGACGTCAAGAACTTTTCAGTGGCGGCGGTGGCGGTGTTGCACATAACTCTGGCGGCGGAGGTGGTGGCAATGGCGGCACTGGTGGACGCGGCGGCTCCCAGTGGGACGGATGCACACCGTTCTTTGATAACGGTGGGCTGGGCGGAGTTACTTCACAATTGATCATCAACACCACACCTCGTGCACGATGTGGCGGTGGCGGAGGTGCAGGTCAGAACAACGATAACGTAGGCACCGGCGGAGCCAATGGTGGCGGCATCATCATCATTCGATGTGCAACACTCGCCGGAAACGCGAGGCGCATTACGGCCAATGGGCTTCGGCCTGCGACCGATGCTGCAAATGATGGCGCAGGCGGTGGTGGTGCCGGTGGTAGTATCATCCTGGCAGCCGCAACCGTTATTGGCGGGATCTATATCGATGCGAACGGCGGGATCGGCGGCAATGTGCGCACATCATCCAAGCATGGGCCTGGCGGTGGCGGCGGTGCAGGTACGTTCATCTACTCCGGACCAAGTCCGGTGGCCGGAATGGCCTTCTCGCTCGCCGGCGGAACGAATGGACGCAATGTCAATCAAACAGGTTCAGCGAATCAATCGTACCTCGCATTGCCTGGTGATGACGGACAAAGTGCCTTTGGATATTCAGTTCCTGAAAACACGGGATCCGTTCCGCCATTGGATGTACGCGCACCAAGAGACACCGTTGTGTGTCCGGGCACACCCCTCAAGTTCACGGCTGTTGTCACGGGAAATCCAACGCGTATCACATGGCGCACGTCCGGCGGCGCTGTGGTTAGTACGCAACCCGACTTTTCATTCGTCGCAGCTGCAACGGAACAATACATTGTCTCCGTAGAGAACGATATCGGTTGCATAGAATTCGATACTGTGGTTGTCTCCGTCTCTACCGGATGGAAGTTTGGTTTCCCTGATGTGACCCTCACGGCACCGTCATGTACATCGATGATGGACACGGCACTGTGGCTCTTCAACAACTCCAACACCGATGCAACCATCAGATCCATCACATCGCCTTCGCCGAATGCAACGATCACATTTCCGAGCGCGGTAGTTCTCAAACCAGGCGAACGGTATAGGATCCCCGTTGCAGTGAATCTCCCAACCAATAGTCCGGCTACTGCTGTTCGAATTGATGTAGGCATCACTCCATGCGACACGGCGATCACGGCATTCATCGTTGTGCAACGCAATGACCGCGTCATTACGATGTCGCCACAGCGAATCGACATGCCTGAGCAGACGGGTTGTACTTTCACTCCAGTTGACACAACGATCTACGTTCGATTTTCTTCTTCTAACACGGATCCCCTCGCCATTACAGATATCATTGAGCAAGGGGCTATACAACTGAACTTTCCGAAGCAGTTTGCTACCAGACCGAACGTCGACATTATGATCCCAATTCAGTGGATCCCTTCTGCTGCGATGTCCGCCGGACGATTGGGCTTTGTGATCCTTGATGGGGCTTGTATTGATACTCAATGGATCGATATCGATGGGAAGGTCAATGCTCCGCGAATAGCAGCAACGCCGTTCGTTGATGTAAGCACGTTGATCCTCTGTCAGAACTCCCGGGCAGAAGTTGACGTTGAGCTCACGTCTCAGGATACCACAACGTGGGAAGTATCCGATGTCTCCATCGTAGGTTCCGCAACAACGGACATTACAATCGGCACCCGATTTGTTTCACGTCGCACAGTTCGGGTCAACGTCACACCAACACAGGTCGGCCCGTACGAGATCATCCTTACAATTCGTCTCCAGCCTTGTGACACAAACGTGGTCATTCGGATCCGAGGTAATGCTGTAGACGTTTCTGCTGACGGAACACCACTGTTGGTATACACAGAACCTGTGATTGGTCGACGTCAGTCTCTTCGATCAGCGTATACTAACACCGGTACTACAGACATTCACATCAGCGCTGTTACGGCACCACAAGCCCCTTTCACGATCACAACCACAACACCAGTAGTGCCATGTGTGCTGACTCCAGGGCAACAACTCTTCGTTGATGTGGAGCTGCTTCAACGGTTTGGTGTACATGTGGACAGTCTTGTCGTTACCGTCGACGCTCCATGTCTAGGCACACTTACCACCGTATTGCAGGCAGAGGCCACGGCGATAACCGGTGTTGCAATGCCTGACCTAACGGCCGGTATCGGAGTGTTGGACACCGTACCCGTACTGCTCGTGCGACGTCCGGCGATTGACAGTACCCTGCTTGATGAGTTCCGAGTTTCCATCTCGTGGAGCGCACGAGAACTTGCCGTTTCCGCTGGCCAAGACGCTCGTGCGTCGTGGGAGGTAGAGTTCATCGACGATAAGGTTGTGACAAACATCATCGGCCGATGGGATGGTTCGGACACCCTCGCATTGATCCCCGTTACGACATTATTGTCGCCGTCTACACGCACAGATCTGCTCTTCATTCGCGAGCCCGGCTTCCTCTGGACAGGCCAACAATCCCTCGTGGAGTATGACGACGGGTCCATGACTATCGACGATGTGTGCGCAACTCGCAACATCCGCACCATTCTTTTCAATGGTGTAGGCGCATTGACCATTGCCCCACATCCCGTACGAGAGACCCTCACTCTGCATTTCGATGACGATCGCTCTCATAGTGCCGTCATCGAGATCATCAACGTCATGGGGCAGACAGTTCTCTCTGCAACCACCACCATCGATCGCGAGTGTTCGATCGATGTCCACGAACTTGCCCGGGGCTCGTACATCCTGCGTGCCACCATCGGCACTGCTGAACGCACTGCGCCACTGCTGATTCATTGAGCTGCTCAACCCCCACGACCCCACCCCCACGACTTCGTCGTGGGCTAGCATTCTTTCGCCCCTACGGGGCTGTTCTGTGTTCGCTGTTCGCTGTTCGCTGTTCTGTGTTCGCTGTTCTGTGTTCGCTGTTCTGTGTTCGCTGTTCTGTGTTCGCTGTTCTGTGTTCGCTATTCAGCGAGCGTCCCCATCTTCCCACCGGCATAATCCCTAAAGGCTGCGCGGAGTTCGTCGTCTGTGTTCATCACGAACGGACCATACATCGCAACGGGCTCATTCAACGGATCGCCGGCAAGGAAGAGCAACGAGCCATCAGTAAGTGTTTCGATCTCAATTGAGTCTCCTTCTGTTCCGAAGGCAACGAGATGATGGCGATCCACGGTGTGTTCACCGTTGATCTTCATCGAGCCATTGAGGACATAGAGCAACACTTGTTGATGTGATGATGACGGAATAGTGCCTTTGGCTCCGGCAGTGAAGTGACCCATTGCCGTGATCATGGGGCTATGTGTAGTAGCCGGACCGGACACACTTCCATAAATGCCTGCCACAACTTCCAGCGTAAGAGCACCATCGAGCAGTGAAACGCGTGGAATGTCTGTTCGGTGCAATTCTTGGTAGGCCGGGTCGATCATTTTCTTTGCCGCAGGGAGGTTCGCCCAGAGCTGGATGAGTTCAAGTTCGCCCCCTGACTCCTGAAGATCTGCCGTTGGACCTTCACTATGAACAATGCCGCTTCCGCTGGTGATCCACTGCACTTCTCCGGCTCCGATCCTGCCTTCGTTGCCGAGGGAGTCGCGGTGCAGCACGCTCCCTCGGTACACGAATGTCACAGGCTCAAATCCGCGATGTGGATGCGGATCGATGCGATGCGCTGAAGCGCCTGCCTCAAACGTTTGCGGTCCTGCATGGTGAAGAAGCAGGAACGGATCTGCAATGCGCAGCGCAGCAGTTGGAAGTGGTTGTGCCACTACCAAGGGGCCAACGCCGGTCATGTGAGAGTTGGTGATGAGGCGGACGGTGCGATTCATGGTGTATGATCCGTAGTTGTTAGGCTGCCACTTCTTCAGTAACGAGCTTTTGAAGTTGTACGTTGAGAATGAGTTTCACGGCATCTGATACAACGATACCACCGGCTTCTGTAACACCATTCCACGAGAGACCAAAGTCCTTGCGGTTGATCGACCCATTGAGCTCAAAACCGGCCTTGACGTTGCCATAGAAGTCAACCATTTGTCCGCCATATTCGGCATTGAGTGTGACGGGCTTTGTGATGTCGCGAATGGTAAGATCTCCATGTAGCACGAACTCATTTTCCGATGTCTTGGTAAGACCCTTCCCTGAAAACTTCATAACTGGGAATTTCTCTGCGTTGAAGAAGTCATCGCTCTTGAGGTGGTTGTCTCGCATCTCATTCTTTGTGGTGATGCTAGCCACGTCTGCCTCAAATGCGAATGTTGCATCCGCAAAGTCATCTCCCGGAGCATCAACATCAACGCGGTAGGATGTGAATTCCCCGGTCACGGTGTTGATCATAAGGTGCTTTACCTTGAATTGCACGTCTGTGTGCAGCGTGTCGACGGTCCATTTTGCCATTGCAGAACTCCGAAGTGGTTTGAATTATGTGTTACAACACAAATATATGTGTTACGACACATATCTTCCTAATTTATTTTTCCCTTTTTTCAAATAGTTGTGAAGCTTGACTGAAATATTCGTGCTGACGAGTTACTCGTTTTTCGGTCAAATGTCCGGGCATCTGTTCCGTTAAACAATATCTATTGCTGAGTTGATAAGGTGCCTACAGGAATACAATGCCAAAACGACAGTACTCAAATCGAGAAGTAAACAGAGCTGGCGAGATGCTAAAGAACCTAGCAAGTGGCGAGGAGGCACTTCACGCAGATGAAGTTCTTACTTACTGGAGATACATACACCTACCAGTCATCAATACTTTTCAAGCAATGCTTAGGCAAAAGTTAAAGAGCGACTTTGACAACGGATTTATCTCTCAAAGGTTGAAAAGAAGATCGTCCATTGTTTCAAAATTGATCCGACCGGGCAATGAGAGCAAGCAACTATCAACAATGCAGGATATAGCAGGTATTCGCGCAGTAGTGGACAACCTAGATGATGTATGGCGGCTGACCCGACTATTGGGATCTCATTCGAAACACAAGCGGAGGAAGTTCCAGGATTACATCAGCTCCCCCAAGTCAGACGGCTATCGGGGCGTCCACTTTGTTTTCGAATACACGACACCTACGCAACCAGAGAGCATTGGACTGAAGATCGAAGTGCAAATCCGTACACAATTGATGCATGCCTGGGCGACAGCGGTTGAGACTGTTGGGACCTTCACGGGTAACTCGTTAAAGTCTGGAGAAGGTCCATCACAGGATTTAGATTTTTTCAAGATTGCCGGTGACGCGATAGCAAGTCTCGAATCAACTAACATACTTCACTTTAGTAAGGCAGATACAGATTTACTGAATACCGTAGTTGAGCAGTACAATGCACTTGGCATCAAAGAGAAATGGAAGGCTTATCAACAGGTCATACAGAGCATTCCTGGGTCAACGGGAAAACAGAACAAGAAGTACTTCCTCATTATTCTGGATATAAAAAGAGGCATCACCAAGGTCACGAGCTTTTCTCCAAAGGAGGTTTCGATGGCCAATCGAATGTATACGCAGTACGAACGTAGTTTTGGAAATGATCCAGATATGCAGATTGTACTTGTATCTGTTGATCAGATTGACGCATTACGAAGAGCTTACCCCAGCTTTTTCCTTGATGGAATGGCATTTCTTAAGATCATGGATAACATGACCGAAACAATTCGTGGTGGCAGCTAATTCTAGCAGATAGTTAAGGTGTTTTCTACTACTCTCGCCAGAACTCTTGATTGTTGCGACGACTCTTGTGCCTAAACTCGTTACAAAAAGTCAAAGGTCAATACAAGGGGCTTAGCCTTGCACGATCAGAACCCCAGATGACGTGCCGAGTCGGGCTGCGCCTGCTTCGATCATCGCAAGAGCCGTTGTGCGGTCTCGGATACCGCCGCTGGCCTTGACCAGGACATTTGGTCCTACTTTCTCCCGCAAGAGCCGAACATCATCCAACGTTGCCCCGCCCGTAGAGAACCCTGTTGAGGTCTTGATGTAATCCGCACCGGACTGCGTCACGATCGAACACATACGTTTCTTCTCATCATCAGTGAGGAGACACGTTTCGATGATCACTTTCACAATGGCGTCACGTTCGTGTGATACTTCACAAACACTTCGCAGATCATCTAACACACTGTCATACATTCCACTCTTGAGCGCTGTAATGGATGTAACAACATCGATCTCCTTAGCGCCCCGTTCAATTGCATCGATGGTCTCAGCCACCTTTGTAGAAGTTGTGGACGCACCAAGAGGAAACCCAACTACCGTGCACACGGCCACAGTTCCACCGCGCAGGATGGCCGCTGCCCTTGCAACATGCCAAGGGAGAATACACACGGACGCAAACCCATACTGCACCGCTTCGGCACATAGGACATCAACAGCCTGCGCAGTTGACTCAGGCTTCAAAACGGTGTGATCGATGTAGGGGGCGATGTTCATGTTAATGTGCTAATGTGCTAATGTGCTAGTTTGCTAATTCGAATTTACAACCACACATTAGCACATTAGCACATTAGCACATTAGCACATTAGCACATTAGCACATTAGCACATTAGCACATTAGCACATTAGCACATTAGCACATTAGCACATTAGCACATTAGCACATTAGCACATTAGCACATTAGCACATTAGCACATTAGCACATTAGCACATTAGCACATTAGCACATTAGCACATTAGCACATTAGCACATTAGCACATCAGCACATCAGCACATCAGCACATTAGCACATTAGCACATTAGCACATTAGCACATTAGCACATTAGCACATTAGCACATTAGCACATTAGCACATTAGCACGGGGCTACTGCAGATCCAGATCACTTCCTAGAACATCCGGTACACGATACTTGTGGGAGCCGAAGGCGGAGAACATCTGACTTACGTTGAAGATGAGGCCGGTGAAGCTCTTGGTGTCCATGTTGTAGGCGAAGTCGAAGCGGAATACGGCATCAGCGCCGGACGCTTTGAGATTATGAAAGCGGAAGCCGAGGCCAACGGCATTGTGGAAGCGTGTTTGCTGAAGTCCGGCCCCTTGATTCCAAACCGAGCCGGCATCGTAGAATGCCACAGCGCTGAAGCCGAAGATCCACGCCTTCCATCCGGGGAACCAGCGGACTTCCGTATTAGTAACGATTCGGTTGTCACCGCTCAAACCATTGGCGGCGTAACCACGAAGGCCAGATTCAAAGTCGAGCACGAGCTGACGGAAGGCAGCCCAGTTCCAAGCGGTCTGCGAGGTGATGCGCGATGTCAATAAAAAGTTTTCAGACAACCGCCAATGTCCTAGTCCGGCGATCTCGAGATATGTGTACAACGCTCTGCTTTCTCCGAAGCCTGTACCGGCAGCGATGCGACCAAATAGGTAGAGATCGGAAGCCGCATATCGCGATTGCTCTGCTTGACCTCCTATGTACCACATTGTCTGTCCACCATTGCCAAGAGAGAAGACCCGACCAAGAATAGCGGAACCCCATGCCCCCTCTTGAACATCTTCTGTTTCGTAGCCATTAAGGAACTGACTGCGTTGATATGTCTGAGCGATCGATGAGAAGGCCACAAGAAAATGTCCGGTGTTATCGAAGGCTTGTCGCGAAGCAGGAACAGCACGGTTCACATCACTGAGCCGAATACTTGCGCTCGTGAACAACCTGTCTCTCTCTCCCGAAGCTTGCGAGATCCATCCAACCACCTCGCGGTCGTGAAATGGCAGGAGCGATGGAGGAGCCGTACTGCCGTCGTAGAAAAAGTCACTCCCGAAGTTGTTCCAAAGACCAATTCCGCCAGCCCAAGGTGTTGACATCGTACGATACGGCTTCTCGAACTGCAACGTCTGATCTGTTCGGAATCGGTTAGCCTTGAGCGCGGCTATGAGGTTGACTTCGCTACGGAAGAGTCGGCGTTGTGTGATCTCTGCCATCCCTTCCCATCCAATATCATTCTCGGTCCGGTAGAGTCCGTAGACCATGGCCTGTGTAGCGGTACCAAAGAGATTGACGTCTTCGAGTTTTGCACCAATGTTCGTGATACCGCCGCCTGTTCCAAAGAGGATGGCCGGACGCAATGACCACCGATCCTGTGTGATGACCTCGATGTCTGCACTGTCCTGCCCAACATGACGATACCGCACACTCACATTGGAAAAGATCCCGATACGACGGAGGATGCGCTCTGTCTCCAGCAACGTTGTGGTATCGAGATCATCACCTTCTTCGAAGAGGAACTCATCTTCAACAACAAACGACCTCGTAGTTGTATGAAGGGCATTGAGAAGAGACGCGGCAAAGAACCAATCATCTCCCGACTCGTCAAAGATGTCCCGCCGATCGATCGTGATCGATCGAATGATACGCGGCAAGGTATCTGTCTCCTGAGCAACGCTGACACTACACGTCAACACGAATAGAATTACACCTGCGAACCACTTCATACGAGGCCATCGCCCCCATAATTCCACGGCTTTAATGAACCAAGCACAGCATAGACCTCAGTTGTAGTGGTGCACTCAGAAATGCGATGCACCAGATCCACACATTCTGCATGGGACACAGATCGTATGCGGTGTTTCAATTCCAAGAGGAGAGGGGGCGATACGCTCAGCTCATGAATGCCCATTCCCACAAGCATCTCTGTAGAAGCTGCATGGCCGGCCATTTCGCCGCATACACTCACCGTGATACCCGCATTACGCGCTGCATCTACGGTCATCGTAATGAGCCGAACAACCGCCGGATGCATTGCATCGAAGATATCTGCCACCAACTCATTCGTGCGGTCTGTTGCAAGTGTGTATTGGGCGAGGTCATTGGTTCCGATCGATAGGAAGTCAACACGCGCCGCATAGACCGACGCCATCAACGCAGCTGCCGGTGTTTCAACCATCACTCCAAGAGGCATGGCGTGGTCAAAGTCAACACCCTCATGGGCAAGTTTCGTTTTACAGTGTTCGATCATTGCCTTGGCTTGGTCCAACTCTTCCAAGGTTGAGATCATTGGAAGCATCAAACGAACGTTCCTGTGAACGGAGGCTCGAAGGATGGCGCAGATCTGATCTTCAAAGATGTCAGGACGATACAGCAAGAAACGTATACCTCGCAGTCCAAGCGCCGGGTTCTCTTCGTGATGCGGAATACCCTCTCGAAACTTGTCGCTGCCAACATCGAACGCACGGAAAGTAACGGAGAGCGGATAGGCACGTTGGGCGATATCGCCATACCATTCTGTTTGCTCATCAACGGCAGGGTATCTGCCACGTTGAACGAGCAACATCTCTGTGCGAACCAGGCCTACACCTTCGCAGCCGGCCATGATGGCCGCGTCAACCTGATCCGGCGTATCCACATTGGCCTTAAGGACAAGTGCCACACCATCCGTTGTAACCGTGGGCTTGTTCACAAGCCCGCCGAGTCGGTCTCTGTAGTCTTCAGCCTGACGATGTTTCTTGATGTATTCGTTAAGCGTTTCTGTATCCGGATCAACGATCACGATGCCGGCATACCCATCGACGATCACAATGTTATCCGATGTGATCACGTCCGTGGCATTACGAATTCCGATCACAGCCGGCACGCCGAAGTCTCTTGCCAGGATACATGAATGGGAATTGATGCCGCCAACTTCCGAGACATAGCCTAACGTTCTCAACTTCTTGAAGAACAGCATGTCCTGAGGTGTGATGGAACCGGCCACCACCACACTGTCACCGGCTTGATCATGCGCGAGCGTTCGATTTCGAAGCGCAGCGATGATCCGTTCCATCACATGTTCAAAGTCTTGGACCCGTTCACGAAGGAGCGGATCGCGAGCTCCATAGAGCACGGTCTTGTGGACATCGAACTCGTTCAAGACCGCGGTTTCGGCAGGAGTACCTGCCATGATACGATCAACGATCGACCCGGTCATGACCGGGTCACTCGCAATGAGCAGATAGGATTCAATGATGGACTTGACGGTGCTCGATTCTTGCCGTGCGAGCTCGATGGAATTCAGAAGCTCCACCGTGGTTGCTTCTTGTGCGGTCCGAAAACGAGCAACCTCGTGTGGTATCTCATGTTGTTCGAGAGTGTCCGGCTGTACGCTCGGACTTTCGATACTCAGGACGAACGCTTTACCAACTGCGATACCAGGGGATGCAGGAATTCCCTTGAGGATACGTGTGCCGGTTGGTGTGAAGGTAGTCATATCTGCTCACCAAATCCCCCAGCGAAGAGGTCTTCGATGGCCTTGGCGGCTTCTGACTCATCAGGACCCTCAACAAGCAGTCCGAGCTCGCACCCCTGTTCGGCAGCGAGAGTCATCACACCGATGATGCTTTTCGCATTGATATTGAACCCGTCACGAATGAGATACATTTCACTCTTGAACTGAGCCGCAAGTTTCACAAGCATCGCAGCTGGTCTTGTATGAAGTCCGGCTCTGTTCATCACTCGTACGGTAGTTGTGATCATGTCCCTGTATCCTGCTCATTACCATCGCCCGACGCCTTTCGAAGCCTGTTCATGAGAGCTTCGTTGCCGCGTACGGCCTCGTCACAAAGTACCACAATGCGTTCAACATGCAAATCGTCGGCCCTACGCAGTTCGGCATACAGATCATGCTCGGTCAAGGATCCAACGATCCTGCCGCTGAATGACGCATGAACTTCCGGACGGGTGAGGATCATAACATCACCCTCGCCCCCTGACAGATGATCAACCACATCTTCTTCGGACGAAACGATCAGTAAGATTGCATTCGGTGCATAGTGTCTGTATCGCGTGCCGGGGGATGCGATCAGCTCTGTATCACTGACGGAATGGTCCACCAGAAGTCCCGATCGTGTCTGCAGGTCTTGAGCGGTGACAACTCCAGGACGCAGGATCACGAGTCTATCAGGCAGAACCCTCACAACGGTGCTTTCGAGTCCTACACGGCACGGACCGCCGTTGACGATCAGCACATCATGGCCAAGATCCGACTCCACATGCTCTGCCGTAGTTGGGCTGGGCCGTCCGGATCGATTTGCACTCGGAGCAGCTAGGGGGCTTCCACAGAGCTCAATGATCATTCGCGCGATGGGGTGCTCTGGCATACGAACTGCCACGGTCTGAAGTCCACCAGTTACGATCGGTGAAACGCCATCGGCTTTGGGAAGAACTAGAGTAAGGGGACCGGGCCAGAACAGCTGAGCCAGGTGCACCAATTGCTCATGCGCCGATGGGTGAACCACGACCATCGCCTCTAACGTGGACGAAACATGGACGATAAGCGGATTATCGGCCGGACGCCCCTTGAGACTGAAGATCGACCCCAGAGCAAGATCGTTATCGATCCTGCCGGCCAGACCGTAGACCGTTTCCGTTGGAATAGCAACTACACCTCCCATGCGCAGAACGTCTGCAGCACGGGCAAGATTTTCCGTAGTCGGAGAAAGGATCATCAGGCAAGTATAGTGTACGGACGCCAGACCCTACCTTTGAAGTTCACATCTACATCACGACCATTTCCCTATCCATGCGTCCAGTTTCAACCTTTGTTGTGTCTCCGTCGATCCCGAACGAGCTTCTCCCACTGAAGGAGCTTGCCTATAACTACTGGTGGTGTTGGAGTTCGGAGGCTACGGAGCTATTCCGCAGGCTCGACACGCAACTCTGGGACGAGGTGCGTCATAATCCGGTCCAGATGCTCGGTCAGCTCTCCCAGGAACGCCTTCAGCACCTTGCCAAACGTCCGGAGTACGTGAACGCTGCCGCATCAGTGCTAGCGAGTTTCCGTTCCTACATGGACTCTCCCGGTTGGTATTCCACTCTTGAAACACATCCCGCCTCGTACATCGCTTATTTCTGTGCTGAGTTTGGCATCCACGAGAGTTTCTCGTCGTATTCAGGTGGCCTTGGAGTCCTTGCCGGTGACCACTTGAAGAGTGCCAGCGATCTTGGGCTTCCCCTCGTAGCAGTGGGACTGTTGTACCAAGAAGGGTACTTCCGCCAATACCTCACCGAGAATGGTTGGCAGAATGAGCAGTATCAGGAAGTGGACTTCTTCTCGTTGCCACTTACCCACGTCTCGAATGCGGATGGATCGCCCCTTTTGATCAGCGTGGACATGCCTCTCGGAACGTGTTTTGCACAGATCTGGAAGGTGAACGTTGGTCGAATCCCGTTGTATCTGCTCGATACAAACGTTCCTCAGAACACGGACCCCGCACTCCGCGATGTAACCGACCGACTCTACGGCGGCAGCATCAACACGCGGATCATGCAGGAGATGATGCTTGGCATCGGCGGTATGCGTGCCTTACAAGCACTGGGCATCGATCCGAGTGTCTGCCACGTGAATGAAGGCCATGCTGCCTTCTTCATGTTAGAGCGGACCCACCAATTCATGAACCGTTTTGGCATCAATTTCCGTGAAGCCTGGCGGATGACACAGACCAGTAGCGTCTTCACCACACATACGCCAGTGCCGGCTGGCAATGAAGTGTTTGAACACTCAATACTTGAACCATACTTCCGCAACTACGTTGAAGGTATGGGGCTGCCGTGGGCAGACTTCCTTGATCTTGGATCCATGGGTAAGGGGCGAGCAGAAACCGGTTTTTCGATGACCGTTCTTGGTCTGCGTGGCTCGTCGTATCGCAATGGCGTAAGTGCTCTTCACGGTGTGGTGGCGCGCGAGATGTGGCACGGTGTATGGGAGCAATTCTCCCTTGACGAAGTTCCGATCCAAGGTCTCGTCAACGGCGTGCACACAACAACATGGGTGGCACCGGAACTTGGAGAGATCTACGATAGATACCTCGGATCTGACTGGCGCACTGAGCCGTGGAAGGAGAGTTCATGGGCCGAAGTTGATTCCATCCCAAGTATTGAGCTCTGGCGGGTCCATCAACGCCGTCGGGACAGACTCGTGCTTGGTGCCCGGGAGCATATCCTCAGCAAACACCATGCATCGCTTACGCAGGAACAAGTATCAACGATCAATGAATGTCTTGATCCTGATATCCTCACCATCGGCTTCGCCCGCAGGTTCGCATCGTATAAACGAGCAGATCTGCTCATGCGAGACATGGAGCGTCTTAGCAAGATCATCCTGAATGCCGACCGACCGGTGCAGTTCATTCTTGCAGGTAAGGCCCATCCTAAAGACACTCTCGGCAAGGAACTCATTCAGAATGTTCATGAAATGATAAAGGAATTCCATCTTCAGAAGAGGATCGTCTTCCTTGAAGATTACGACATGGACACTGCACGATTAATGGTCCGTGGATGTGATGTGTGGCTCAATACCCCTCGCAGACCTCATGAAGCCTCGGGTACATCCGGAATGAAAGCTGCCATCAATGGCGTTCTGCATTGCTCCATCTTGGACGGATGGTGGGCAGAAGGGTATGACGGGAAGAACGGTTGGGCTATCGGTAGGGGCGAAGTTTTCGAGCCGGAAGAACAGGATCAGGCAGACAGCATCACGTTGTACGATGTGCTCGAACATGGCATCATCCCGCTGTTCTATGACGTTGCCGGAAGCCGGGTGCCGGAACGTTGGGTTGCGATGATGAAGCATAACATTAAGACCAATGCATGGAAGTTCGCAGCTCAGCGAATGGTGCGAGACTATACACTTACGGCATATCTCCCAGCCATGGCAGGATATGCAGCCATTACAGCCAACAATGGTCAGCAGGCCAAGGAAATGGTATCATTCTTCGATGGGATTGATGCAAACTGGCAGTCCGTTAAAGTCTCGGACGTTACCGTACATGGCGCATCTCATGCCAATGTTGGCAAGCGTATCCATGTAACGGCTCGGGTCGATCTCGGCTCGATACCTTCCGATGCCGTGATCGTCCAGATCGTGTTCGGTTCTGTTGACTCTAAGGGAGAGATCAAACCTGCAGAAACAAAATCAATGACACTTCTTCGAAACGAAGGTCATAGTTCTATTTTCGAGGGCGATTACGAGTGTGAACGAACCGGAATGAATGGCTGCACGGTGCGTGTGATCCCCGTTCACCCTGCTCTTCACTCAATTGCAGACGCTCACCACGTGGCGTATCCACCAGTTCAGATTTGAAACTAATTGACGCAAATCAGCTTTTTACCTTGAAGACCTTTCACGTTAGTCGAATTCCCGGAGCTTTCATGTCGGCCCGTTTCATTGCCCTCCTGTCAGTACTCGTTCTTGGATGTATTCCAGGAGCAGCCCAACTTTCATTGATCACCTTCCTGAATAACAGCCCGGACCCGCAGCTGCGGACCGCCGATCTCTATGTTACCCAGGCTGGGACGACTACGAAGATCGATGACATCGCATTCCAAGCTGCAGACAATCTCAATTCCGTTGCCATCTTCGGCGACATCGAGGTAACATTTGCCGTGGCTCCCGGAAGCAGCATCAATGCGGGTGAGGCCATCGTTGACTACACGTTCACTCCAGGTGCCGATAAGGGCTATATGGCAATGGTCAACGGCCTGAAGAACACCGCAGGATATGTTGCGAACCCGAATGGGAAGAACATTGGCCTCTCGATCATGGCATTTGAAGTTCAGGCATCGGTTGCTGACCCTAACAAGACGGGTGTGTACTTCGTCCACGGCGCCACTGATCTCGAAACCGGCGACCTGTACATTCGCGGTGCAAGTAAGGCCACGATCGCAGGCTTTGGGTACACAGATAAGAGCTCCACTCCAACGGTTGTGGACCGTAAGTCAACAACGATCGACTTCACAAAGAGTGGCGACAAAACAAAGGTGCTTGCTTCATTTGGTGTTGACTTCTCTTCCCTCGCAAGTGCAGTGGTGGTCTCCGTCATCAGTGCATTTAGAACTCCTGAAGACAACGCCGGGAGCACTGATACACTCGCTCTTCTGTCTGTCCTCGAGGACGGACGTGTTGTGAAGTCGCCCCTTATCGCCGGCCCTCAAACGAGTCGCATTCAGATCATCCATAATGCTCCAGACCCAACACTCCAGGTTGTTGACATCTATGTGAATGGTGTAAAGACTCTCGACAACTTCAACTTCCGCAAGGCCAGTCCATTCCAGACCCTTCCTGCGAACACACCGGTTGTGATCGGATTTGCGCCGTTTTCGTCAACTGCATACAAGGACACGATCAAGACCGTCACGCTTGATCCACTTCGTCCGGGACGCAGCTACCATCTCATTGCTACCGGTGTGGTGGACACATCTAAGTACCAGCACAACCCGGACGGTCGCCCGTTCGCCCTCACCGTCAGCGTTCTCGAAGGCGCTCTTGAGACATCAAGCGAAACCGGGAAGACAGCCGTTCGTGTAGGTCATTATTCCTCAGACAGCCCTCAGATCACGGTAAAGAACGCTTCGGTGACGCTTGGATCCAACCTCGGGTATGGCGATGCGTCTCCCCAATACGCCCTGGTTACTCCGGCCATTGATACTGCATGGATCTATGATCTCGACAACAAGAAGGTTCGTGGTTACGTTTGTGACTTTCGCGGGAACAACAAGGCCGTCCTTCTTCTAGCTTCCGGTTTTGCCAAGCCAGACTCAAACCAAAACGGTCCCTCGTTCAAGCTCATATTGGTTGATGTCGGTGGTGGCGTCAACACTAATCTCGCTGAGGTTGAGCCCGGAACGGTGTCTGTGGACGATGAGAACGGCCTAACATCAACGTGGACCATCGGCCCTAATCCGTCCTCGGACTTCCTTACCGTCAATGTCCCATTGGCACCTGGAATTGCGCCCGATGACTGTTCCGCAGAGCTCATCAGTGCCTCCGGAAGCATCGTCTACAAGGGTGCGATGACTCTGAATGGAACGATGCTATCGGCATCCATCTCCGTAAGCCCATTGTCCATTGGGACATACCAGCTTCGCGTGATCTCAGCCTCCGGAACAATCATTGGATCTACGGGGCTGGTCGTAACAAGATGATTCGTATATTTGCGGTTCTCCGAGAACTGCAATGTTTGAATCCCTAAGCGATAAACTCGACTACGCCCTCAAGGCCATTCGCGGTCAGAACAAACTGACTGAAGACAACGTGAATGAAGCCTTGGCAGAAGTGCGCCGTGCCTTGCTCGACGCCGATGTCAACTTCAACGTCACGAAGAAGTTCATCGACGATGTCAAGGAGAAGTCCCTTGGCCTTGAGGTCAAGGGGCAACCTTCTGCCTGGCCAGCTCATGATCAAGCTCATCCACGATGAGCTCGTAGCCCTCATGGGTGCGTCGAAGTCCGATCTTGTCATGGCACCTCAAGCGCCAACGATCATCATGGTCGCTGGTCTTCAAGGTTCAGGCAAGACCACGTTCTGCGGCAAACTTGCAAACAGCCTCAAGAAGAAAGGCCGCCAGCCCCTTCTCGTGGCTTGCGACATCTACCGTCCGGCCGCTATCGATCAGCTCCGCTCTCTCGGCTCACAGATCTCGCTTCCGGTCTTCTCAAAGGAAGATGCGAAGCCTGCAGAGATCGCTGCAGATGCTCTGGTTTATGCAAAGAAGTATGGTCGCGACGTTGTCATTGTTGACACGGCCGGTCGCTTGACGATCGACGAAGAGATGATGCAAGAAGTAGCAGACCTCAAAGCGCTTCTCAAACCGCACGAGATCCTCTTTGTCTGTGATGCCATGACGGGTCAAGATGCCGTAAACACGGCTCAGGCCTTCCATGAGCGCCTCGAACTCACAGGTGTTGTGCTCACGAAGCTTGATGGTGATACTCGCGGCGGCGCCGCACTCTCTATCCGCTCCGTTGTTGGCAAGCCGATCAAGTTCGTTGGCGTTGGCGAGAAGATCGATGCTCTGGAGCCGTTCTATCCTGAGCGTATCGCTTCGCGCATTCTTGGAATGGGCGACATCGTAACGCTCGTAGAAAAAGCACAGGCACAGATCGACGATAAAGAAGCAGAACGACTCGAAGAGAAGCTCAAGAAGAATCAGTTCACGTTTGAAGATTTCCTCGATCAAATGAAACTCATCAAGAAGATGGGTTCATTGCGCGACCTGCTAGGCATGATCCCTGGAGTGGACAAGGCCATGCGCGACGTGCAGATCGATGA
Organism: Ignavibacteria bacterium; assembly: GCA_016707005.1. Classification (NCBI taxonomy): domain Bacteria; kingdom Pseudomonadati; phylum Ignavibacteriota; class Ignavibacteria; species Ignavibacteria bacterium. The sequence goes on from JADJIQ010000002.1 coordinate 701,294, forward strand.
CAAGGCCTTTGGACGAGTTGAGGCGATCATCCTTTCGATGACGAAGGACGAACGCGTGAATCCAAGAGTACTCAATGGCAGCCGCCGCAAGCGCATCGCCGCAGGCAGTGGAACTTCCATTCAGGACGTGAACAGACTCATCAAGCAATTCGAAGACATGCAGAAAATGATGCGGAACATGACGAAGGGTAAGATGGCCAACATGATGGGCAACCGTCAGCAGCAGTCTCCCCTCGGCATGCGTCGCGGTTGACATTGATCCAATTTCTTTTTTTTCACACCACTACGTCCCCTAAGGAGACATCATGGTAAAACTCCGCTTGCGTCGCCGCGGTCGTAAGAAGCACCCCTTCTATGACATCGTTGCGATCGACGGACGCGCTCGTCGAGACGGCGCTTCGATCGAACGGGTCGGCTATATCGACCCAATGACAAACCCAAAGAACGTTGTTCTTGATGCATCACGTGCGCTCTATTGGCTCAACGTGGGTGCTCAGCCAACAGACATCGTTCATCAGATCCTCAGCCGCGAAGGAGTTCTCCTCCGCCGTCACCTTGGTTTCAAGGGCAAGACGGAAGAAGAGATCGAAGCCGCCGTTGCACAACATAAGGCTGTTGCGCAGTCTCGCTACGACCGCCTTAAGAAGCGTCGTGCAGACCGCGATAAGGCACGCGCAGAAGCTGCCAAGGCACCTGTTGTTGAAGCAGCTCCTGAAGTAGCCCCTGTTGCAGAAGCAGCTCCTGAAGTAGCTCCTGTTGCAGAAGCAGCTCCTGAAGTAGCTCCTGTTGCAGAAGCAGCTCCTGAAGCAGCTCCTGAAGCTCCAGCCGCAGAATAACTCTTCATTCAGATACTCAACCAAGAGCGCGTTCATCACCCGATGGACGCGCTCTTTCTTTAAATTCCCTCATGCTGCATCCAACGATATCAGAACGCTACGTGCAACACCGCCGGGTTTATGCTCGCTTGTTGCGTCTCGCTTTTACGCTGGCAGGCCTCTATTGGTTTGTGATCTATACGCTGCCTCTTGAGCAGCACATGTCACTTCGGGCCGGTCAGTCGATGATCTACTTCATTCTGATGACGCTCTGGGGTTTGGATTATATGCGCGAGCAACGCAGGCTCACGGTGATCATTGAAGCAGCAAATGGGAAGGGGCTTCCCCCTGATCAGGTCACGTTTTCTGACGTGGCCAGGTACGAATCGCTCTTTTCAATGTTCGTTCCTCGCAGGGGTTTCTGGGGAACTGTTGTTCCAATGATCTTCACGCTCGGACTCCCCGCAGCTCTCATTCTAGTGGTGCTCCAATACGTGCGAGTTTTCGCAGCCTTCTAGGGTCGCACGCGTTCCAACGAAGGGCCGTACACGCTATCTTTCGGCTTCCCTTTCCGGAGATAGAACGATGCTGCGCAGCCCCCTTTCAAGTGCTATTGCGTTTCTCATAGCGGTGCTTACTGTTGATGCTTCGGCACGGCTTGATACAGTACGACTCGACAACGGGACGGCAGGGTCAGCGAATTCGGTTCGTGCCCAGTGGGAAGAGTCTGTTATCCTCAGTCCCGAACGTCCATGCCACGTCAAGAAGATCCTCGTTTACTACGGCGCAGGCACCGGAAGCGATGAGATCCGCATCACCGGCGACGCATCTGAAGGCACGATCCCACCCTCACAGTATTGCTTCTCGTACAACACCCTCGTTGCTCAGACGGTAAACGTCACAAAGACAGGATGGGTTGAGGTTGATGTGAGCGCGCACGGACTCGTCATCGGTGGATACGATCGCATTGTCGTGCAGCACCTACTTCGAACAGGTGGTCCGGTCTGGGCTCAGGACAACAACGGGATGACGGCCGTTACCTCGTTTCTCTACGACCCGATCTCCCCGAATCCGAATTTCTATAACATCCCGGGTATCTACTACCGTGCCACCGGCGACTACATGGTTCGGCTCGTTGTTGAGGACGTTCATGAGTTCCGTCCTGCTCCCCAATTCAGTGATGTCTCGGCAGAAATGGGGCTCACCAATACCGACGGATCAGCTATCCGATCGGATCAGGCCACCGTGGTCGACTGGGATAACGACGGATTCGACGACGTATGCCTCGGAGCGTTTTACTTCCACAACGACAGCGGTGTTCGATTCACGCGGGTAACACTTCCGATGGCAGGCGGCCCAACATCGTGGGGAGACGTGGATAACGATGGAGACATGGACTGTTTTGTAGCCGCAGGTAACTTATCCGACCAACTATGGCGCAATGATGGCAACGGGGTCTTTGTTGACGTCACATCTGCATCGTTTGTCACGAATGACGCACCAACTGTAACAGCGCTTTGGTTTGATATGGATCACGATGGAGATCTCGATCTTTTTCTCGCAAACGGCCGTAGAGAAGTGAACGGTCAGGAAACCTACTTCCAAGACAAGCTCTTGCGCAATAATGGCGCTATGCAATTCTCCGACGTCACAACATCATCCCAACTAGCATTGGGAGAACCAAGCCCGTTCTATGATACATGGGGCGCATCATTGTGTGACTTCAATAGCGATGGATGGACCGACATCTTCGTTGCGACATATCGGTTAGCGCCTGATCGCTTATATCGCAACAACATGAATGGAACGTTCACCGAGGTCTCGCAACAGACAGGTGCTATTGGCATCGCTACAACCCAGCCACAGTACTTCGGACATGGCATGGGCAGTGATTGGGCAGATATCGACAACGATGGAGACCTTGACCTAGCCGTTGGCAACCTTGGTCACCCCGATTCACGCGCTCAGTACTCAAACCCATCACTTATTCTCCGCAATACCGGTAGCAACGCGTCACCATCCTTCACAAATTGGTACGGAACAGATGCCCAAGGCATCCTGCGCTGGCATGGTGTGAAGTTCCGTGAAATGAATGCCGGGATGTGTTTTGGAGACCTTGACCACGATGGCAGTTCGGATCTCTGGCACGGTCAGATATCGTATGAAGCCTTTGGTGCCGGCGCGAACCGTCCCGCCCACCTCTACTATGGTTCAACAACCCCCAACACGCCCTTTGTTGACCGCGCATGGGAGCAAGGGCTCTTTATCCATGGTGCATGGACCGCTGTACGTTTCGATGTCGATCGCGATGGAGATCTCGACCTTCTTTGCGCCAGCGGCACAGAGAACATTAAACTCTTCCGCAATGACGTTGCGAAACTCGGCAACAGCATCACCCTCCGTCTTCGTGATGCCTCTGCATCCTCACATCGCGACGCATACGGTGCCCATGCAACGATCTATGCAGGGGGCAAGCAATACCATCGATGGATGCCCGGCACGGTATCCGGTGGACGCATGTCGCAAATGTCACAAGACCTCCACGTTGGCATTGGACGGAGCACGATCGACAGCGTCGTTGTTGTGTGGCCGAATGGCTCGCGTACATCGTACACAACAGCTACCGAGAATGGTGCGTGGATCGTGGCAAAGAACGGATCAGTGTCGCCTCTCACGCAACCACGCGCACTACAACTGGCACCAGCTACCGGATCGATCGATCACGCTTCGCCCGTCATCTTGCAGTGGACCGGTCCTCGGGGTTCCATCTACGATGTTGTGATCGGGCTCAAGCCGGACTTCAATCAGCCACTGCGCGATGTAATGGGAGCTGCAAGCGATACGATCATCTTCAATAACGGCACACCCGGAACTACATACTTCTGGCGGGTACGTCTGAGTGGTCAAAAGTGGTCGCCAACATGGAACTTCACCATCGGTCGTCCGGCAGCTCTCCCTGTACAACTCGAGACCCCTGCTCACCAAGCCATCAACGTGCCCACCATCGCACCACTCGTTTGGCATAAGGCAACCTATGCGGGTAGCCTGTCGCTTCCATTGACCTACACCGTAGAGCTTGCATCAGATCCAAACTTCTCGGAGAACCTACAACGACTTGTTGGCGTAGTAGACACAACGGTAACTGCCACCGGAATCGGCACCGCCTCTGTCCAGTATTGGCGTGTGCGTGCTGACAACCAATGGCAGAACGGCATTTGGTCCAACGTTCGAAAGTTCACCACGTATGATGTACCCGGAAGCATCGAACTCGTTTTCCCGGCGAACAATGCAACGAATGTCACTACCCGTCCGCGATTCACCTGGAACCGCAATGCCTTCGTTGATCGCGGATATGAAGTTGAGGTAGACACAGTAGAGACGTTTGCAACCGCTGTAAAACGCAAGGCAGGAGACACCTCACTGGCCATCACGCCCCCTCTCAAACCTTCCAAGACCTACTATTGGCATGTACGAGGAACGAACACAGCAGGAAGCGGAGAGTTCAGCAGCACCTACACGTTCAACACCGCATCAACAACGTCAGTGGATGAGGGGGCGATGGAGATCAACACCACGATACAGACGATAGAGCTCTACGATGTACTCGGAAGACTGATAACATCAGGTTCTATCGAAGACAGACCAGAGATGCTCGGACGCAGCCACGGTCTTGTCTTGTGTGTTGAACGTTCGGCATCTGGGAGCGTCATCAGGTCCTATACAACGTTCCGGTAACTGAACAACTGCGTAACTTCGCGGTCATGTTCAACGCAATAACAGCAGCCCGTCAGATCATTCGTCCGCTCCTGAGGCGTGATGCTCCCGAATACGCATCGATGATCTCTCTCATCGTTTGTATTGTGATGGCCGCTGTTTCACTTGTGATCGGCCTCGTTCAGCGGTCCTTGATCGTGCAAACGAACGGATACATCACACTGATCGACATCGGGAACTCGCTGCTGTTCCTTGCGGCCGTTCAACGCTCCATGCGCGATCCGGACATGACCTTCAACTACGGATACGGCAAGTATGAAAGCCTAGCGATCCTTGTAAGTGCGAATCTCCTCATCGTCCTCACGATCTTCACGATCAGCGAGGCTGTGCTGATCTTCCAAACGCCACCGGTTGACCAGAACTCCTATCTCTTGCTAACATGGAGCGCTGCATCATTCTTTGTGATGCGTTTCACCGGCAGACTTCTGAATACGTATGCGAATCGTTTTCACATGCCCATGCTCAAGTACGATGCAGAGCTGTGGCGTGTTGATTCATGGATCGAGATCGGCGTGTTTGCCAGCCTCATCGTAAGTGGCGTACTCCAGTACCTCGGACAATATTCCATTGGTGCGGTGCTTGACGGCATCGTCTCCATTGGAATGCTCATCGTTGCCATCCAAGTTCCGCTGAAACACGGGAGCGAGGCATTCCGTCAGTTACTTGACAGAACGCTGCCGGACGAGATGCAGTACGAGATCCTCGCTGTGATCGCTGAGAATCACGACCGAATGTGCGAGTTCAAAAGTGTTCACACACGCCAGTCCGGCAAGGACATCTTCATAGAGATCGATCTTGTGATGCCGTTTGACTATACACTCGAGCATCTATATCAGCTAGAAGCGGATATTCTCAAGGGGCTTCATCAGAAGTTTCCAACGGCTATCCCGCGTGTATACGTTACGCCGTGCGATCACCAGTGTGAACACGCGGGCACAACTACGTGTCCGGTGAAGAAAGCCATTCAGCCCCCTACTTACCTCGCTTGACCTCGATCTGTACTGTACGGCTGAGGAAACGTTCTTCCGGTGTAGCGTAGGATTCAATACCTGGTGGGAATCGGTCCGTACGGATCTCATTACACGCCAGATCCACACGCTTCTTGAGGTGTTTCTTGATCGTGGAACAGACGGCATCGGCGCGCTTCTGGGAAAGCTTCTTATTGAACTCCGCGTTCCCAAGCATGTCGGCATACCCACGAACTACCACCGTTGAACCAGCAGGGACGTTCTCGATAAACGTCTTGATCTGTTCTTCTGCGATCGGCGTGATCTCATCGCTGGCCACATCAAAGAGCGTTAGTGTAAGGCGCTCCAACTCGATCTTTGTTGTGTCCTTCTTAACGGCGAGCTTAGTGACAGCCGTTGCAGACACTCCACGGATCGCATTCACCTTCAGCTTCACATCCACCGGTTTGCCATCCTGCATTAGGTCGGCTGTTGCCGGCGTAAGGACCTGTGTGACTTGTCCGGGCACGCCCTTGCCGGACTGTGAGAACACCACCGTGGACCCCGATGTTGCTTCAAGTGTCCAATCTGTGAGGTACTGCTGACTCGTTCCAAACGGATCGAACATGATCTTCGGCGGATCCACTGTTTGTGCTTCATTGAATCTGCGTTTGGCTACAGAACTGAGCAAGGCAAGATCATTGGTCAGGATCTCAACGCGACGATTCTCCGAGTACCCTTCTTCTGACTGTTGTCGAGTTGCACGTTCAGGAGCGCACGAGCCACTTGCCGTTTCAACCGAGATCCGATCTCCGCTCACGCCCCAGACACGAACAAGGTAGTCCTTCACAGCTGTTGCACGTTTTTTCGCAAGATCACAATCAGCTCCTTCCGTGGTAGGGTCTGATGTTCCGCGCAACCTGATCGTGGCATTTGGCATGTTCTTCATCCGCTCGCCAACGATGTTCAGGATCTCGCGGTGCACGGCTGTAGTTCGAGGCGCAACTGCCGACGCATCGTATTCCTTAGGATCCGCCACTTGATGATAGCGGAAGGACAACGAAATGGATTGGGCCTCGAAGAACACAACGGGGAGAATAGGAAGAGCTTCTGTGATGAATTGCGTTGAGACATTGATCGTAAAGATGTCCTTCAGTGCACCTGACGCTTCAACGGCCTTGGCAGCGATCTTGGCATAGATGATCGGAGGGGGCGGACTGAACACTGTATCTGTGCGATAGGCCCGATCGGTGATCGTAACCAAGTCTGTAGCAACCACGGTATCCGTGACGATTCGTTCTTGCCCCGGTACTCGGCGACGTTCAGCATCTGGTGCGATGTCTACGATCACGGAGTCCACAAACTCTTCACGTCTGCGCTCCACCGGCGTTGGAGGCTCTGGTGCGTTAAGAGACATCGCGATGCTAGCGCCAACGCGCAGCATGTTCGCTTTCCAGTCCTGACCCTCTACGATATCACTAAGGCCGATGGTATAGAGGATCTCCGGCGTAAGGACAACGGAGTGGTTCTCTGTGAGGGGGATATCATACCCGAGGCCCACGACTGCACCGAGCTGTGGCGATGACAGTCCCGTGATGTCGGCATTAACTGTTTCATTCCGCACGCGGCGTCCATTCTCAAACGTGCCGGTACCAGGAACGATAAGAGTTTCTTCTTGAGTGAACGTTGGTTGGGACATGATCCCGGCCGATGCACCAAGCATAAGACGCAGCGGGTCGAACACGCGAATGTCCACGAGGAACTCACCGCCGAGCCACGACATGCGTGCATCAAGGGAATGGCGCGTTACGCCCTCCGTGGCACCTGAAACAAAGATGTTTTCATCTGTCTCAAACGTTCCGTTGTAGGACGCAAAGGTTCCGCGCAATGTGAGTCGAAATGTCTTCGTAACCTCTTGACGAATGAACGCAGAAATGGCCGGACCAAAACTCTGCGCGGACGTGTATCCTACGCAACAGGTAGGTGCCTGCGGAAGAACAAAATCGCCGCTGTGCATCACCATGTTGAGATCGGCGCTCATACCGATCTGGAACAGCCACACATCCTCCGGACGAGTGACCTTCCACCATTGTGCGGAAGCGATGAGTGGAACAAAAAAGAAGCAAAGGGCAAGAAGAAGCCGACGGCATAGTGGGTGCTTCATCGTGCACCCTCCATAACAACAGCACTCGTGCTTTGTGTAGAGGTGGTCACACTCAGGATAGCAATGCCGCTGACAACGTCGAATGGAATGATCCGATCTACCTGTCGAGCAAGTTCCTCTGACGCAGTAGCGGTTCCCCGCCACACACAGCCCCCTTGCAGATCATACAGGGCGAGATCCGTTGGACCGGACTCAGCGAGAAGGACGCGGAAATGTATTCCCTCCGCGGCAGGGATCGATTGGATCTCTAGGGCAGTGCCAACGGATGAAAACAACCGAGGTCCCGAACCCTCTCTACATATCCCTTGCACAAGGATGGGTTCGGCCCGCGATTCAACACGCATACCCGGTCCGGTGCCTATTTGATCGACGCGTGTGACGGAGAGAGCCGAGATGCTATCCTGACCTAACGTTCCTTGGAATGAAACCGTAAAGAGCGGAGCGTCAGATGTTGGCAAGGGCAGTGTCACTTCAAAGTACTGTCTGCTCCGGCGTATACCATTGGAGTCCGTAATCACATCTTCAAAACTGTTTTCGAGCGGTACTGATGATCCGATTCGGAACAACATGGATGGATCGAAGACCATGTGCAAACGCACACTGTCGATCTGTGCAAGATCAAGGAATTGAGCGCCTTCCAATGCAACGGTGATCGTGGTGTTCTCACGGATCTGGATCGTATCACCTGTGGATGTGAACCGAGCGAATGCCGGTGGCGGTGGAGCGATGGTGAACGTACCGCTGGTATCGGATTGGAGGACGATCTCACGGACCTGCCACACACGGGCTGTTCCATCGCGAGATGTTGTTAGGAGTCGGTCACCGGACTCATTCCATCGAACAACACTCACATCGTCATTATGCTGAAGGTTGCGAAGTGTAGTGTTCGTTGACAGCTGATGGATCCGTGCGAAGTTGTCGTCCGATGCGCCCGCCAGCAGCGTACCGTCAGACGTAAACGCAACCATGCGTACAGCACCAGTATATCCAGCAAACGTCGTGCGGCGCTGGCCTGTTGCCACGTCCCAGACAGTGATGGTTGAATCTGCCATTCCCACGGCAACAAGTGATCCGTCCGGAGAGAAGGCAGCACAACGAACACCTTCCTTCGGGTCGTTGACGTTCCATGCTTCAACACCTGTGGTGGCACTCCATAGTCGGATAGTTGCATCGCCCCCTACCGTACAGATCTTTGTTCCATCCGGACTCCATGCACCGGAGATCACACCAACGTCGTGACCGGTAAAGGCCAGAGGGAGTCCAACCGCTCTGCCATAGACCCTAGCTTCATTAGCACAAAGAAGAACTCGAAGCCCCTGCGCGTTGAGTACCATGTCTTCAAGGGTCGAACCGGCTGAATGTGTTGCACGGGCAACACCATTTGGAAGATTATACACACGGACACGATTGTCATCTGCCTTCGTAAAGAGCCACTGTCCGGTTGAGTCGAGCTCAACCTTCGTAACAACATCAGGATGAGTTATCGATTGGGCAACAGTATTCGATGGGACGTCGATAACAACAGCTTTGTTATCATCGGATCCAGTAACGATCTTCATACTGTCGAGGCTCCAGCGCACACTATAGTATGTGGCCCTAGGTACGGGCAAGGTTACGAGTGGCGAAGATGAGCTTTGTTGAGCGTCCCAGATATGCGCTTCAGCTGCAACGCTCACAACACGGTCAAACGAGGGAGACCACCAGGCATCGGACACCGGACTGCTGTGTCCGCTATAGATCACGTTATCCTGCGCTCCCGGCGGGCGTAGCTGCGAGACGCGCATGCGGTAGGAAGCTGACGGACTGATGCCCTTGATGTTCCAGACAAACAAGCCACCCTTGGCACTGTCGGCGATCACTTTCCAAATACGTCCATTGTCCACGGTATAGTCAAGCCGGACACTGATGGTATCATCGACACCGCTCCACCTGATATCCACGGTGGTATCTCGTGTTGTGTAGAAGATCTCGCCCCCTAGAGGAGCGATCAACGTCAATGTTGTGTCCTGCGCGCTGACGTTTGTCAGCGATCCAATGACCGTAAGGACGATCCCCATCGCCCAGACGTACGAATTCCTCACAATACGCTCCCCTTTTGTGTTCTGGAGTAATCTACGACCTAGGCGGCCAAACCACAACGCGGTCAGAACGGTGATTCTCCCGGAGGGAGCATTCCTGTCTCTGGCGAGACATCAAAAGCATCCCGGTGGAAGGTAAGATCGTGGAATGCGGCCAACTCCTTTTGGTAGAAGAGGCGCACATCACCGGTTGGTCCATTCCGCTGTTTGCCGATGATGATCTCGGCCACGTTCTCCGTTGAACGGCCATCTTCAAACGTCGCGATCTTGTAGTATTCGGGCCGGTGAATGAACATTACCACGTCAGCATCCTGTTCGATCGAGCCGGATTCCCGGAGATCTGAAAGCATCGGGCGCTTATCTGCTCGGGCCTCAAGAGTACGATTCAGCTGCGAAAGGGCAATGATCGGAATCTGGAGCTCTTTTGCCACGGCCTTGAGCGTGTGGGAGATCATAGAGATCTCCCGCTCCCGGCTCTCGGCCTTTGGAGCATGCATCAGCTGTAGGTAGTCCACGATCACAACATCGATCTTATGTTCGATCTTCATTCGGCGACACTTTGCCCGAAACTCGACCGGGGTAAGGCCTGCAGAATCATCGATATAGATCTGGGCATTCATGAGACTATCCACCCTGGTGACGATCTCATGCATCTCTGTGGTCGACAAACGGCCGCTGCGCAAGGCCTGAAGTCCTACTTGTGCGTCGGCCGAGATCAGACGCAGCACAAGTTGTTGGGCCGACATTTCAAGAGAGAAGATCCCTACGGATTTGCCCCTTCTCGAAGCCTCGCGCGCAACGGAGAGAGCAAAGGCCGTCTTCCCCATCGAAGGGCGTGCAGCTACGATGATCAGATCCGACGGTTGGAGTCCGCTCAACAACTGGTCGAGCTGCGTGAAGCCTGTTGGCACACCAGTGACGCCATCCCCCTCACCTGAAGCGATCGAGAAGATCTTCTCAATGGCCTCCTTGGTAAGCTTCTTCATTCCTGAATACGAACGGCGGAGTCTCTTTTCAGCTACCTCAAAGATCCGTTGTTCCGCCCGGTCTACCTCATCAAGTGCGTCCGTGGTGTCATCGTAACAGTCGCCAATGATGTCTCCTGCCACCTTGATAAGCTGACGCTTGAGGTATCGTTCGAGGACGATGCGTGCATGGTGTTCAACGTTCGCAGCCGATACTGTTCGGACATTGATCTCGGTTAGAGCGAACATCCCGCCCACTCTGTCCAACGTTCCATCGCGCTGAAGCTGGTCCGTGAGCGACACCAGATCGATCGTTACACCACGTTCGAACATCGCCAACATGGCCTTGAAGATCAGAACGTGTTTGTCATGATAGAAACACTCAGCATCGAGCACCTCCACAACCTTCGGTACCGCATCTTTATCAATGAGCATTGCACCAAGCACGGCAACTTCCGCATCAGTGGAATGGGGCGGGATATTTCCGATCACATCATCGATCGGTATCACCTGGGTACGGGGCTGTCGGGAGCGTTGCTCCCGCTGGGGGGTTGAAGACATTCGCGCAATCTAGGAAACAGCGAAGAGCTGTTTTCCCACCGTTATCCCCATGTTAATGTGCTAATGTGCTAATGTGCTAATTAGCTAACTAGCTAATTGAATTAGCACACTAGCACATTAGCATATTAGCACATTAGCATACTAGCACATTAGCACTAAGGGATGACGATCTCTCGTTTGAGTTCGGCACTGGCGTAGAGCGCCTCTACGACCTTCATACGCTCGAGGGCTTCGTCGATCGTAGAGATCATGGGGACGAGGCCGCGGACAGCGTTCACAAAGTGCTTGAGCTCCGATTCGTAGCTCTTCTTGTAGATCTCTAGCTGGGTCTTCTTTTGAGGAGTAGAGGTGCTCGAGATACTGGTTCCTGTTTTTCGAACAAGGCGGTACGGATTGATGTAGGCACTGCCCTTTTTGCCGAACACGTTGCAGTAGTATAGGTCTTCGGCCCGAACGAGCGACCAGCTTGTTTCGATGGTGGCAACTGCCCCATTCTCAAACTGGAGCATGGCCACAACAACATCTTCCACGGTCTTTGTCTCGTGGTGGAAGGTAGATGCCGTAACGCTGCGAACTCTTCCGAAATCAAAGACGTGCAGGATCATGTCGAGAACTGCGATCCCAAGGTCGACCAGGACGCCCCCTCCCGACATATCAGCATTGGCAAGCCAACGAGCATCTGTGGAACGTTGCTTCACCCAACCTGCTTTGACATAATACACGTTACCGATCTCGCCCCGGTCAACGGCGTTCTTCATGTTCACCACGTCAGGACGGAATCGGTGGTTCATACCCACCATTACATGTACGCCGTGTTCCTGAGCCAGTGTCTTGATCTCCATCGTCTCTTGCAGCGTGCGAGCTGCGGGACGCTCAACAAAGACGTGTTTCCCTGCTGCGATAGCCTGCATTGCTACAGCCGCATGGGCGTCGGTACTGGTTGTAACGAACACAGCATCCACGTCCGGGAGGCTAAGTGCCTCCTCAAGCGTTCGGAATGCATAAGGCACCTGATACTTTTCAGCAAGGATGCGGGCCTTGGAGATCTGTCGATCACAGATGGCCACGATACGGACCCCGCTTGCTGCTGTGAGAAGCGGGAGATGAATGCCTTGGGCAATGTTGCCGGCGCCGACGAGTACGATTCCGATCATCTGATTTCCCAAGCAACAATCGTGCCGTCAGATAAGTTCGCTCAAGGCTGACATAACTCTCTCTACGGAGATCCCGACCATACAGGCAAAGTGTCCCTTTGGACATGTTGCCCTTCCGATGTGCGAGCACGGCCTGCACGCTACATCGTGTTCTACGATGCGCGATGGTACGGCATACGGCGCAAATCCCAGCTCTTTCACAGTAGACCCGAAGATCGCTATGATCGGGATCTGTCTTGCAGAAGCCAGGTGCATAACACCCGAATCATTCGTGACAATTGCCTGACACGTGTCGAGTATCCGTACCGTGGCCTCAATGGATGTGGATCCATCGGCCCGGACGACACCGACTCCGGATGCCTCTGCGACAGCTGAGCAGATATCTACATCAGCGGGTCCGCCTACGAGGACGATCTCCTTGCCATGACCACACGAGAGTTCTTGTGCAAGCTGCGCAAATCGGGCAACGGGCCAACGTTTGGTAGCATGATGTGCACCCGGTGCCATGGCGATCCGCTGCGAGGTACCGCGTGACGGTTGGGCGCTGAGGTATACACCCTGCTCTCGTTCCTCCGAGAGCCACACCTCACAGCCTTCCGTGTCCCAAACGAGAGGGTGATGTTCTAAGGGGCTCCTGTATCTCGCAACGATGGGCGTGATCACAGACGGACGTTTCTTGAGCCAAACCAAGGCGAGCTTTTCAAGTCGGTGCTTCGGTGCGCAGACAACAACATCACCAAGTCCGTGTCGCAAAGAGGCCGAACGAAGATTGCGTTGCAGATCAACGATCAGATCATACGATCCGTCAAGATCCGCCAACGACTCGAGCATTTCGATCTTTATCTCATCATTCTCCGGCTCGGCCGAGGCCGTGGTTGCGATCGGCCATACATGCCGGACTCGCGGATTGTTCTTCCACACGCCTGCGAATCTCTCTGCAACAGCAACATCGATCCGAGCATGCGGATACGTTCGCTGAAGCTGCCGCACCAGTGGGGTGGCAAGGATACAATCACCGAGTGACGAGAGGCGGATGACAAGGATGGAACGCATTGGCGTGAAGTTTACGATCTTTGTGTCATCAACAATCACTCTGCCTCAAGAACATGCGCTTTTCAGTAGAACAAGACGACGAACTGGTTGTCTTCACGATAAAAGAACCGATGCTCGACGGGACAAATGCCCCTGAGGTAAAGAGCGAGCTCCTCATTCTCTGCCAACCGTCTGTGAAGGCACTTGTTGTAGACCTTTCAATGGTCCACTTCTGTGATTCCCAAGGCCTTTCATCGCTCCTTCTTGCCCATCGGCAAATGAAGGATCACGAAGGATTTGTCATCCTCGTTGGTGTACAGGACCAAGTGCGAAACCTCTTCCGTATCTCCCAGATCGAATACCTCTTTGAGTTTCAGGCAACTGTTGCAGACGCCATCGCCTGGCTTCAGTCTTAGTCTTTTTCCGGCAGCGGAAGTGAACCGGGGATCCCCATCAGCGGGAAGTCCTTACGGAGCGGGTAGAGTTGCGTGCCGGTATCGTCCATGAAATCTTCCGGCATATAGAATCTGCGCAGATCAGGGTGTCCATCAAAGATGATCCCGTACATGTCGTAGGTCTCGCGCTCATACCAATTGGCCGACTCATACACGTCAACTGCAGTTGGCACATGGGGCGCATCCTCGCGTACGCCCACCTTGAGGCGCAGGCGGGTCTTGTATCGGATGGAATAGAGGAAATAGACCACTTCAAAACGTTCTCCCGCACGAGCCCAATCGATAGCCGTGACGTCCACAAGCTGATCGAAAGCCATGCTCGGATTCTCCTTGAGCTCGTGCAAAACATCGAGGAGGTCTGCTGCCTTCAGGACGAGAGTAACGTCTCCGTGATGCTCAATGGTCTGCACATCTGCAGCCACGGCCTTCACCACGTTCACGATCTCTGATGTTGCCAGTGCCATAGTAATGTTCCTCAGGATTTCGGTGTGGACGCTGGGGCCTTGCCGCGTCGGCGCGCCCATTCCGGAACCGTGTTGAAGACGTAGTCCCAAAGTGGATTGCTCACGCCGTACGCCGTGTGCTCGTCCACATAATGGTGCTTCATGTGATATTCTTTTAAGAACCGCCCAAAGCGGTTGGTCATCGGGAAGTGGTGCGTTGCATAATGAATGCTGTCGTATGCAACATATCCGAACAGGAAGCCTGCATACAGGGCATGATGGTGGGGAGAGAACGCTCCCTTGAATGCCCAGAAGAAGACAACAGCCAACGGCACACTTACGAGAAGTGGCATCACCAAGCGTGTTGAATCACGAGGATAGTCGTGATGGATGCCGTGCACAAGGAAGTGCATTTTCTTGCCAAGGTTCGATGTTGGATGGATATGGAAGGCAAATCGGTGGATGGTGTACTCCGTGAGTGTCCACGCCAGAACGCCGGCAAGGAAGAATACCCCAGTTGACCAAAGCGCAACTTCTCCGAAACTGAGAACCATCATCCACACGATCACCGGCACGAATACCACAACCGGAGTGATCGGATGGATATGCGAGAAATATTCAAGAATGGGGTTCTTGAAGAGTGGGATCGTTTCGTCTTTGTTCGACACGAACATTGCGCACATGATGGGGGTACCCTTTGTGATCGTTCAGCTACAAAAATACGCCAAGCCGGTCATTCTAGACCTAGAGCCCTGTGCATATCGTCGCCGTAATCGGTGAGGATCTCCTCGCCCGGTTTAATGCGCTTGGTGGCTACGATCCAAATCCGACCACCAAAATTGACGTACTCGGCATTCGGCTTCTTGCCTGACCCGTGGTAGTCACAGGCGTAGCGTGCCACCCCGCTGCTTGTCTTACGGGCGTCGATGACGTATTTCTCCGACAACTGGATGCCGTATGAGCCCATGTTGTCCTTGTCATACCTGCGATCGTACTGATCTGTAGTGAGCTTCTCACCGGAATACTCTACGATGCGCTCATCAGCTACAAAGGTCCGCATTGCGAACATTCCAAGGCCCGCCTTAGGAATGTTGCTTTTTTGGATCGTGATACCAAGATGTTCCCGCGTGTGCGGTCCACAGAATGGATGGGTGATCGTGGTCATGCGCTTGCAACGCCCCTTATCACCTACATGTGCACAACGGCGCGTTACGTTCACTGAGTGTCGTTTCATAGGGTGCGAATATAGCCGTTCTGAGTGGTGCTGTCCCTATGTTCAAAGGCGAATGTCCAGCATGACAACAAAATTCCGCGTTGCCTGCACGAAATATGTGGGTACGAGAGTGCCTCCAACGGTCTTGGAACCGCCACTTGTTACCACAAATGCATCAAAGAGATTGTTGGCTGTCACACCAAGACGATGCTGTCCGGCAAAGGTCCACCAGACCCGTGCATCGATCTGTGTGAAGGAAGGGATCACTACGGAGGGGGCGTTTGTGAGATCGGTGAAGGACTCCCCAACGTATCGAGTGGCAAGTTGAATTTCTAGGGGATCCACCGGACGGAACCGAAGTGTGGCGTTGGCTTGGAGCTCGGGAGTAAGAACGGGACGAACGTTGGTATAGACGGTATCGGTGCCGGTGTTTTCCGGACGGTACTCGTCAACATTGGCCGTCATCCAGGTTCCGTTGAGGTCGAACCAGAGTCCGGTCGTGATGAGAAGCGAACTCTCGAGCTCTATCCCAAGGCGTTGACTTGTGGGGACGTTCTTCCTCAGCTGAACGAACTGCTGCTCAATGTAGGGTCCGATGGGAGCAATCTCGTCTGTGAAGAACATCGCGAAACCGGTGAGATCCACGTAGCCGTACGGCTTCTGCACCTTGACACCTACTTCGAAGTCATTCACGAACTCCGGACGAACTGTTCCGGGGTTTTGGATCACCGCAATGTTAGCTTCATTGATCTGTGTGGATCCGAGGAGATCGAAGCGTGTGGGCTCTCGACCGGTTCGCCCGAATGAGGCATAGATCGTTGCGGCATCCGGAACATCATAACGGAATCCAACGCGCGGATTAACGAAGAACCATGTGTTATCGGGGATCTGTGTACCGACTCCTACCGTTCGTTCGTCGGGTGTGAAGGCCATCGAGACCGACCGCACTTGAACGTCGGCAAAGGCCTCCCAGGCATCACCGTGGTAGCGAGCACGCACAGTTCCGCTCACTTCGTTCTTCGTTGTTCGATCATCATAATACGGCCGGGCAGACTCCGGGCTTACATACTCCCAATTGCGCCGCTGGAAGGTGTAGGCGTGGATGCCAACGGATCCGTCGAGTCCGGGGAATATGTCTTTTGCGTCAAGGCTCGATATCACACCGAGGTGTTTATTCTCGAGCGGGTAGTTGGTTTGGGTGAGTACACCGTTCTCATCGCGATACCCGGAGAAGAAGTCGCCTCCTGCCCTACCATAATAGGCCGACGTGGTGAGCGTTGTGGCAGACGAGAAGGCGTGACTGTGCTGCAGTTGGATCAGTTGCTGACCAAAATCATCTGCATCCGTGCTGTCATTGAGATTCGTTCTTGGATCGATGTCGGCAAGGGGCTTCTCCACCGGATAATATCCAAGCTCATTCTGCGAGGAGCCCCATACATACGAGAGCTTGACAACATCATTCAGTCCGAACCATGCAGCAGAGGCATAGAGGGAGTTGGAGGTCGACCCGGTGTGATACCGATATCCGTCCGTGCGCAACGTGGTGAATCGTGCATAGACGCTTACATCATTTGTCATACGTCCGGTAGACACCGCCGCACTCCCCCGCAGGAGGTCGAAGGATCCTGCAGAAAGCTGGATCTCGGCAGAGGGATTGGTGTTGGTGAGCGTTGCTCCGTCAAAATTCACGGACCCGGCATACGAGGCCGTGCCATTCGTGCTCATGCCCGTGCCCCGTTGCACCTGAATAGAACGCATACCGTTGGAAAGATCACTCATGTTCGAGAAGAACACACCTTGGTCGATCATGTCGTTAAGGGGCGTTCCATCCAGCGTAACATTCACCCGTGTTTGATCGATGCCGCGGATCCGAAACGTTCCGTAGTTGGCAACAGCGGTTCCTGATTCGGAATACGCGATCACGGACGGGACGGTGCGCTCAAGAATGTACTGTGGATCCTGACCGATGTAGAGTTGGTCCATTGTTTCCCGCGTGACGGTTGTTTGCGTTACGGGATCCTGCTCGCCTGCTCGGAAACTCGCCACAACGATGCCCTGTGAAAGCACCGACGACTCCTCCATGACAATGGTGAACTCCAGCGCGGAGTCCTTGGCAACAAACACGCGCTGCTGCGGTTCGTAGCCAACACACGTGATGGCTAGGCGAGCTGTATCGCCCCCTGGAACATCAAGTCGGAACCAACCGCGGGCATCCGTATACGCCCCTCGCTGGGTTCCCAGAAGTTGGATCGTTGCTCGCACGATGGGCTGCGATCGGGTGTCTCGCACCGTTCCCGAGACCGTTATGGATCGCTGGGCCATGATTGGCCCCGACGTGGCCAGACACAGTAGCGTCAGGCAAAAGGAAGAAATGAACGTCTGCACAGACGCACCTCATGTTGGTAGAACATAAAGAGACGTCCGTTGGAGGAGAGAACCGTTTTCCTGCGCCGGCATTATCCGGATCAGGTTCCAAGAGTTTGATCTCAGCCGTCGAACTCGACAGCACCTCTAACGGGGAGTGCGAATATAGCACGATGACCTTGGATGATTCCCCCGCTCCTATCTTTGCCAATGGATAAATTCATCGTCGAAGGGGGCGTACGCCTCCAAGGAAACGTTGCGATCAGTGGTGCAAAGAACGCATCTCTCGCACTCATGCCAGCGTGCTTACTTGCACCGGGCATGTTCACATTGCACAACACGCCGAACAACAGGGACCTTTGGACGATGAGCGGCTTGCTCGGAAGCATGGGTGTTCAAACGGAACTCGTGGGTGATACGCTTTCGCTTGACGCTTCGAATCTTACGAGCCATGAAGCCCCGTACGACTATGTGAAACAGATGCGCGCGTCGATCTACGTTCTAGGACCGCTCGTTGCTCGCTATGGTGAAGCTCGTGTCTCGCTTCCCGGTGGATGCAACTTTGGTCCGCGTCCGGTTGACCTGCATTTGAAGGGTCTCGAAAAGTTAGGAGCAGAGATCGAGGTTGAAGGGGGCTATATCATTGCTAAGTGTCCTCGACTTCAAGGCACACACTTCCACTTTGACGTGTCGAGTGTTGGTGCTTCTGTGAATGTGCTCATGGCTGCCGTGCTTGCTAAGGGACACACAACATTGACCAATGTTGCCTTGGAACCGGAAGTGACTTCGGTGATCCACATGCTGGTGAAGATGGGCGCAAAGATCGAAGGCATCGGAACAACGACGCTTGAGATCGATGGTGTAGACGAGCTTCATGCCGTTGAAGAGACCACGATCCCCGACCGTATTGAGGCCGCAACGTTCTTGATCGCTGCTGCGATGACGAAGGGTGATGTAACGCTAACGAAGGTGATCCCCGAACATCTCACAGCGGTGCTTGGACGCATGGAAGATGCCGGCTGCTCATTGGAGATCGGCGCAGATACCATTCGCGTGGTCATGAATGATCGTCCGGAGGCCGTTGATATCACCGCTACGACGTATCCCGGATATCCAACGGACTCACAGGCACAATGGGCCGCCTTTATGCTCACGTCGAAGGGGGCTTCCCGGATCAAGGACACCATCTACCCAACTCGCTTTGGATATGTGCCGGAGCTGCAGCGCCTAGGCGCGAACATCGAGACCGGCGAAGGGTACTGTGTGGTGAAGGGTGGAGCACACCTTACGGGCGCAACCGTAATGTCGAGCGACCTTCGTGCAAGTGCGAGCCTTGTCATGGCTGCCCTTGTTGCAGAAGGGCATACTGAGATCCTGCGCGTGTATCATCTTGACCGTGGGTATGAAGCATTGGAGAAGAAGCTCGGTTCGCTCGGTGCTGTGATCCGCAGGGAACACACGGAAGAGTTCTGAGAACTGTTGCAACGATCCTTACCGTTCTGTGCTGCTGGACGGCCGTCCTGTGGGGTCAGTCGTCGATCTCATCTACGAAGGATGAGCTGGCGCGACTGCGCAGATCGATCGAGCAGACTCGGCAACGTATCGATGCATTGAATCGACGTGAATCGTCGGCCATGCGCTCCTTGAGTTCGTACCAACGCCAGCGCCACAACATCACAGTCTTTATCGCCTCGCTCGAAGCGGACCTAGCACGCCTTCAGGATACAGCCGCTGTTGTTGAGCAGCGCATCGCGAACACGCAGTCGTCGCTCACGCGAGCCGAATCGTCGTGGCGCGAGGCATCACAACGTATGCTCACGTATCGCACTGAGCATCAAGGCCTGCCCCCTGCCTCATTGCGTCATGATGCTGTCTATCGGTCGATCACTGCATCACTTGCCGCGTACCGCAGACAGATGCTGAATCTGAAGGACTCGTTGGCCTCGCAGAAACAGTTGTTGGATGACGTGTCGCTCACGCAACAACAGATCATCACGGCCAAGGAACGGGAGCGTAGCTCACTCACTGCTACGATAAGCAAGAGTCAGCAAGAGCTGATCAAACTGCGTTCAAACAAAAAGTCGCTCCAAGAAGAGTTGCAGAAGAAGCAGCAGAGCGCGCGCCGGGTTCGCTCGCTGATCAACGACCTCGTGGCGAAGGAGCGCGCTCGAGATGCGGAACGCAGAAGACGCGAGCAGGCACAGCGGTCGAAGAGCACACGCAAGGGCTCTGCTCCGGATACGCGCGAGGATGACGTTCGGACGGGCCCGGCTCCGCAGCGCGATGGATTCCGAAGCAACTCCTTGCCATGGCCAACACCGTCAACGGCCCTTCTCCATGGATATGGCACGTATCGCAATCCAGAGACTGGGACCACGCTTGAGAATCCCGGCATCGACATCAAGGCACCGATGGGAACGCGGGTGACATGTGTGGCCAAGGGAGAAGTATCATCCGTGACGTGGTTGCCCGGATATGGATCACTCGTGATCGTTGATCACGGCAACGGATTCCGAACGGTCTATGCAAATCTGGCAACGGTATCGGTCAAGAGCGGCAGCAGTGTGCAGTCCGGGACCGTTGTAGGGTCAAGCGGCGAGAACATCGACGGTAAACTCGTCCACTTCGAAGTGTGGTACGGTCGTGAACGTCAGAATCCGCTTACTTACTTGCGTTGACCTTGTTGTCTAGACTGATGTAGTCTTCGATGCGATGGGCAGCATCGTGATTCTTCACCCTGCGGTACGAAACGATAAGCATCGAGCACATTCGATCGCGATATGCCTTACGCTTCGAAAGGTCGGGCACCTGAAGCCAAGCACGTTGCTCATAGGGACGTCGCAACAATCGGATCACGCTTGCCGGTGATCGTGCAGAATCGAGAGCAGCCTTATCGATGAGTTTGGCAAGTCGGCGCTCATATGTCTCTTGGTTGATCGGAATACTATCAAGCCCCATACGACCGATCTTCTGTGAGATCTGTTTGTTGATCTCCGTCACATTGGCCGAGTCGAATGAATACACCTTGAGCTTGGTGATGAGCGATGGCTTGAGGCGCACCCAGATCCGTGTTGGATCCTCAGACGAGAAGCCATGACTGCGCAGGTCGTCCAAGATCTTTTCACAGGCATCATATGTCATGTTCGTCTCAACAAGCGCAAGAGCAGCTCGCAGGCCAAGTTCACCGACGAAGTCATCGGTATTGTCAAAAGCCCTGAGCATTACTTGGCGCATGAACTGACCTTGATTATAGACCCGTTGGAAGTCACCGGAGCTATATGCCTGACGTGAGCGCAATACGCGTAAGGTTGAAGATGCGTTCTCCTTATACCCCATGAGTTCAAGCAGTCCGATCGCTTGAGAGAATCCGAACTCCACCCAATAGTCAATACGCGGTACACCGGCGATCTCACAGATCGCTTTGAGGTAGGATGTACGTCCGCGGTTCGCACGGACATTCGTGAGTTTATTCAGGTTCGTAGTGTCATCGAATCCGGCGTCGAAATACGTGTCACGCGGGATGGAGATGATCTCTACGCATCCTGAGTCGACGAAGAACCGAATGAGGTGATTGGCATCTGCATGCCCCATCGGATCGCCAAGGCGTGAATCAACCCCGGTGACCATCACATTCACCACGCGGCCCGTGGGCTGAGGGAAGCCGGTGGCGCGCAGCGTGACTGTTGAATCCGTTACGTGGAACGTGACCGTATCGATGCCGTCGATGTTGGTACGTGCCGAAGCTTTCGTTCGGCCGGCAACTGCCGTGGTATCAGCGCCGTTGTTGACGTCCGCCGGAGCCTGATCTGTTCCTTTTGAACAACTGATAACGACGAGGCAGATCACTGCCAGCATGAATATGCGCATGTACTTCACAGCCCCTTGCCCTTTGCTTCGTCCCAATACGCGTCCATCTCCTCAAGGGTCATGGTATGGAGGTCCTTGCCTGCTTCACGTGCACGGGACTCGATATGTTGGAATCTGCGCATGAAGGCATTGGTCGTTCCATGCAGCGAGTCCTCTGCGATCACACCTTCGTGACGTGCAGCATTGACAAGTGCAAAGAGCACATCTCCGAATTCACGTCGTGTACCGTCGATGTCATTGTTTTCGATCTCTACCTTGAGCTCTGCGATCTCCTCATCTACCTTGGCCCACACATCCTTGCGATCTTTCCAATCGAATCCCACGTTCGCAGCCTTCTCTTGAACACGTTGTGCACGGAGCGCCGCAGGAAGAACACGAGGGACGCCATCCAGCACGGACGTGCGCCCCTCGTTCATCTTCAATCGTTCCCAATTCTGAAGAACGGCATCTTCAGTATCAGCTGTTGCGTCACTGAAGATGTGCGGATGTCGGTTCACGAGTTTTTGGAACTCATTATCGATCACCTTGCGCAGATCGAATGCTCCGCGTTGCTCTGCCATAACGCTATGCATCACAACGTGAAGGAGCAGATCGCCAAGCTCCTTACTTAACTCGCGATCGTCGTTCGCTTCGATGGCATCTACCGTTTCGTATGCCTCTTCAATGAGCAGGTGCGAGATAGAAGCATGTGTTTGCTTCATGTCCCACGGACACTGTTCGCGCAGGATGCGCACGAGCCGAATGAACGCTTCGAGGTACGAAAGTGTGTCATTCGGATCGTCTGGCAACGGAACCGGAGTAGGCATTCTGTTTAATTGCCGAACGTGAAACCGGCGTTGATACTCCAGAACGTGAGTGTGTTCTCGGAAGCACCATAAAGAGCCTGACCTGACGGCATCGCATAGCTGAATC
This sequence comes from Ignavibacteria bacterium, assembly GCA_016707005.1. Classification (NCBI taxonomy): domain Bacteria; kingdom Pseudomonadati; phylum Ignavibacteriota; class Ignavibacteria; species Ignavibacteria bacterium. The sequence goes on from JADJIQ010000002.1 coordinate 724,038, forward strand.
GGGCGGAGAGATCCATCATGGAATTGTATCCCATCGGGATGAGCAATCCAAGACTTGGAGCAACGCCAAAGTGCCAATTGGTTTCTTGGAAACGGACAAGCGACACATCGATAACCTGACTTGACGTAATGGTACCTGCCGCGAGACCAACAAACGGTCGGACGTCACGTGAACCCCCAAAGAGGTATCGTCCGCCAAGCATCATCGTGAACGAGTTCATCGTGTGTACTTGAGTTCCATTGATCGCTCCTTGCAATTCATTGTATTGGAACTGCTGCGTAACACCGCGGTAGACATCAGACCAGAGGTTGTATCCAAGAACGAGACCGCCGCTGATGTGATCGCTGGCCCACCATTGAACGTCGATACCGAATCCGGCCACCGATGTTTCATTGACAAATGAACGGAACTGTCCGGTTGGTGTGGCAACAGACCAGTAGATGCTACCATAATAATCCTGTGCCGAGGCACCAGCCAACATCGTGCTCATAACGGCAAGAGAGAGGAGAAGCTTCTTCATTGTGCATCTCCTGTTTCGAGGTATGGCGATTGAATGAACATCTGATTGATCTTCCCGGCGAGGTAGGTATTGGAAACACCTCCACCAACAAGACCGCTAAGGCTTGCGCCCCAAACGATGCCGCCAGTGTTTCCGCCAATCGATACCGTGCGGTCCACCATGTCAACAGCAAGCGCACCTACATCCCACGTCGTGGTTCCGTAGACAGGATATCCACCGTAGTACGGAGGATAATAACCGCCATACCAGCCCCAATAACCGCCCCAGTAACCGCCATAATAGGTCTCAAACGTGGTTGCTGTTGCCGCCACATAGAGTCGCACATCCGGGTCTGCTGCAACGGTATCTGTAGTGCGTACATAGCCCATGTTGGCCATGTTCGTTGCGATCGTGCTCAGGATAAGAGCATCGTACTTCCGCGTGATGATGGTAGATGTTTCAACATCCACATGCACGATGGTGTCTTGCATGTAGTAGGTACGGTACTTGGTGAAGTCCGTTGATGCATGATGTCCCGTGATGACGGTATCATAGTCTTCAACCGAAAGACCATGAGAAGGATAACATCCCACGGCCACCAACGCTGTTGCGCAGCTTGCTGCACACCAGGCCATGGCCCTCTTGAACGAGTTCATTTGCTAGCTCCGAATATGTGATAGACGGCAAAGTTACAATAGGAGACCCAATGCCGCTGCCGCGAACATCACGGAAAACGATAGTAGCATCCGGAGGAAGAAGCCCCTTGACCCACTGGTCGCGGATAGGACCAGCTTCACGATCATGTTCGCACCAACGGCGATCACGAGAACGACCTGCCCGATCTTGAGATCCATGACTCCGGCACTTACTCTGTCCGCAGCATTCAAGGTGATAGCGTCCACGTCGAGTATAGCACCAAGGGCACTGGTCAGGAAAAGTCCGCCAGTTCCAAGGAGATCATACAGTACCGCTCCGGTGATCGACACGCCAGCCATAAAGACAGCAAACTGTATTGCCGGCCAGAGACGAAGAGGATTGCGAAGAGCCGGCTGGGTAGCCTCTTCTGTCGTGCGACCACGCCCGATAAGCGCACTCATGATGAGACCGGCAACAAAGGCCGGCACAAGTGCAGTGATTGTCATTTGTGCAAGACCTGGAGCCGTGATCAGCAACAGGATCAACATTCGAGGGAACTGGATACTGTTGGCAAGTGTTGCTGCCTGCCACGCGATCGTGAGCCGAGCCGGATTCACTGCCGCCTGCCTCGCGAATGTCTGCGTCATCACGGTCGTAGAGACCATACCGCCGAGTACAGCCATGAGCCACGTACCAAGCCGCGGTCCAAGAAACTTCTCAAGGAAATACCCAACGAATGACACGCCGGTCACGAGGATCACGGCAAACCACAAAGTCCGCGGTGCGAAGAATTCGTATGGTCCGAATCTTCCCTCCGGCAACAAGGGCAGGATGATGAAGATAATGGCGAGGAAACGGATCGTATCCGCAACTTCCTTGTCCGTGATCACTTCCTTGAATACTCGCTTCACGGTGGACTTCGCATCAAGCAACAGCGCCAAGGCGATCGCTAAGGCAACGATAAGCACAACGATGGAAGCCTCTCGTGTGCTACCGAGGACGTAGGTCAGGAGGAACACGGAGATCACGGCGAACTCCGTTGTTACACCAATGTGCGTGTCCGCACGCGGACGATGTACGATCATCAGCGCAACAAGACCCAACATCACAGAAATGCCGATAAGGGGCTCCTCAAGCCGTCCTGAGATCCACCCCATGGCTGCCGTTAGAACGATATCACGCAGTCCGATGGCTGCATGAGACCTGGCCGTTTCACGCTCTGCTCCAACGATCACACCTATAAGTAACGCGATACCAAGTGTGACCCAAGGGAACAGGTCCGTAACGGTCAGGAGCGATGGCACTAGGCTAGTGGCACAACATATCCATCGGTTGGACGAGCCAGGGCCTGGCGTACCCATCGACCATGTTCTTCGGCCATCCGGCGCACGGCAAGTCGTTCTTTATTGCAAGGTCCGTCACCATTGATCACGCGCTTGAATTCATCCCAGTCCGGATCACCGTATGTCCACTTTCCGGTAACAGGGTCTTTTGCAAGTTCTTTGTCGGGAACGGTGAGTCCAAGCTCCCAGATCTTTGGGACGTACTGATTGAAGAACTGCTGACGCATGTCGTCATTGGACGCCATCTTCACCTTCCACTTCATCAACTTCTCAGTGTGCTGACTTGCAACATCAGGCGGACCAAAGAAGTGCATGATCGGACGCCACCAACGGTTAAGGGCTTCTTGCACCATTTCGCGTTGTGTTGGCGTTCCGGTTGCCAATGCCACTACGTTGTCGTAACCATACTTCAAGTGGAATGACTCTTCTTGACAGATCCGTTCGAGTGCTCTGCAGTAAGGGGCATAGGAACCCTTTGAATTCGCAACCTGGTTGATGATCGCTGAAGCATCAATCAACCAAGCGATCACGGCTGTATCTGCCCACGTCAAGGCCGGATAGTTGAAGACGTTCGAATACTTCGATTTCCCGGTGAGCAGATCATCGATCATCTTCTCGCGTGGCTTGCCAAGAGTCTCCGCTGCGCTATACAGAAGCTGCGCGTGCCCTACTTCGTCTTGCACCTTTGCCATCAGCGCCATCTTACGCTTGAAGCCAGGGGCGCGCGTGATCCACGTGCCTTCCGGCAGTGCCCCGATGATCTCCGAGTGCGCATGTTGTTCGATCATACGAATGAGCTGACGGCGATACTCTGCCGGCATCCAATCGTGCGGTTCGATCTTGTCGCCTTTGGCGATCTTCTCTTCGAACTCGGCAAGCTTTTGCGGATCATCTGCTACTTGGTCGGCAGCAGGACCTTCTACGATGCTGATGTTTCCGTACATGATGTTCTCCTATTGGCTCAATTGTGCATAGCGGAAATGATAGAACCCGATCGGAGTCTCCTGCGTTGGTGTTGCGGGAGCCCCCTCATAGATGCTTGTGAATTGGAACTTCACAAGTCTTCCCTTTCGGGTTCGGATGGCGATCACTTTGTCTGGACTTGGCTGAATGGTATGGTTCGGACTGCCTTGATAGATGAAGAGTGCTTCAGAGCCGATCACCTGCTGCGGTACGATCTGTGCAAGAGTGTCGTCGTTCCGCAGAACGGACGATGACGGCAATGCAGTGACGTTCTCGAATCTGCTCTTGACGATCACTCCTTGCGTAGACCCCGGACCAACGTTTCCGGAATTTAGCTGGATCTTGATGACGCGCGTATTCCCGCAACAAAGCAGGTAGGCCATGCGAACATCCCACTCTACGGAAACGGACTTCGCTGCAGGCACCACGGAATCACCGTCGATCGAATAGTAAAGCCACCCTTCAACACTGTCCGGATGCATGTTCTGCTTGGCCACAACGGTGGTATCCACGGGAGTGGTAGGTGCAACAGGGTCGTCTGTACACGCAGCCACCATCATTGCCGTGAGTGTAAAAAGAATTGTCCCGACAATTGTTCTTATCATCATTGAACGTTCGATCACTGTTTCCGAACCTGAACTCGTTGAACAACTGCCTTGCCAATCATGGTTCCGTGTTCGTTGCCGGCATCACATCCTCTGCGATAGTGGATTCCACCGTAGAGTCGACTAACCGAAGCTTCTGCTGCTGCCTCACGGAAGTTCTTGAATGGGCGCGGCGCCCAACCAAACGGCACCTCTGTGCTGTCAACAAAGGCTACGTCGCCAAAGTTCGCCATCAGCACTTCGGCCGCAGCCGCAGTGATCGTGGAGTGTCCGCTGGCATGTTCCGGGAACGGAGGCGTCTGCAGTAGTGGCTCCCAACTGCTCTCGATATACTTGTTGATGTAGGTCACCGGACGGATCAGATTTCCACGGAATTTTTCGGCCCAGCAGGCAGTGAATCCATCGAAGAGTGCAAAGGCGGTCATGGAATACACCTCCATTGAACGCACCATACCTGCTTTGCGATCACGCAATACACGTTCGGTGATATTCATCCAGTGGCCGCCGGGTGAGATCTGACGGGAATTGAAGATGAAGTGACCGTGGTAGTTGGTAAGCACCGGATTGTCATTCCAGAAATTGGCGATCTGGCGCTGTTCTTCCGTGAGCGTCTTCGAGGTCTCGATCACCTCCATTGCAGCTGCATAGAATGGAGATCCCTTCTTTGTGCTGAATGGAATACTCGGAGGCACTGGGAACTCATTCGGTCCGCTCAGTACGATCGTTCGTACTCTGCCGCAATACGGTGAAAGGGGCTTGGCAAAATTCGGCGGTGTTGGGATCCAACACGAGTCGCATCGCGGCCATTCGTAATCCGGCAGTCCTTGTGTCCTAGCATACCCGTCACCCTTTGCATAGGCGTTGATGGACTTGCCCACTTCTATGCCGTAGTCTTTTGATCGAGCGAACACATCCGCAGCCACATCCTTCTCCAATCGCGAGAAATGCACTGCAGCCAGACTGTCTGAAATTCCCGTGCGATATAGCAGCTTGCTGCAGGCCACCTGATAGGCGGCAACGGCGCTTACCCGCCAATCATAGGCGAGCTTTGGATCGGGTTCCGGACACGATGTGAAGCCATTGAGCTTGCCTACCATCGATATGTAGGTGGGTTCGGCGTGATAGGCCGCTTGATATCCAGCCAGATTGGAGTAGGCATGGATCCGCGCTGCGATCGGTGGACCGAATCCATCCTCCATGATCACTTCAATGACACATCGATTCCATTGGTGGGCGATCTCTTCGCCCGATAGCGTTTGTGCAGCGATAGGCCGCGCAAAGGCCACGAATGCAACAAGCAGCAACAGTTGTTTCATGGGCATGAAAATACGGCAGTTTGCGGACTTCTCCGTCCTAATTACCGTCTACGGGTAGGTTGTGGGCTAGCCGTCGGTAAATGGAACAGTCGAGGAGTCCTGTTGTTGACGGACACACAAAGGAGGTCAAACGAACCAGGGACGGGAAGTATTGCCATCCGCCGGACTTCATGTGGGGCATTAAATCCACTTTGTCGTGCCGCCAACGGTGCAAACCCGCCAACTCCGTCGTTCATGAGAACTAGTCCAATACCCGCATCAAAGGCGATGTTATCGGCATCAGCAGTCTTTGTATTCCCTGCCACGATCAGATCCTGATCTCCGTCAAGATCCAAATCCCGCGCCACCACGGCCATAATCGGGGATATCTGCGCTAGATCCGGAAGCGAGTGCGACGTGAATCGCCCCTTCTCATTCACAAAGACGGTTGAAGCAAACTCTCGGGCGAAGAGCTTCTGGGCCGTATCTATTTGCGCTGCTGAAAGAACATCGCCGATTTCCGCCTTCGCATACTGTTCGTAGGTATTGAATTTGCGAGTCATGGTAGGCATATGCTGAATCAGCGTCATCCTTCCGCGTGTGGGCACTCGTTTGCCATCTAGGATCTGCGTCACGATCGGGTCGACCGAACCATTGTCGTCAAAATCACCTACGAAGCAGATAAGGGGCTTATCTGGCTCCGGAGCTACTCTACAATTCAATCCAACATTCCCAGCAATGAGATCCATGTCTCCATCATTGTCAACGTCTGCCGCGTGAATAGCAGACCACCAGCCTTCGTGCCCATCCATCCCTGCCTGGGAGCTGATGTCTTTGAACGACCCCTTGGTGTTCTGCCAGATCCGAGGGGTCATCCAGTCCCCTACAACGACGAGATCTTCATCAGCATCGCCGTCAATGTCTGTCCAGATCGCCCTGCTCGTCATTCCTACATGAGAAAGGCCCGGTGCCGCCGAATCCGTTACGTCAACAAACGAGCCGTTCACGTTACGATACAACACGCTTCGCGCTACCGTAGGGAACTTCCCCGGAACAACCCTACCTCCAATGAACAAGTCGATGTCACCATCTCCGTCATAGTCAGACGGAGCTACACATGAACCAGACTCATTCCCACCGGGAAGACCATTCTTGATCTGCGTGAAATAGCCTTTTCCGTCATTCCTGTAGAGTCGGTCCTCGAGTTCAGGATCACCGGCATCGAACTCATTCCCTCCAGTTACAACAATGAGGTCCAAGTCTTTGTCACCGTCAATATCTACTAAGGCGGCATCAACGTCTTCAGCATCAGCATAGTCCAAGCCGCAGGGCCAGGCCATCATCACTTCACCCGGCTTTTGCCGAAAACACTGCGTTGCTTGATACTTGGGTCCGGTAAGGACAACGTCGGCATATCCGTCGCCATCCACATCACCAACGGCAAGCCCAGGTCCATCCTTTGAAAGGCGATATGGAAGGAGTCTCTCGCGTTTGAAATCGTCGTACGCATTCTCTCGGTGATAGAACGGAATGGTGGCACGACGCAGCTTCCCCATCAGTGATGGCGGAAGCAGAGGAGCCGACCAAGTTGGCGCCGAAGACGGCATTTCAATATTGGCGTAGGTATCAACTGGTATAGAAGCTGATGTACTGACAACACCTGTAGGCCATGTTACGACAATAGAATCGATGTGATCGGTTGTTCCAAGTCCAACGATGAGGCGAACATCGGAGGTCGACAAGAAACCGCGAGCGGGATAGATCTCTCGTGTGAACTTCGAGTCTGGAGTATACACGCGCACACGCGCACCGATGGCAGAGCGATTGGCATCGGGACCCTTGAGAACGAGTCCGATCCAGTGAGCCCCGTTTGCTGTTCGTTCTCGGGTTGTATTGACAAGCAATGAGGCTGTAGTATCCGTGTTATTGACAACAAGATCGAGGTCGCCGTCGTTGTCAAGGTCTCCGTAGGCTGCGCCATTGGATACTTCAAACTCCCTCACGCCATTAGCCTCTCCTGCATCTTCAAAGCGAAATCCGCCGATGTTCCGGAAGTAATAGTCACGCAGTTTCGATTTCGGCATCTTTAGGTAGGCGTTCTTTCTACTTTCGGCATCACCCGAGAAGAGATTGTTCGCAAAGTCCTGATCGCCCATGTCGCGTTTTGTGCCAGAGCCCGTCTCCGTCGATGTCAACAACGTCACTCCCCATGGAGGCCCACGACATGTTGGCCATGGCTTTTACGGAAGAATCTGCGAACGTCCCGTTGCGTTGATTGATCCAGACCTTATCCCGCTCTTCAAAGTCATTCGTCACAAAGATGTCCGGCCATCCGTCGCCATTGAGATCGCCGATGCTGGCGCTGAGCCCATACCCTTTATCAACAATCCCACTCCGCTGTGTGGCCTCAATGAACCGTCCGCCCCCTTTGTTCTCAAACAAACGATCACTGATGCCCGGATTGAGATAGCCCTGTCTGCGGGGCTCGCCGCTATTGACAAGGAAAACATCCAGATCGCCGTCCCGATCAAAATCTAGCGCACTTGCACAAGTGGAGAATGTCGCAACGGACAAGGCAGAGCCTTGGGATCGATCTATGAACGTACCGTCTCCATTATTTACGAACAAACGGTTAGCAAGGTATCGCCTACAGACATAGACATCCGAGTACCCATCTCCGGTTAGATCTGCGATCAAAACACCGGTGTTGATACCGTTGTCAATGATCTGAAGTCCGGTTGAAGTGGTTACGTCCTCAAACTGCAGGTCTCCCACATTTCGGAAGTGAGATATCCCATTCGACGTGCTCGTAAACACCACGTCCTGCAGTCCATCACCATCAAGATCAGCAATGCCCACCCCACCGCCGTTATAGGCGTAGAAATCAGCAAGCACGTTGAACGTGTCGGATTCAACGATGTCGTTGCGGAACGTAATGCCCGACTCTTTTGCTGACCGCTTCGAGAATGTCTGTGCATAGACATGCCCCTGCAGCATGATCATTACGATCAGCATCATGAAAACTGTCTTCAAATGGAACCCCTCGCCGACGTGTGTATCATGAACCTATCAAGCCCGGGTCCTGGCCAACACAGCCAGCCCGATCACTAAGAATATTGCGTTCGCACTCCATCCAATCACTTCAACGGGAAGATCAACAGCCGCACCGGCTGCCTGACTGATCTTTGTGAATGCAATGTACGTAATCGCAATGACCATGGCGGCCGCGATGTTTACGGCCATTCCCCCCCGCCGCCGAACGGATGCAAATGGAATGGATATGAGAACTACGATCAAATTCACAAATGGGAATGCCCATTGACCCGAAAGATCGATCTCTTGACGCCTCGTGTCCTTGCCGCCTCGTTTCAGGGTTTCGATGTAGTCCTTCATCTCCGGGAACGTCATCTCCTCAGGATTGAGTTGCAGCTTTGCTATTTGGTCATGACGGATCGTGAAAGGGGCTTTGAACTGCCGTAGTATCTCAATAGCAACGCTATCCGGATAGAACGTGCGCTTGGTTGCCAACGGCATCACCCAAAGAGCGGAGGTAGAATCCCATTCCATTGAGTCTGCATCGATACGCCATTGCTGACGCGGCATTTCTGCCGAGCCGAACTCCTCAACGGCCACGCCAGTGCCTACCTTGTTCTGGGCATCATACCGCCTGAGCGAGACATTCATCGATGGACTCTCTCGGAAGAAGAGATCCTGAAGAGACGACGGGCCATTCTCGCTTGCAAGGAACTTCCGTTCGATAGCAAACCTCTCCGTAGCGGCCCTTGGTGCGATCCAGCCGTTGAAATACATCTGCGCTATGCTCATCACAAATGCAAATGCGAGAATTGGTAGGAGAAAGCGGATCGGTCCTTGCCCTCCCGATCGCATCGCCGTGATCTCATTGTTGTTGCTCAAGCGGCCCACTGAGAAGAGACCGGCAAGCATGAGCGCAACCGGATTCACCAGCTCAAGGATATACGGTAGAAATGCGAGGTAGAACCTCACGATCATCTCGATCGGCGTCTTGTTGTCGATAAACTTGTCGAGTCTCTCAAACAGATCGATGATGATAAAGATCGAACTCAATGCAACTAAGGCGAAAACGAACGTCACCACAAATTGCCGAAGCACGTACCGGTCAAGGATGTTCATTGTCTGCGTGTTGCCCCTCGTACAGAGATGGCAGACTGCCACCAACTCAACGCGATGCCGGCAATAACAACAAACGACGTCCAGGCAACGATCTCCGTGATTCGAACGGTCTGCAGCCACGCAGCGTGCTGCAATGCATAGGGCCGGGCAAGCAGCACGACACCTGAACCAAGCGCAAGACCAATGGCACCTGCAACAAGACCCACGATGAGGTGCGGCGCGGCTATCCACGATGTGGAAGCACCAAGTAAGGCTGCTACCCGAAGATCCGAGCCGGCACGATGGATCTCAGCACGAAATGCATAGGTAACGGACAGGAAGAAGAGAATGAGACTCAGAATGCCGGCAACCCCACCAAAGACGATCACATCCCGACGTCCGGAGTCGAGCATTTCAACATAGGCCCGAGGCCAGACGATACTTGATGTAGCTTCCGGATATATGTCCTTGAGCGATCGAACAAAACGATCCGTTGCCGCCAGCGAGACCATGTTCGGCCGAAGATTGAGTCGCAGGATCGTAGGCACAGAGGCAACTTCTCGCAGGTCATCAGCCTCTAGCCGCATGTCATGAGCGAACTCACGCCAAACGGCGTCGCCACTCATAAGCCGAACACCGATGATCGACGGGCGCTTGCGCATGTCTGCAGCCATCGCTCGTATCGCAACATCAAGGCTATCGTTTGGTCCGATCACATCCACGGACATCTCCATGGCGCGTCGGTCAAGATCGCGCCACACTGCAACGCCCCATACTGCCCCGGACAGACACCACACGGTACCGATGAATGCAACAAAGATCATGCGGACCACCGGACCCTTGCGCCGAGTGAGGAGTCTTCCCGCCCCCTGCATATGGAACCAAAGGCTCATATCCCCTCCCTACGACGGATGAAGGCATGGCGTACATCGCCGAAGGCTCGACCCAATGCACGTAATGGGAAGTGAAGTTCTCGGCGCACGTGCATTGTGCAGAGAATGCCAACAACGATGGTGTTGGCAACAAGTCCAAGTCCAACGAAAAGGGGCTCACCAAGCTCTCCAACCACAAAGAGGACGCCACCGGCTACAAGGAGTCCAACAGCAGAGTATCGGACGATGGCCGTGCTCCGCCCCATAGCCGCAATGATACTACTCATGAGGACGAAGGGCATTCCAAGTGCGGCAATAGAAAGCACGTTGAAGTGATCTACGGCAGCCGCATAATTATCTCCAAGGATAGGAATTATCATCCTGCTCAATCCAAGCTCTAACACAACCACGGCGATGATCGTTGGGATGAGCGTGATGCTGATGGCCTTGGTGATCAGGATCTGAAGATCTTCCATACGATGTTGGGTGTACATCCGCACAGCAGCCGGGTAGAGCAACGTTGTCACTGCATCAAAAGCCTGTTCAAAGAACCGGTACAGATTCTTTGCCGGGTTGTAGACCCCAACAACACCAACACCGAAATAGGCGGCGATCACATACACGTCGAGTTGACGTGGCGCAGAGTTCAATGCCGTGGCCATCGCAAGGGGCACGCCATAACGCAGGTAGGTCCCGAACGAGATAGAACCCGACCATCCAAAGATCAGATCCTTACGAGTAAGCGCCATTGTCGCGAGCGAGCTGGCAGCCATACCCGCAAAATCGATGAGGACGATATCACTGAGTGAGTGGAGCGAATCATTGGCAATAAACCAGAACGTCATGGCCGTCCGCACACCGAACCAGATCGCATCTGCAACGAACAGATCCTTCATCCGCATCTCGCGGTAGATGATCTTCAGGCAGAACATGCGAGGCAGGGTAAGAAGGCAATACAGCGGAAGCAACGTAGCTACAACACCGAACTGCTCTACGCGGAAGACATGAACCAAGGGTTCGCGAAGCAGGAAGATGCCGAGCGCGGCACTACCTACCACGGCACTATGTATGACCAGCGCCATGAGATTCACGCGTTTGCGTTCGTTGGGATCAACTCCGTATTGGATGATGCCTGCCAACGCCGATCCATCGGAGACGATCATGATCCAGGTATTCAACGCCACAAGGAGTGTGAATACGCCATAGACATCTGCCGGCAGGGCTGCGATCTGCACGAATTGCACCAAACCATAGGCCACGTAAAGGACCTTATCAGCCAGCGACCACGTGATCTTCCCAAGATGAGCCGTTAATTTCATGCTGCGAAGTTAGACAGCGTCCACGAGAGTGCGTTGGTTCGTATGCGAAGACACAGCGCCACGCGGGTTTCTGCGAAACACGGCGAGATCATGGATCTATCGACAATCATCGTCCCGTTGTCCCATGTAAGGAGGGCCGATGTTTTGCGACCGCGCAGGATGGCCTTGTTGGCATCGAGCTCCACTTCGACCCCTTCACCGAGGGGAAGCACCCATTCGGCCATTGGATCCTTCGCCGTTGGCGTGTATACGTCCCGCACAGAAAGATGATCTTCTCCCAAGGCAACGTGACGTTCATGTCTACGTCCGTCTTGAGCACTCACGATACCATGCCAGACCGAACCCGTATTGGCAACTACCTCCGTCTCAAGTTCGTCATCCAAGAGCCAGAACATCCCTTCCTCGCCGGGTGGCATAAATGCTTGTTCAGACGATACCGACCACATAGTGGCATGTTGGTGAACGGACCGTTCGATGTCTCGCTGAATTGGGTCTGAAGTGTAGCAGGACGTTCCGGGGTCTACGACGAATGGTTCGCCCCCTATCGAGACGGTGATGGAATTCTGATCGTTATGGGCATGACCACCCTTGCCGAACTGACCAACGGGTCCGTTCCGAAGGGAAGTGATCATCGAGCCACTGCGTCTGATGGTGAGTCCAAGATCCGGCGCAACGAGGTCTTCATCCCCCACATCTGCCGAACCGCACATTCGCGTCCCAACATCGTAGAGGTAATCAAGGTCGGGTGTAAATCCAGTGAGTTTCATCGCCAACCCGTCATCGTTGTCGCCGATAAGGGGCATGCCATGTTGCTCAAGGTTGCGGCACCGCTCCACAGCACCGCCGATCTTTGTGAGTTCATCCGGAGAAAAGGCACCAAGCGCTGCAGCCTGAACGAAGAGGTCCGTTACCTGACGATGATACCCGGTGCTCCCTTCATTGGCCATCCCGTCGGGCAAGATCTGTCGATACAGTTCCTTGCTCAGTTCATTCGCAGCCAGATCACTCCAATGTGCAGCTGCCGGCTCACCAACGAGGTAGATGCCTGCCGCACGTATACCCAGGAGATTGGCTGCATAGTGTGACGTAGAAAGTCCGCCGCGAGATTCCCTGCGCGCCACAACACTCCGTGCATGGTCAACGGCATAGGCCGCCACACGATGTTCACCCTCGGCATGTTCCCAGCCACTTCGCCGGGCCCAATCCCATGCAACGAGCATTGAATGAAGTCGGATTCCGGTACCCATCGGGAATTGCCAATGGATGCCATGTTCGGCCGGCGTGGTGCGCATAAAGGTGGAGATCTCGTCGAACAAGAGATCGCACCATTCATCGCGATGCTCACGGTCGATATGCGCAGCCAGTGCATAGGCGCACCAGTGGTGCATTCGACTGAGCTCATGGACGGACCGTGTATCAACACCCGTCGGGTCCGGATCGCCCACCCGCCAATGCCCTATTCCGTAGGCTCCAACCACTCCCATCCGCATGGACGAGGCAAACGCCAAGACGTCCGAGCTGTGCGCCGCAAACCACGAAGCTGACGGAAGTGGAGTTACGCCTGTTCGAAGGCTGCGTCCTTCATGGACGTGCGTAGGCAGCTGCCTGCGAAGCATCCTCACGAGGAAACGTTCGCGCAGGGCATCGCGGACCTTTCGAACCACGAATGGTCTCATCGGTCCGAGAAGAATTCGGACTCTCCACGGAATATTCATCGGTACAATGTACTTCTTCGGCAACAACTTCGTCTCACGCCTGCATTACTCCTTCCGTAGATTCGTTGCCATGTGTGGAATTGCCGGACTCGTAGATGAACGCCTTGGAACATCGGATATTGCCGATGTTGGTGCCCGTATGCTGGAGATCATGGCCCATCGTGGTCCTGATCACCGCGGAACATGGGCTACACCGCCGGTTTTTCTCGGTCACAACCGACTGAGCATCATCGACCTCTCCAGCGGGTCGAACCAGCCGATGACCGATGCGGGCCTTACCATCACCTACAACGGCGAGGTCTACAACTACCTCGAGCTACGCTCCGAACTGGAACGAGACGGGTACTCGTTTCGCACTTCCGGCGATACGGAGGTCATCCTCAACGCCTATCACCGCTGGGGGCCTTCATGCGTTGAACGATTCATCGGCATGTGGGCATTTGCCATCTGGGACGAGGCGAAGCGCGAGCTGTTCTGCTCTCGTGACCGATTTGGAATAAAACCATTCCACTACATCGAACGCGACGGACGATTCCATTTTGCTTCAGAGATCAAGGGGCTTCGTGTTTCGCCCCTTTATCGAGGCGGGATCAATGAGTCGCAAGTTGCACGCGGACTCTATCTGGGATGGATGCAGCATTGGGAGGAGACGTACTTCACGGATATCAAGGCACTTCCCGCCTCGCACAATTGCGTGTGGAAGAACGGGACGTTGCGGATCTGGTCCTATGCAGACATCGATACGTCAACACAGAACACATCGTCGTTTGAAGAGAACAGCTCTGCATTCCGGGAGTTATTCGTCGACGCTGTACAACTGACCGCGCGACGTGATGTGCCAATGGGGATCTGTCTCAGTGGTGGACTCGACTCAACGTCTATTGCCAGTGTTCTTGCATCATCGACGGATGAACACTCCATCAAGACGTTCACTGCGTTCTACACAGGAAAGGGGAATGTTGACGAGCGTCCGTACATCGATCATGTGCTGGCGAAGTATCCGCAGATTTCACCTCACTACATCTCGCCCACAGATACCGATGTAGCGCAGGCCTTCGACAGAGTCACGTGGATGATGGATGCTCCGATGCCTTCATCGTCCTACATCTCGCAGTACTTCGTGATGCAGCTTGCATCGCAACACGGCGTTAAGGTGGTTCTGGACGGTCAAGGCTCAGATGAGATCATGGGCGGATATATGCATTCCTTGTATCGCGTGATCGCAGACAAGATCCGCAGCGGCGACCTTAGCGGAGCGGTGCGAGAGGTGAATGCACATGCAACACGTCAGGGATATGGAGTCCGCCGGAAGCTCGACATCGTCGCCAAAAGTCTGCTCTCGGCATCACGAGACGAGCCGGCATTGTATGCAATGGAGTTTGCGCGAACCTATCCATGGATCATGGCGCAACCGGCCGCATCGTATCCTATCCACCTCGAGATGCCATCGGGACCACGTCTCAACGCCTTCCTTTACAACCTGGTGCGGGTGACATTGTTGCCAACCCTGCTGCACACGGAGGATCTCAACGCGATGGCCTTCAACATTGAGAGTCGCGTGCCGTTTCTCGATCATCGCCTTGTACAGTTGTGTTTTTCCATGCCGAACGAACACAAGGTTCATCTTGGAGAGACCAAGCGCGTGTTGCGCGCCGGTATGCGGGGCATCGTGCCTGATGCCGTGCTGGACCGAAAGGACAAGACCGGCTTCATCACGCCCGGACACATCGCTTGGTTACGTGGCCAGCTCAGCCATCTGCTTGAAGGCGATTGGAAGGAGCTCGACGGATACGTTGTTCGTCCGGAGCTCATGAAGGTACTTGCCGGATATCGTCGCGGCGACAACCGCAACGCGCTCTTCGTATGGCGTCTGGCAATGCTTCGTGCATTCCTGCGCACCATCTAGCCCCCTACCGTCTCCGAACCACATTCAGCGCCTCGAACAGAACATCGCGATACCGTTCTGACACATCGATCTCGTCTCCGTTGCTCATCAGGATCCGCGCCGTCTTCCCACGCACTACCTTTCGAACATGCAGCAGGTTCACGAGATTGGAGCGGTGCACGCGCAGAAAACCCGAACGTTGCAGGATCACTTCGTACTCTCCTATCGTGCGCGAGAGCAAGAGTGCCGGGTCGCGCTCAAAGATCACACGCGTGTAATTCCCTTCTCCGTGAAGATGAACGATCTGTTCTCGCGGACGGATCTCAATGCCCGACGTAACGGGCAGTGCGATCACATTGGCTTGATAGGGGGCTTCGGGGATCGGCTCTTGCAGTTGCATTGCATAGGAATACCGTGCGATCCGACGCGCGCATCGGTCGAGTGCCGAATAGAGATCCTCCGTTGAACATCGATCCATCAGATAATGCACGGCCCCTGCTTCAAACGCAAGGACGGCATAGGTGGGCTCTCGAGACCAACACACCAGAACGGGCATGAGTCCCATCTCCGTACGCCATCGCACGAGCATTTCGCCTTCGTCGATCGCCGGATCATACAGCACAAGATCGGGTCGAGCTGATCTGATCAATGGACCCACCTCGTTCATATCCGACGTTGATCCGACAAGGACCACATCATGCGTTGAATAGGTCAACATTTTTGATTGAGCATCCAAAGCATCTGTCTTGCCGAGGACGCACAATGTTCGGACCTGCATGAGAACCTCCATATGTTGTTGCCGTGTGGAGCTGATGGTCCAAACTATGCCTGTAGATGTCAGAGTGCCATTACACACATACCAGTCCACTTACATCGTAGTTTGTCGCGCATGGTCAACGTTTTTGCAACCCTTGGTGTTCTGCTCGGCTGTGGGATCATCTACAGACAGCTCCCTCATGTTCCGGATCCCATGGTGGTTCGGACCAGCATCGGCTCCATCGTTCTGAACATCTTCGTACCGCTACTCACCTTTGGCGTGTTGGCCACAGCGCCTATTGGGAGCGACATTTGGTCGGTACCGCTGGTCTCGATCGTTTCCGTAGCCGTCGGCTTTGGGCTGTCGTGGATCATCTTTGCCCGACTCCTTCGTACCCACCTCAGTCCTCCAGTGATCGGCTCCCTCATCGTTGCATCAACGTGGTGCAACGCCATGTACCTCGGACTGCCGATCACGACTGCTGTTGTTGGTGACCATGTAGGCAGGGTGCCGATCCTCTTCGACTATCTCGGCATGACGCCGCTCCTCTTCACGTTGGGGACCATCGTCTGTGTTGAATACGGCACGCGTGGTCAGAAGCACACAATTGGCGAAGGTCTGCTGCAGGCGTTGCGTATGCCACCAACCCTTGCTGTTGTTGCAGGGCTTGCGGTGAATATCCTACACATCCCGATCGCCCCCTTCATACTCGATGCATGCACAACAGCCGGCAAGGTGGTTGCGCCGTTGATGTTGTTCAGCATCGGACTCGCATTGCGCTTGCCACGGTTGAGAATGTTGCCCGTGCTTGTACCGGTTGTTGTCATTCGTTTGGTTGCTGTGCCGCTTGCCGTTTATTGGCTTGCTGTGCGTATTACGCCGGATGACGATGTGTTACTCGCTACCATGCTCGAAACTTCGATGCCAACAATGATGCTCACCATGGTCTTTGCCGATCGGTACGGACTTGATGAGTCGGCTCTTGCCCAAGCAATCCTTGTCACCACGATCATCTCAATGATCACCTTACCAACGGTTGCACAATGGAAGTTCTAACCCTTCACATCGCCAACGGCGACATGGATGTTCCGCGACTTCAACAGCGCGGCTATGAGCACATCCGTGTCTGGCGGGAAGCACTTGCCGATGGGCCCGTTAGCCCACGTCCGGCAGAACTATTCCCTCTGCGCAGGACCTTCGTTACAACCGCCTACAGTTCTTCCGAGGATGAGTACCGTCGCGTCGTTGAGCAGGAATTCTCCATCATCATCGATGCCACATGGGACGAAGTTGTATTGCACTTCGACACCGATCTCTTCTGTTGCGTGAACTGTCTCTTTCTGATCTCCCAGCTTGGTTCAGTGCCGCGTCTGGTGTGGGATCTTCGTTCCCGCAGCATTGAGCTCACCACGATGGACCGCGCCTATCTCGCTTCCTGTTGGCGTGCCTATGCCGGGTCCGACCCAACGATGATCGAAGATCTGCTCAGACAAACTCCGCCTGCACTTTCTCATGTCGCTATTGCATTGAGAGCTCATCTCGAGCGATTCCCGAACAACAAGACCAAACTCGGAAGACCCCAAGAACTCGTTGAAGAACTTCTTGCAAGGGGGCTCACCGAACCCGAAGATCTTGTGCAGGCTTTCATCGCCCTCGACGCCAACGTCTATGGATGGGGCGACGCACAGATCCTACGAGAACGTCGAGCTCTTGAATCAAGGCAGAGCGGCAACATCGCCACCCACATTGGCGGTGTATCACAACGAACAACGGGCCCGCACTGGCAGTGGGACCCGTTGAAGAGACGACTTGTATGGTCGGAAGAATAGTCCGGCTATCAGCGCGAGATCACAAGAGGGACAGTAAATGCACCCCGTGCATCCATGATCACAACCTGATACATGCCAGCCGACAGTGATTCCAATTGCAAATTCACCATCGAACTCCCCGCAGGGATAGTGAAGCGAGAAGATACATTTCCCTGCAGATCCACGATCGTACACGAAACGGCGCTTTGAAGCGGGCTTGGAAGAACTAGTTTCGCGATATCGGCCGATGGAGTTGGGATGATGGAGGCCGACGTGATCATCGGCAATTCCTGATCTTCATCCACATCGGAGATTAGTCCATCGCAACCCTCTATCTGAACGGACAACAATTCATGCGTCTGCGCAGAGAAGCCGGTTGAAGAGGTGAATCCTAGATACGCCGCACCATCCTCGCGAAGCCGAAGGATCTGATTCATATCGATGCTATCAACGGTGAGCACCGGCGTTTCCAATACCGGCGTTGTCCCACAATACACATGCAGGAGCTTACCCTCGAGCTTCACACGTGCATGATACACCGTACCATCGGCAACAAATGGCGGGAATCCCTCCGAGGTGATCCCCTTGAGATATGGCGCCACGTGCCACGGCCTGAGAATGTTTCCATCACCAACCTGCACCGCGATATGACTCGGTGTAGGATCTGAAAACGCAGCATTCCGATACGCATCGAATTCAATAGCAAGACCATGCGGGATCTCGTTGTATCCGATCCCATCTCCAGGAAGTCCGACTGCAGCGCGTGTTTCATTCTGAAGAACCATCACCACTCCATCAGCACCCTGAGGGCCATTATCTATCTGCCCATTGTCACTTCCATTGGAAAGTCTGAATGAGAACCGTACATCAAAACCACTGGCAACAGGAACGCGATCGCGAACCCAAGCAGCCCCTGCCTGATATGGAATAGACTGCGTCATCTCAAGCCGAGGCGCTTTATAGATTGTGCTCCCTATGCGTCGCATCGTTGAAAGCGCAATAGTCGAGCTACCGGCACAGCTATCTTCAAGAACTTCGATGGTAGGGGTGTTCCTGGTAGAATAGTCGTTAACAGGAGACAAACCAGAAATGACGAAGGCTCTTGTGCGTCCACTAGCAACTCTAACAACAATCATTTGGGAAAATGCACGCGCATAATTGAGGGAAGGTGCTACAGACGAGGTATTTGTTGTGAGATCCAACCACTCACATGAGCTACCATACCTTACGTTGTCAAGTAGTCCAGAAGTCACCAACGCCCGAGAGTCACCCCATGCACCCAATGTGTGCCATTGGCGTCCTTCGATCAAGGTCGGTCCTTTCGCTACCTCTCCTAGGTAGTTAACGATCCAGGTTTTCCTCGATGTTGTAAAGGGATTTTCACCTGTTGCGCCACTGCAGACAAGCACAGATCCATCTGTTAGTACCGTCAACTTCGGAGCTACAGGTGCATCATCAAACTCTAGATCCAATGGCCATGAATCTGTTTGCGAACTGTATCGAATAGACTGCCTTTGCCGGTCGGAATTGGGGCCATAAGCTCGGAACCCCCAGAACGAGGGTCCTCGCCCTTCTGGATTTATCGATACGGCGGAATTCGCCATTGACGGGAGGTTGGCAATCTTCCGCGATTGGCCGGTTGAAATCGTAAAGATCTCCGCGCTAGAAGAGCCAAATCCGCCGATGATAAGGACTTCGTCTTCGTTTAGGAAGTCTGCACTGTGTTGTCGTCTGCCATCTTCCATTTGACCTATCACTGACCAAGTATTGGTTGCGACATCATAGCGCTCTACAACTTTCGACGGTCCCAAGTTTGAGTTTCCACCGAACACAAGGATATCTCCATCCGGAAGATCCAACGCGGGGAACTCTGTTCTATATGTGGCCATACTTGGCCCAGGAGTAACTTGACCCGTTTGTAGATCCACGATCTCAGTAGTGTTCGTCGGATTACCATCTAGGATGCCATAGGAGCCAACATATCCGCCTATGACCAATATTTTGTCGCCATTCAGATATCTTGCGACATGATGGTGCCTACCTTGTTCAAGGTTTGCGAACACCCTCCATTGATCCTGAGCGCTAACGGCTACTGCGAAGAAGCCCAATGCCAAAAGGATACCGATTTGCTTGAATTTCTTTTGCACGATGTCTACCCCTCGATTGTGCGATAATCTGAACTAAAGGACCTTTAATACATGCTTACCGGATTGCTCAGATCAATCACCAGATTGTTCCCGATCGAACGAGGGAAGTTTAGGATTCTAACTGAGATCTATTTCCGATATGTAGCTCCGACTAGACAAACCTTTGTCTTGACGAAATTACGTTATGGAATTCAAATGCGACTGGATATCACTGAATTCCTACAAGCTCATCTCTATCTTTTTGGGAGTTACGAGCTACCTACCGTGCGATTTATTCGTTCGGTGCTCAGATCGGGCGATACCGCCTTCGACATCGGAGCTCAGATAGGGTACCTAACCCTTGCAATGGGCACTACTCCAGTCAAACCATTGCAAATTGTTTCATTCGAACCCGAGTCACATAACATTGAGCGACTCCGCGAGAACGTGGGCTTGAACCCGGGCGTGAAAGTCACCATCGTCGAAAAGGCCGCTTCGAACGTTAACGGAATGTTGCGCCTGTATCTAAGCCATGATCACAACTCCGGCACTCATAGTACCATCCAGAATGGCATGAATGTATCATCAGAGTTCGTTGAGATTCCGTCTGTCACTCTTGACACCTACGTGTCCGAGAACAACATCTCGAGCCTGCGCCTCATGAAGATCGATGTTGAAGGGGGCGAGTTAGAGGTAGTGAAGGGTGCAGCACGAGTCCTGCGCGAGCTTCGACCGATAATCGTAATGGAAATGAGTGATGCACTTCAGGCAGCCCGGGGGTTCAGTACACCTGAATTCAAGAAGCTTCTTGCGACTGACGGTTACCACTCATTCACTATCAATGATTCCGGGACGTTAAGGCCCTCTGATGTCAATGCGACTCATGCAATGGAGAATGTTGTGTTTCTCCATGAAAGCCAACTTGTTGAAATGGATAAGATCATTAGACCTTGAGCATGATCAACATCCGCCTCCTTTGTCCGTTTCCTCCTCCGTTTGGCGGTGTGGCGCTTCATTGCATTCGGCTCCTAGAGTCGTTGCGGGCTCATGGAACAGTGGCAACCGGACATTCTTTAGGGGGCGTTCCTGACAACGTTCAAGGCGTAACAAAGCTCGGACTTGGGTTCTTTCTCTCTCGCACCTTGGTTCATTATCACACCGATGAGGGGAATCATCGGTGGATGCGGTTGTTCTCACGGATCTGGCGGCTGACGCGCACGCCGTACGTTGTTACGGTACATTCATTCCGATATCGCGCTGAGTTTCAGGATCCTCGGGTGCTTCGCCAACTCTCCGTTGCATTTGCGCATGCCAAGGCTGTGATCGCAATCAGCTCGGAAGTTGCGGATGCCTTGGAGTCTACACTCGGCTTTCGACACAAACGCACTCGAGTTATTCCGTCGAATCTGCCCCTCAGTGCTTGGGAAGTAGCGTCGCCACTTCCGACTGATGTGGCAGAAGCTTGGCAACGTGCGCCGGTACGGATCCTTGCCAATGCCGGACGTGTTGTAGCGTATAACGGACGTGATCTGTACGGGCTCGATGTACTTGTCTTAGCATTCAGTTCGATCCAAGATCCGGACTCTGCACTTTGCATTGCCGTTGGTGACGTGGTCGATACCGCTCTTTGGCAGAACGTACTTGCCATGGCTTCGAATGATGCTCGCATCACCTTTGTGCGCAGCCTCAATGGTCCACTCGCCCCCTTCGTCCAGCACGCACACATTGTGGTTCGGCCTACACGTACGGAAGGCGGCCCTTCACTCACTCTCAGCGAAGCTCTCGAACTGGGCAGATGGGCTGTTGGGTCCGATGCCGTGCAGCGACCCGACGGTACGGTGCTCTTCCGCAATGAAGACCCAGTCGATCTCTCGCGTGCTCTACATCAGTGCATCGCAGATGCACGGCGAGGCCATATGCCCCCGGCGATCACGCCGAATACCGACGCTGTAGAGAAAATCATGAATCTCTATCAGCGCGTATCAGTGTGAAGTCAGTTCTTCGTCAAAACCACACACACGCCGGCGGAGGTGTAGATCTTCATTCCGGACATGGAGATCGGCTTGTCGCTGTAGCTGCCGTGAGCCAGGGCATGTTTGACGGTATTCATTTGCAACAGCGTGCGTGAGATCTTGCCGAGTCCTGTCTTCCCAACAATGCGGTCGTTGAAGAATGGCTCTTCATAATCACCGAAGTAGACACGCTCCCGCTCAACAAGGCCGGAGGCTTTTACGATGCGCTCATTGAATGATGCAACGTCGTAGTGACGTTGGAAGAAGACCGGCTTTGATGTGAACTTCTCGCCGTAGACATCCTGTTGAAGAAACCAATCGCGAGCGTGGCCTTCGTTCAAGGGAGTTGTAAGCAGATAGATGCCGCCTGGCTTGAGCAGTCGAGCGCTCTTCTCCATTGCGACGGAATCAAGAGCCCCTTCAAAATGTTCGATCACACTAATGTTGGTGATCACGTCGAATGATTCGGGCTCGAGTTCGGCTTCGAGGAAGTCGCGGACAACCACATGGAATCGCTTTGGGTCGAGGCCCAATTGCCGTGCGTATTCGTTCTGCTTCTCCACCCAATTGAACTTGTCGAGGCAGGTAACGTCCCAGTTGGTTTTACTGGCTACCCACGATGGAAAGATGGACGGGCCGGTGCCGATGTCGAGGTATCGAAGGGGCTTATCGAACAACGGCTGCAACTTTTCTGCCAGCAACGGCAGTTCAATGGCGCGCTCGTAGCCGAAACCTTTGATTCGATACAGAAATCGCAGTCGCTTTGCATGGGCATCGATGCTGCGAAGAAGTTCGGCATTGATAGTAGACATCATACGAATTGCTCCCGGAGCGTCTCGAGTAGCGCGAAGTTTGTGAGTTCATAATGGATGGGTGTGATCGATGCCCATCCGTTGGCAACCACGATGTCGTCGGCATCCTCAAGCTCGGTGACGGTAACGAAGTCTCCTGTGAGCCAGTAGTAGGGCTTGCCATGTGGGTCTAAGCGAACGTCATATCGGTCCTTCCACTCACTGTGCCCTTGACGGGTTACACGTAAGCCTTTGAATTCTGCTTTGGGGATCGGCGGGACGTTTACATTCAACAACGTGCCGAGTGGTAGGTCGAGGCTGTGCAGTCGGGACGCAACGTCATAGGCCACTTCTGCCGCCACCGACATATCGGCGGATTCATCGAACGTTGCAAGAGACACAGCCATCGATGGGATGCCCATGAGTGTGCCTTCTGTTGCCGCACTCACCGTACCTGAGTAGATGGCGTTGACGCTGGTATTCGATCCGTGGTTGATGCCGCTTACGATCATGTCTGGACGCTCGTTCAAGAGCGTACTCACGCCGAGCTTCACACAGTCTGCCGGTGTGCCGTTGATCGCCCATCCGATCACTTCGCCGTCCCTGCTAAATGGAGTAGCACGTAGGGGGCTTGCCACGGTCAACGCATGTCCAACGGCACTCTGTTGTCTGTCCGGTGCGATCACAACAACATCGCCGAGCCGACGCATTGCTTGCACCAGAGCGTGAATGCCGGCCGACTCGATACCATCATCGTTCGTGACAAGAATGCGCATGCAGGAGCCCCTTATCGGGTGAGATCGAGATAGAAAACAAAGGCCATGAGGATCAGCAAGAGTGCGATACCAACTTGCTGGAAGCGGATCTTCACGTTGGTAGAGATCTCTCTGCGGATCACGGCTTCGATACCAACAAAGACAAGGTGTCCGCCGTCAAGTCCCGGAAGCGGGAGGAGGTTCATCACACCAAGGGAGATCGAGATCAAGGCCATGAACCTGAGGAAGGCCTCGAGTCCAAGGTCAGAGCTGCGGGAGGCCATCTTTGCGATCTGGATCGGTCCGCCAAAACTCTGCTTCACAGATACAGTACCGCGGAAGACGTGTGTGACCGAGGTGCCGATCATCGCGATGGTGTTTCCCGTCTCACTCACGGCCATGGTCAATGATTCGAAGACGGCAAAAGTCTCGGTCTTGCGCGGACCAACGTAGGAACCTTCAAGCTGAACACCGATCGTCGAGTCCGATCCAACGGTAAGGTTCACCGGCATTGGCGTTCCGTTTCGCTCAACATGGAGCGTGATCGGCTTTGATGCATGGGCGCGTACATAGCGCTGGAACTGAGGGAGAGCACGCACGGGCATGGAGTCTACGGCCAGCACAACATCTCCGGCCTGCACTCCGGCACGTCCGGCAGGCGACAGAGTAACCACACCACCGAACACGATCTTCATGTCCGAAGGGTACAGTCCCAAGCCCTGTCCGGCAGCCATCGAACGAACAAGGTCTGCACTTGCAAGCTCGATCGTCCGAGTAACACCCTCGCGTTGTACAACCACCTTCCGCATACCGGTGTTGGTTGAGAGACCGAGTTGTTCGGCACAATCTTCCCAAGTAGACACTGCAACACCATCAACGGATATCACCTTGTCGCCGGAAGCGAATCCAGATGCAGCAACGGTTGAGGTTGGGTCGACCCATGCGATCTTCGTTGTGGCCATTTCTTCGTGACCATAGAAGAGCGGCAAGAGCCAGAACACGACGATGGCCAACAAGAAATTCATGATCACGCCGGCACTGAGGACGATGGCCTTCTGCCAATTCTTCTTAGAACGGAACTCATAGGGTTCGGCCGGACGTCCCGCGAAGTCGGTATCCATGGACTCATCCACCATACCGAGGATCTTCACATATCCGCCGATCGGTAGGGCGCACAGTCGATAGTCCGTACCGCCGTCGAGCTCTAGGTCTGCGGGGAGTTTGCCAAACGAGAAGCCCGTCTTGGGATTCCATCCCATCACACGCGGACCCATCCCGATGGCGAAGACATCTGCGCGCATCCCCGTCCAACGAGCCGCAAGGAAGTGCCCAAGCTCGTGAATGAAGACGAGGACGCCGATGACGATGATAAAGGCAATTGTTGGCTGTAGAAATTCCATGTCGATCAGCTTTTCCATTGAGTACCGATGATGTATTCTGATGCCCGCCGACGCGCTTCGGCATCGATGGCAACAACGTCGTCCAATGACGGATGACCGACGTGTTCTATGTAATTGAGCGTCCACTCAATCGTTTTAGCGATCCCCAGATACGACAACTCCCCCACCAAGAAGGACGCTACGGCCACTTCATTGGCAGCATTGATCACGGCACCTGCAGAGCCCCCTGCCGTCAATGCGTCATAGGCAATGCGGAGGCACGGGAATCGGTTCAGATCTGGTGCTTCAAATGTGAGACTCCCGATCGTAGCCAGGTCCATTCGAGGTATGTCAAGGGGCATGCGGTACGGGTATGTCAGAGCGTATTGTATGGGAAGCAACATTGTCGGAAGCCCCATTTGCGCCTTCACGGAACCATCCACAAACTCCACCATGGAATGCACGATCGATTGAGGGTGAATCACTACTTCGATCTTTTCACCGGGCAGGTCAAAGAGCCAGCGCGCTTCGATCACCTCAAAGCCCTTGTTCATGAGCGTTGCGGAATCGATGGTGATCTTGGCACCCATCGTCCAATTGGGGTGTTTCAGCGCCATCGCCGGAGTAACGGAGGCCATTTCCTTGAGACTCAGCGAACGGAATGGACCGCCCGATGCAGTGATAACAAGGCGTGCCACGTCTGATGCGCGCTCACCTGCTAGACATTGAAGAATTGCACTATGTTCGGAGTCGACGGCGATCAAGGTTGCACTGTGTTCTGCAGCGGCAGGAACGAGGACGGCACCGGCACTGACCAACGACTCTTTGTTGGCAAGTCCGATCACATGACCGGCGCGGATCGCCGCCATCGTTGGCAAGACACCGCTGAATCCGACCATTGCGGAGAGGACCACATCATTCTCGGCGTCCGCTGCAGCATCACAGATCCCTTCGTCGCCGCAGAGGACAGGACCTGTGAAATCCGGGAGAGCATTGCGAAAGGACTGCCATGCCGACTCTTCGCGTATGGCTACGCCATACGGTTGATACCGACGTACCTGCTCAACGAGATCTTGCCATTTGGTATTGCACGTGATCCACCGAAGTGCGAAACGTTCAGGGTCGCGCGAAACGATATCGAGACCTTGCGTTCCAATGGAACCGGTTGAACCAAGGATCGTCACGTTACGACGTGCGGCAGTTGGCATCACAGGTATTGACGTGTGATGTCCTTCGTGTTCGACCCTGCATAGCAGCGGAACTCCCCTGCTTCAATGGTGTCGTCTTCACGAAGTGAAACGGACAGGAAATACGTGCGAAGCCACCGGCGCAATGTCGATGCCTTGTTGCGCTCGATGTAGTGGATGATGTACGGATGTGTTGCAACCGTTACACGCAGGCCCCACGTTTTTGCACGATAGTTCCGTAGCCAACGGTCGATGCCTGCAACAGTGCTGGCTGCTGAGAGAACCCTACCGGTACCCATGCAGAACGGACATTCTTCGCTCGTTCGTTCGGCCATGCTCTGACGGATACGCTGCCGCGTGATCTGCATGATGCCGAGTTGGGTGATCGGGTAGACGATGGTCTTTGCCCGGTCTCGCGAGGTCTCCTTCTTCATTTCCGCATGCAGCTTGCGCCGATTCTCTTCTTGCTGCATATCGATGAAGTCTACCAGCACCATTCCTCCGATGTCACGAAGACGAAGTTGTTTTGCAACCTCCTTCATCGCTTCGAAGTTCGACTTCACGGCATTGGCTTCTTGTGTTCGCTCGTTTGATGCGCGACCGGAGTTCACGTCCACCACAACCATCGCTTCTGTATGGTCGATGATCAACGATCCTCCGCTCGGAAGCGGAACTCGGCGTGAGTGCGTAAGGTGTACATCTCGTTCGATGCCGTAGACATCGAACATCGGCTTTGTATCGGCGAAGAACTCGAGCTTCCCATCAAGATGTGGGGCTGTTCGCAACACATAGGTCTTGAGATCGCGGAACAACTTCCTGTCGTCCACAACAACCTGTGCTACATCGTCCTTGAAGAGATCTCGGATCACACTATGAGCAACACTGGCTTCTTGATGCAGCAGCATTGGCCCCTTTGCATCGCGGATCTCTTTCTCCATCTCGCGCCAATCTTCGAGGAGCGAGGCAAAGTCTCTCCCAACGTCGTCGTTTGTTAGGCCCGAAGCAGCGGTACGAATAATGCAGCCGATGCCTTCAGGAAGTATCTCGCGAGCGATTGCCCGAAGACGCTTGCGTTCTTTCACAGAGAAGATCTTGCGAGAGACACCAACATTCTCTTCGAATGGGAGCAGCACAACGTTTCGTCCGGTGAGGCCGACCTTTGTGGTCACTCGCACACCCTTTTGGTGGTATGCTTCGCGTGTGACCTGCACCACAACCATCTGCTTCGCCTGCAGATTGATCGTTACTTGGCCGCTTCGTTTTGTTGTAAACGTTGGGAGGCGTTTTGTGGAACCGGCCTTGGATGTGCGAAGTGCGACATCAGCGGTTTCAACTGCATGAGAGACCGGACGGTCATCATCATCATCGTCTGTGGACATGCCCTCCATCGTTGAGTCAACATCGCTGAAATGCAAGAATGCGTCCTGCTCAAGACCGATGTCGACAAAGGCCGCATTCATTCCCTGGATGATCTTCGTGACCCGTCCGAGGTAGATGTTACCAACGTGGTGTTCTGTGTCGGGCGTCTCGGTAAAAAGCTCAACGAGTTTACCGTCCTCCGTGATCGCGATCCGGAGGTGTGATGCCGAGGCACTAATGAGAATTCGACGTACCATTAAAAAATACAGCCAAGTTGACCGTGGCGCCTTGTACGCATGCTGACCGTTGCTTCCTTCCGGACCTGGCGGGATTGGGCTTGGTACAATCGCACGGGACTTGGCCGTGTTGTTCTCATTGCTTGAACCACAAATATACTAGGGTTTTCTGAATTCCGGCACTAAACCTTGCCAGCATTCCCAATAATCGTTTTGCAGTTCACCGGTTGTCATGGCAAATGCTGTTGGTCTCGACACAAATCGTGTTTCGAACATGAAGGCCATTGTCTCTTCCAGTTTCACCGGCTTGAGTTCCACTTCCGTCATGCGCTTGTAGGTATCTGCATCCGGACCATGTCCGCTCATACAATTGTGCAGCGACGATCCGCCCGGAACAAAGCCTCCGCCTTCCTTGGCATCATAGACGCCGTGGATAAGCCCCATAAACTCATTCATGAAGTTTCTGTGGAACCATGGCGGTCTGAAGGTGTTCTCTGCAACCATCCAGCGTGGCGGGAAGATCGCAAAATCAATATTGGCTGTTCCTGGCGTATCGCTTGGCGATGTGAGTACCGTATAGATCGATGGATCCGGGTGATCGAACGTGACAGTGTTGATACACTGGAACTTGCGAAGATCATACTTGTACGGTGCATAGTTCCCGTGCCATGCCACCACATTCAACGGTGAGTGATCGTAGATGCCTTTCCAGAGATTCCCCTGGAACTTCGTGATGACCTCAAACTCTCCCGTTCGCTCTTCATACCAAGCTTCCGGGATCAGGAAGTCGCGAGGATAGGCCAAACCATTCGCACCGATCGGACCAAGATCCGGGAGTCGGAAAGGGGCTCCATAGTTCTCGATCATATACCCGCGAACCGGACCGTTCACTTCAACACGGAACTTCACGCCGCGCGGAATAACGCAGATCTCCTGAGGCTCAACGTCAACAATACCCATCTCCGTCAGGATTCTGAGCGACCCCAGTTGCGGCACGATAAGCAGCTCACCATCCGCATTGTAGAAGAACGTATCCGTCATGGACGTGTTGGCCGCATACACATGGATCGCCGATCCCGAATGTGTAGTGAGGTCTCCCCCACCAGCCATCGTTGCGATACCCTGAAGCCACGTTGTTGGCGCTGTTGGGAGCGGTAAGGGGCTCCAACGCAACTGATTTGGCGTTGTCTCTACTTCATTGAAGGGCGTAGAGCGGATAAGTCCGTTGTCGATACGCTCGTATGGGCGATGCACAACGCTCGGACGAATACGGTACATCCACGACCGCTTGTTTGCAGACCGCGGTGCGGTAAACGCCGTACCATTGATCTGCTCAACGTACAACCCCAATGGCGGTTTCTGCGGAGAATTCTGCCCTTCCGGCAGTGCCCCCTTTACCGCCTCCGTTGCTACGTCATTGCCGAAGCCGCTCATGTAGCCCATTCCAGACCTCACTGAAGAACAACAACTATTCTGCGCGCCCAGCAGGATTCGAACCTGCGGCCCGCAGCTTAGAAGGCTGCTGCTCTATCCAACTGAGCTATGGGCGCAACACACGAAGTTACGGAGTTACGGAGTTACGGAGTTACGCAGTTACAGAGTTACGGGGTTACAGGGTTACGGGGTTACTCTAGCACTCAAACACTCTAGCAATCTCATTAGCACATTAACACACTAGCACATTAGCACATTAACTCGGGACTATCTCAAACGAACTCAGCGCTTCGTCGATCACCAGGCGGACGGGGCCGTGCGGGGTAGGGAGGAGGTCGGGGTCTCCGTTTTCACCGCCGGAGAGGAAATGGGACTCTCTACGTATGTCAGACAGCCAGGCATAGAGGTCCGCGGACACTGCAACCTCCCGGGGTGCCTGTCCGTGTTCATCTACGTACCGTTCGATGGAGGCCATCAGCTCCTCGAAAGCATCGAACCATTCCATTTGAGCCTCACTTTCCGTGATCTGTCCGTTCCCATTGATAACAGGAAAAGTCGTGCCAAAGTTACACTTGGGGATAAAAAATATTCCGTATTTTGGCTGTCTTCCCCGGGCCCCAACTTTGTTGCACTATCCCTAATAGGGTCAACACGATGGCGGAGGGCCGCGCCAGCGAGTTGACAAGGAGTTTACAATATGTCGGAACAAAACACGGGCGCAACAGAAGACATCTCTATGGAGACGGTCGCTGCTGCCTCGGAACAACCAGCACAATCAGTCCTCGGAGAACGCTCAACCAAGCGGTCGGCAATCGCCGCACTGCTCGGCGGAGAACTCGACGGCTCAGCTATGAATGATGCAGCGTTCCTTCAGCTGTTCGACACCAAGGTGTCTACGCTCAAGGCAGACGATCTCGTTCACGGTACAGTGGTTTCGGTCACCAAGGACGAGATCCTTGTTGATATCGGTTTCAAGTCTCTCGGCGTTGTCCCACGCGCTGAATTCGTAGGCGCCGAACTTCTTGCCCCAGGCGAGACAGTAGACGTCTTCGTTGAGAAGATCGAAGACGGCGAAGGCCGCCTGATGCTCAGCCGCCGTCGCGCTGACTTCATGAAGACATGGGAAGAGATCCTCAAGCTTGCAGAAACGCAAACAGTCACTCCGGTTCGCATCCTTCGCCGCATCAAGGGCGGTATGGTTGTAGATCTTCTCGGGATCGAAGCGTTTCTTCCTGGCTCGCAGATCGACGTTCGTCCGGTACGCGACTTCGATGCATGGGTAGGCCGCACGATCGACGTACGCGTCGTGAAGGTTAACCACCCAAGTGAGAACGTTGTTGTCTCCCACAAGGTCCTCCTCGAAGAGCAACTCACGGAACAACGCGGCAAGATCCTCGAACTGCTCGAAAAGGGTCTCGTTCTCGAAGGTACCGTCAAGGCAATCTCGGACTTCGGTGTATTCGTCGACCTCGGCGGCGTGGACGGCCTCGTTCACATCACAGACCTTTCGTGGGGCCGCGTAGCTCATCCGAGCGAGATCGTTCAACTCGACCAACAGGTCAAGGTTGTTGTTCTCGATTTCGACGAGAACCGCAAGCGCATTTCCCTTGGCATGAAGCAGCTCACGTCGCACCCATGGGACCAGATCGGCGAGAAGTACGAGCCGGGCACAAAGGTTCGCGGAAAGGTTGTCTCCCTTACGGACTACGGTGCATTCATCGAGATCGAAAAGGGCGTGGAAGGCCTCATCCACATCAGCGAAATGAGCTGGACGCAACACGTCAAGCACCCATCACAAGTGGTTTCGCTTGGTCAAATGGTTGACGCCGTTGTCCTCAACATCGATAAGGGCGATCGCAAGCTTGCCCTCGGCATGAAGCAACTCGAGCCGGATCCATGGAACGATCTCATGGCCAAGTATCCTATCGGATCGGTCCATAAGGGTGAAGTTCGCAACCTGACGAACTTCGGCGTCTTCATCGAACTCGAACCAGGCGTTGATGGCCTCGTGCACATCAGTGACCTCTCGTGGACGAAGAAGATCCGTCACCCGGGTGAGTTCGTGAAGAAGGGCGACAGCATTCAAGTTGTTGTTCTTGCCGTCGATAACGAGCATCGTCGTATCTCCCTTGGTCACAAGCAGATCAGCGAAAACCCATGGGATGTGTTTGAAGGTGAATTCGGCGTTGGTACTGAGACAGAAGGCAAGATCGTCCGTCTCATCGACAAGGGTGTCATCGTCGAAATGCCGCAAGGCGTAGATGGCTTCGTCCCTGTCTCCCAACTCTCCTTCGCTCCTGTCCGCGTCATCGCCGACTTCTTCAACGTTGGAGACAATCTCCCGTTGAAGGTTGTTGAGTTCGACAAGGAACAGAAGAAGATCGTTCTCTCTGTAGTTGAATACCTCCGCGCACGCGGCGACGAAGAAGTGGCGAAGTATAACGCCAACCATCCCGTCCCGAATGCCGACAAGTACAACGCAGATGGATCGGCCAACGCAAACACAACGATCGAAGACCTGGAAGACAGCGAACCGATCGCAGAATAATTACCGCACTCCATGCACATCTGTGCAGTCAACGAAGGCCCGCCATTGGCGGGCCTTTTTTTATGTTCCCACTATGGACCTGAAACCCATTCTTGATGAATTGTTCGCGATGACGTTCCATGCCGGCATCAGACCCGGCTTGGAGCGCATCACGGAGCTGTGCTCGCACCTTGATGAACCACATCTGCGCTATCCCGTCATCCACGTTGCCGGCACAAATGGCAAGGGCTCTACCTGCTCCATGTTAGCCTCGATCCTCACCCACGCCGGGTACAAGGTTGGCCTCTACACCTCGCCGCACATCAGGCAGTTCAACGAACGTATTCGCATCAACGGTACAATGATCTCCGATGAGGACGTGGCTCGTCTGGCTCGCCCCTTAATGGACCAGGCAAAGTCGTTCGGTGGAACGTTCTTTGAGGTCACCACAGCAATGGCATTCCAATACTTTGCCGAGCGCAGAGTTGAGGTTGCGATCATTGAGACGGGGCTTGGCGGACGTTTTGATGCAACGAACATCGTACAGCCATTCCTGAGCATCATCACGCAGATCGATATCGACCACACGGAATACCTCGGCACAACACTTCCGCAGATCGCCGGCGAAAAGGCCGGGATCATCAAACAGGGGGCTCCTGTCGTGATCGGACATCGTTCCGGCATTGTGGTAAATGGACGGCCCGTTCCCGACATCCGAGATGTCTTCGTTCGTAAGGCAGAGTCCGCCAATACTCCGATCTCGTTCGCAGAAGACACGATCTATGTGGAAATGGATGCGATCCACCCCGACCTTACGATGACGGTGAGTGTTACGAATGACGCGGATCGCAAGTACTACACAACCGACCTCTGTGGTCAGCATCAAACGAGCAACATCGCCACAGTGATCGCTGCCCTGCCGGCCATCAGTGAACTGTACTTCGTCGAAGAGCCACACATACGAGAAGGACTGCTTCGCGTGAAGTCAACCTCTGGACTTTACGGACGATGCGACCTCATCAATGTAGATCCTTTCACAGTGATCGATGTATCGCACAATCCCGGAGGCATTGCTGCCCTGCGAGACACGCTCATCGCCTCCGGCAAAACGCCGAACAGCATGCAGGTGGTCTTTGGTGCGATGTCCGATAAGGACGTGGCTGGTATGATCGACGCCATCGCCCCGCTTGCACACACCCTACACCTATGCTCTCCTGCTCTCCCGCGCGCCCTTGCTGTGGAAGAGCTCCTCAACCTGGCCCTGTCACGAGGCATCATGAACGCCGTAGCCCATTCGAGCGTGGCTCACGCCTACAAGGCAGCAATAGCTCATGGCCCAACCGTTGTGTGCGGGAGTTTCCATGTGATCGATGAAGTCATGCTAATGTGCTAATGTGCTAATGTGCTAATGTGCTAATGTGCTAATGTGCTAATGTGCTAATGTGCTAATGTGCTAATGTGCTAATGTGCTAATGTGCTAATGTGCTAATGTGCTAATGTGCTAATGTGCTAATGTGCTAATGTGCTAATGTGCTAATGTGCTAATGTGCTAATGTGCTAATGTGCTAATGTGCTAATGTGCTAATGTGCTAATGTGCTAATGTGCTAATGTGCTAATGTGCTAATGTGCTAATGTGCTAATGTGCTAATGTGCTAATGTGCTAATTTCGTGTATTAGCTCGTTAGCTAATTAGCACATTAGCACATTAGCACATTAGCACATTAGCACATTAACATGACCGCCCTCCTCTCCGTCTCCGACAAAACCGGCATACTTGAACTGGCTCGTGAACTTCATGGTTTAGGGGTTCGAATCATTTCTACAGGAGGCACGGCGAAGGCCATTGCCGATGCCGGCATTCCGGTGACAAAGGTTGCAGATATCACGGGATTCCCGGAGATCATGGATGGCAGAGTGAAGACGTTGCATCCGAAGATCCATGGCGGACTCCTTGCTGTGATGGATAATGAGGAACATCTGCGCCAAATGCATGAGCACGGCATTGAGAAGATCGACCTTGTGTTTGTGAATCTCTATCCGTTCGAGCAGACCGTTGCTCGAGAGGGGGCTTCGTACGACGAGATCATTGAGAACATCGACATCGGCGGTCCGGCCATGGTGCGCGCTTCTGCGAAGAATCATCGATTCACAACGATCGTTGTCAACCCGGCACACTACAACACAGTGATCGATCATCTGCGATCGAACAATGAAGTGCCCCTTTCATTCCGACAACAACTGGCAATGGAAGCGTACTCCCACACAGCTCATTACGACGCCTGTATTTCAGAGTACTTTGCCAAACACTTGCACTCTGGCTTTTTGTCGGAGACCGCAGTGCCATTACGTGCCGATCAGCACCTACGGTATGGAGAGAATCCGCATCAGACCGCAATGCTGTACGGATCGTTCACAACGATCTTCCGTCAGCTCCACGGCAAAGAACTTTCCTACAACAACATTCTCGATATCGATGCCGCATCAAAGCTGTGCCTTGAATTCGATGAGCCCACGGTTGTGATCGTCAAGCACAACAATCCATGTGGTGTTGGTTCCGGCAACGACCTGGTAGATGCCTATCGCAAGGCCTTTGCAACAGATACAGTGAGCCCGTTTGGAGGGATCATCGCCGTGAATCGCACGGTGGATCTCGCCTATGCCAACGAGGTACACTCTCTCTTTGCCGAGGTGATCATCGCACCTTCCTTCGATGAAGATGCGCTTGCAGTACTTACCAAGAAGAAGGATCGCCGCCTGATGGTGGTGGACACAGCAAAGCTTCGATCATCACTTGCGATGGATCTTCGGTCTGTTGCAGGGGGCTATCTGGCACAACACACGGATTCGATCCTCTTCAATGAGGCAGACCTTCGTGTTGTTACAGCACAGACACCAACGGACGAACAACGTCAAGCAATGCTCTAC
This sequence comes from Ignavibacteria bacterium, assembly GCA_016707005.1. NCBI lineage: Bacteria > Pseudomonadati > Ignavibacteriota > Ignavibacteria > Ignavibacteria bacterium. Next base: position 758,598 of record JADJIQ010000002.1, read on the forward strand.
GCATGGAAGATCGCAAAACACGTTAAGAGCAATGCCATAGTGTATGCATCGCATGACCGCTCACTGGCCATTGGTGCCGGACAGATGTCGCGCATCGATTCCGCACGCATCGCTGTTCGCAAGGCGCAGGATGCCAGCATCGACCTGACGGGTTGCGCTGTTGCCTCTGACGCATTCTTCCCGTTCGCCGACGGATTGCTGCAGGCGGCAGAAGCCGGCGCATCATGCGTGATCCAGCCCGGCGGTTCGGTTCGCGATGAAGAAGTGATCGCAGCCGCCAACGAGAAGGGGCTTTCTATGATGTTCACCGGGACACGTCACTTCCGACATTAATACGTTAGCACACGCATGCGTTATCGCGTGCGTGAGGCTTCGTGCAGAACGTCGAGGTTGGACTGCACCTTGGCAAACACCGTGTTGGCCGGGAACTTGCCATCCTTGCCGATCTTTCCTGCAGGGAGTTCCATCATAAGCTCAACGGCTTCTTCGAGTCGAGAGACTGGATAGATGGAGAACTTGCCATTCTTTACAGCATCGATCAGCTCGTCCGACAGCATAAGGTCATCCACGTTCTGGATCGGCATCACGATACCTTGTTTGCCGGTAAGCCCCCTATCCTTACAAACCTCAAAGAAGCCGGTGATCTTTTCATTCAATCCGCCCACCGCCTGAATGTCACCCTTTTGATTGATCGATCCGGTGATAGCTCTGTCCTGTCGGACAGGAACGTTGGAGATGGCACTTAGAAGGGCAATGATCTCAGCAGCCGATGCACTGTCTCCGTCCACACCTCCGTACGATTGCTCAAAAGCAATACTGGCCGAGAAGGAGATCGACTGTGCACGCGAGAATAATGATCGAAGCAGACCGGAAAGAATGAGAACACCCTTTGAGTGGATGGGTCCGCTCATTTGAACTTCGCGCTCAATGTTGATGATGCCGGCATTGCCAGCGCTTACTGTGGCTGTGATACGCGCCGGCTTCCCGAAGGACACAATACCGCTGCTATACACGGTGAGACCATTGATCTGACCTACGCGCGAACCCTTTACGTCGATGAGGAGGGTTCCCTTTGCGATGGTCTCGCGGATGGCTTCGTCTGCACGATTACTCCTGCGATGACGCATCGAGATAGCATGTTTGACGTGTTCTGCGCGAATGATCCGCGCTTTCTTCTGCTGTGCAAAGTGCGAGGCCTCGCGCAGAAGATCAGCCGCATAGCTGAATTGAAGAGTGATCTTCTTCTTGGACTCGGTGAATGCAACGGCCCATTCGATGATGGCAGCGGCAGCACCGCGATCACAGTGCAGGAGTTTCTCTTCCGTTGAGATCTGTGAGATGAAGGAGCAGTAGTGCCTGATCATCTCCGTGGATCGTTTCGTCTCCGCATCAAACTCAGCATGGACCTTGAACATCTTGTGGAAGTCTTCATCTGCAGCCCACATTGCCAGGTATACAGCAGGGTCTCCAAGAAGAATGATCTTCACATCAATGTTGATGTAGTCCGGCTTGAGGTTGTTGAGCTGGAATTGCGAGTCGAGCGATTGGATGTCGAGTCGACCATACAGCATCACCTTCTTCAGAGACATCCATATGTTGGGGTCAACCAAGACGTCCATGGCATTGAGCACGATGTAACCGCCATCGGCTCTGAGTAGGGCTCCGGCGCGGATATGCGTGAAGTCGCTCACAGCGAACCCACGCGCATCAACGCGACGTTCAATAGTGCCAAAGAGCGACGTATACGTTGGAACGGTTTCAACGATGATCGGGGCGACCTTGGCATCGTAGTTGTCTACGATGAGGTTCACAGATGTCATTCGCTCAAGTTGTCGGGCCAGCTCTTCTGTTGCTTCATCAACAACACCGGCCTGTTTTGCTTGGTATACACGAACGTAATCTTCAAGTCGCTCAAGAATGTGCGTTGTGATACCGTTGAGGAACTCCGTTACGCGATCACGAGGGAAACTGCCACGGATATCTTCGAAGATCGATTTCAACAGTACACCAACAGCAGCTTGATCGTGCTTCGATAGCTCCTTGCGGAAGTCAACCATCACGCGCATCGATCGTCGTCCGATCTCTGTGAGCTCATCGCGATGGGTGGCATAAGCATCATTGAGAGCCTGAGCCTTCTCCACCGCCATCTTCCCCTCTTGCACAAGAGTATCCAGCTCTTCAATAGCCACCGGTTTCCCGTCGATCAGCGGAAAGATCTCTGTTCGCGAGGTTCCGTCTTCTTCCTGCAATTGACCAACAACAAATCCTGTTGGCCGGATCTTGGTATCGAATTCCGCCAACAGTTTCTTCTCTCGAGCTTGATATCGTTGGATGATCTCCTTCCGCTCAGATTGGAACTGCTCTTCTTCAAACAATTGCGGGATCCGACGTCGGACCACTGTGAGTGCCTCGTCGATCATGCGTGTGAAGACGCGTCCTTCACCGGCTGAGAATCGAAGCAGGACAGGAGCTTCAGGCTGACGGAAGTTGTTGACGTAGGCAAAGTCATGCAGCGTTACCTTCTGATGCTTGAGGTCATCCAGGATCTGCCGTACGGTTGTCATTCGCCCCGTACCTACAACGCCCGATGCCCAGATGTTATAGCCCTGACTTCTCAGGCGAGCGCCCAACTCTAGTGCTTCAATGGCACGTTCTTGTCCTACGATCCTACCAAGGGGCTTGAGTTCCTTTGTCGACGTCTTAAATGGCAAGGACGACGGAGCACACTTCCAACGAAGGTCGGAAGGTAGTAGTTGTTTAGGCGTTTGACGTTTCATTGTTCGGCGTTCTCTTGGTCAATAGGTTGTTCGATCACGCCCCAATGTTCACGTCGGCACAAATCCGGATAGGAGCAGTAGGTACACGCCTCCTTCGAGGGACGCACGGGATATGCACCGCTACGAAGATCGATGAAAGCCGGGGATATCCGTTGAATGATGACCTCCACCTGTTCTGCAAGGGGCAAGGGGGGCGGGTCCTTCTTTGATCTGCGGATCGGGATCGGGAAACTCTCGTCGGCCAGCATCACTTGATACATCGACTTCTCCGGTGACCGCAGTGCCGTGCCGAACATTCGATACACAGCAGCAGCAGGACGAGCGTCGATCTCCTTCTCGCGGAAGAAGGCGGCCACCGCGGCGAGATACATCGGCATTTGTGTTGCCTTGCCGGCCTTGATCAATGGACGTGTTGCCGTTCCCGGAAGGTTTGCTTTGTAGTCGTTGACAACAAACTCAAGCACGGAATCCACCATGGCAACATCCACTCTGTCGATGCGGGTCTTGACCTTCATCTTCTGCATCACATCGCCTACCGGAACGTCGATCTCCGTATCGATCTCGATCTCAAAGAGGACAGGCAAGAACCCTGTTGTTTGCTGATACGCGATCTCATTGGCAAGCCATCGACGCAGGAGACCAACGCGCATGCTTGTGCCAACGAGGGCTCGACGCTCAACTTCGGCATAGAGATGGTCCGGACGCATTTCGTGGAGAAGCTCATCAAGTAGATCGCAAAGTCTCTTCCAATGATCTTCGAAAGGGGCTTTCCGGAGATCGACGCAATAAGCGGATAGTTCTTCGGCACTCGCGAATTGTAGTTCTTCATTGGGTTGGTAAGATCGATAGAACCGCTGGACGAGTTCGTGCAACAAGATGCCGCGTTCGATCGACGTCATCTGCGTGTCGTTCTCACCACCATCGTCCTCCAGACGGAGAGTCTTGCTCGCATGATACTTGAACGGACACTGGATCACCACGTCGAGGCGTGAAGGACTCATGGGTCTGTTCACGTCCTCATCAAATAGAGCAGCAGTTTCTTCATCAAGTCCGACTCGAACTTCACCTTCCTGCGAATCGTCGATAAAGGGCGAGAATTCACTTCGAATTCGCAGATCGCGTTGATCGAGCAGGATCGTTCGTTGCGGATCAAGCGACTCCCAGTGTTCGTTTGGTTCCGAGACCGTTGATACGCGATCAAGAAGTGATGACGAGAGAACCATCGACCCATCCAACGATTCAGGATAGGTACAAAGAAGCATACCATCCGATGCAACCGATGCCACAATGTCTGCCATTGACTCAATGGCCATAGCCTCGCGAAGTCCGGGCACAAGATCTTCATCGAGCATGTCCTGCGATGTCCGTGGAAACTCTCCCTCGATACAACCCACGACAACAACAAGTTTGCGCTTACGTCCGCGAAGTTCAGCCGGACGAACGATGCTGAGTCCGGTCGAAAATCCACTCTCTGACGATACGCTCACACTTTGAACAAGCATCCACCACACCCGGGTATGCTCCGCGAATGGTACGGGTGGCAGCCGGTGATCCTTTGCTACAGCACAATACGAGGAAAGTGACTCTTCCAATGCCGCAACTGCCACACGTTCATACGTCGCAGCAGCGTCGAAGATCCCTAGACCGTTCCCGATATTCTGCCGAATGATCGACGAGAATCGTTCCGCATCCATGGCGTGTTCTGCTTGCACTTCGAGTCTGCTACGCAGAGACGAGATCGCACGTATCGCGCGCTCATATCGCGTGCGCTTTGCCTCCCACTCTTCGGCATTATCCGGATCTGCGCGCGCGAACGAGATCGCGTCGGAACGTTTGCGCTCACATCGTTGATGCCAAGCGTTCGGCCCCTCGCCCCCTACGATACGATCCTCCCTCGCAACACGAAGAAGATGCGCCACATCGGGCACGGCATCACGAACGAACGGATCGCGCAACAGTCTTTCAACATCACTGCGAAGCCATCCACCACCGATGACTGTGCATGCCGAAAGCACAGCCGATGCTGCGCGTGTTGATGCAAGTGAGATGTCGGCATCAAGATCGATCGGGATACCGCTCGATGTGGCGAGTTCCCGAATGATTCGCATATAGTCAGATGAGCCCGGGACACATATCGCCATTTCAGAAAGAGGAGTCCCACGTCCTAGTGCTTCCTTGATAAGAGCCAGTGCACGACGGACCTCTTCACTGCGGGTCGAGAACGAGCGTTGAAGAAGTGTTGAATCGGAGTTCACATTGATTATGGATGCCGTTGGAGTACTACTGATCCATCCATGGGAAACGAACCACATGTGGTCTGTGCGGGACCTCCGAGAAGCCCCTTCTTCTACTCCGGGCAATTCAGGAGAGAATGCGATTGCAACATCCCAGTCACATCTACAAAGCGCATGAAGCAACATCCTGTCCACAAAGGTCACACCATGCGTATCGAGCACGAGCAAACGATCAACAACGGCACCGGATGGACGGAGGAGTTTGAAAGAGCTGCGACGGGAGATCTCGTCTGCTACAAAACCGCTATAGGTTCCTCTGTCGCATGCACGTCGTCCGACCAGATCGAGGAGTTCGAACCACACGTTTGCTACTGTCTGAAGGTGTTTCCTTCGTCGTTGTCCTTCTACTCGCCCCGACAACTGTCGAACGAGTCCGGGCGAGAGTCCCTCTTGCGCCCAGCGTGCAAGACGCGATGCTTGCATTCTAACAGCGCCCGGACGTGTCTTTGCCGCATAAGCAGCATAACGAAGAAGAACATCGACCGACGCATCGGGCATGATCCGCGGACCATCCGGCAACACTTGCTGTCCAACCGCTCTGATGAATCCTGCCATTGTGAGGATCTCAGGGGGCTCCCCTCTGCCATGAGCTTGAGCCCAAGCAACCAGCACCTCGCTCCGTTGCCTCGCCGTTGGCACAACGATCACAAGCGGCCCCTCCGGCAACGCCGCTATCCGCGATGTCAACGTTTGTGCCTGTACAACGGGCTGCAGTACAGAGTTGGGGATCGAAGTGGTCCAAAGCGGCATCGTGATGGCTGTGCGGTGAGGGGTCGGTATCTTCGTGCACTTCTGTGCACGGACTCAATATGACCGCCCCTTTCCACCTGTGCAAATCATACATTCTCAGCGCACCTGCTGCACTGCTCATCATGGCTCTGGCCGGCTGCGGTTCCGGTCAGCCCGTGCGCGTACTCTCCGAAGGAGAGACAACGATCAATGCCTCCCTTGGCGGACCGATCGTTCCGTCAAGCTCACCGGTGGGCTTTGTTCCGTACATCACCGCCGGTGCTACTCACGGCCTCAACAATGACATCTCTGTCCACGGGAACCTACACCTGTTGATGTCGGCATTTGCCGTGGGTGGACTCGACCTTGGTGCCAGCGCCCGTCTGATCCGTCAAGACAACGTTATCCCGGAGCTCACTCTGGGCGCGCGACTCATCGGCTTCATGAAGTTCGGCGACCCTGTTGCCCCTCGATTGTATCCGGACGTCTCTCTCAATGGCAGCTGGGAGATCGCTGATCGAACACTTGTCTATGCCGGTGCGCACGGCACATTTCAATGGAAGCCTGGCGCATTCTACCTCAGTCCGTTCGTTGGCCTACAGTTTCCTCTTTCTACCTCCTTCAGCCTTCAAACAGAACTCATCTGGCAGGCATCGAATCATGATACACGCGTAGGGATCTTTGAAGGGGAATCATCCATTGGCGGCATGGGCTCATTCGGCGCCTTTGTAGCAGGAGTGATCACGCTATGAGAACTCTACTGCTGTCTCTTGCTACATGCTTCATCGCAACGTCCTGCACGATGGACAGTTTTCTGTTCAATGCAGAGCCCCTTACCGAATACGTTCTCCGCACCACAGTCATCCCCGACACCAGTAGAGTAGAAGTAGCACTCCTATCCGATGGTGAAACGATCTACGGATATTTTGTGCGTCAGACAGATTCGTTGCGGGTGAAGCCCCATCCCACGATCATCTACCATCATGGCAACCGCGATCACCTGCAGTACTATTGGGACCGTGTTGAACTTCTGTATCAGGCAGGATTCGATGTCTTCATCTACGACTATCGTGGCTTTGGTAAGAGCACCGGAACCAGCTCCGAACAAGGCTTGAGGGCCGATGCACGTGCCGCACTCTCCTACGTGATGAGCAGAGCCGATGTAGATACAACGCAGATCGTCCACTACGGATTTTCGCTAGGGGGCTTCCCTGCGCTCTATTCTGCAACTGAACTTCACAGTCCAAAGACGTTGATCACAGAGAGCATTTTTGCCTCCGGCGAAACACTCGTTCAAAGCGGCACACTCCTCAATGTTCCCGGTTCCTACCTTTTGGAGGGGGCGTTTGACAATATGGTCCCGATGCAGAAAAGAACATGTCCGGTTCTGATCATCCATGGAACAAACGACACCTTTATCGGTGTTGACGCCAATGGTCAACGACTGTACGATGTGGCACGTCAGCCACGGAGCTTCGTGCGCATCGAAGGTGCAGACCATAACAACGTTCCGTACGTCTATGGGACGCAGAACTATATCGACCTCATCACCACATTCATCCGAGGCAACTGAGCGTGTTCACAGGATTGATCGAAGAGACAGGCGTGGTCACGTCAACGGTTGACCAAGCAGATGGCAAGCGCATCACGATCGCCGCTTCGCTAACGTTGGAAGATCTTGAGATCGACAACAGTATCGCCGTCAACGGAGTCTGCCTTACAGTGGTGGAGCGAACACCGAACACCTTTGATGTTGACGTGGTTGCTGAGACGCTGCGAAAGACAACCATCGGAATGCTTCGTCCGGATTCCGCTGTGAACCTCGAACGCGCCGTACGACTCAGCGATCGCCTTGGTGGTCACATCGTGCAAGGGCATGTAGATGCAACCGGCATCGTTGACACCATCCGCACCGGCGACGCAGGCTGGGAGATGTGGATCAGATTCCCTGCCGAGTATCGCAAGTGGCTTATTCCCGTTGGATCCGTCTGTATCAACGGCATTTCGTTGACCGTGGCAGAACTCGAGCCAGAACGATTCAAGGTGGCCATCATTCCACACACACTTTCCGTTACAACGCTCTCAACGTTGAACGAGAAGGACTCCGTCAATCTCGAATTCGACGTCCTCGCCAAATACATCGAAAACATCGCCACCTACAGAACATCATGAGCCTCCCAACAACGATCGGCGAGCTGAAGGCAGCAGGATATCAATACGAGTCTGTGAAGGACGAGCTACGTCGCAACGTGATCGAACGACTGCGAACCAACACGCCCATCTTCTCCGGCATCATCGGATTCGATGACACCGTGATACCGCAGATCGTGAACGCCATTCTTGCAAAGCACGATATTCTCTTGCTCGGTCTACGCGGTCAGGCAAAGACGCGCATCGCACGTCAACTCACCACGCTACTCGACGAATTCATCCCTGTTGTCAAGGGCTCCGAGATCAACGATCATCCGTTGCGCCCCGTGTCCTACCAGGCCGTGCAGCTCGTTGCCGAACACGGAGATGCTACACCGATCGAATGGCGTCCGCGCGAGGAACGCTATGGCGAGAAGCTTGCAACTCCAGACGTTAGTGTGGCCGACCTCATCGGAGACATCGATCCGATCAAGGCTGCCTCGCAACGTCTGCATTATGCACATGAGGGCGCCATCCACTTTGGGATCATTCCGCGCTCCAACCGAGGCATCTTTGTCATCAACGAAGTACCCGATCTTCAGCCTCGCATTCAAGTAGCGTTGTTCAACATTCTACAAGAGCGCGATATTCAGATAAGGGGCTTTAATGTTCGCCTCCCGATGGACATCGTGATGGTGTTCACGGCCAACCCTGAAGACTACACCAATCGTGGATCCATCGTTACGCCACTTAAGGACCGCATTCAGTCGCAGATCCTCACGCACTATCCGCGCAGCATCGAAGACGGCATGGCCATCACTGCACAAGAATCATGGGTTGAGCGCTCGGGAATGCCCCTTATCATCCCTACGTATCTCAGCCAGGTTGTTGAGTCCGTTGCCATGATCGCTCGCACGAGCGAATACATCGATCAAACCAGCGGCGTTAGTGCGCGACTCACCATCTCCACGATGGAGAACATGGTCTCCAATGCCGAACGTCGCGCCTACATCACCGGCGAGATGATCGTAGCCCCCCGACTCTGCGACCTTGGTCAGGCACTTGCAGGCATCACCGGCAAGGTGGAACTCGTCTTTGAGGGCGAAGAAGAAGGACCGCAGAAGGTTGCACGAGCACTCATCGGCAAGGCCGTGCGCGAGGTCTTCCGTCTTTCCATGCCTGATCCGAATGTGCGCAGAGCTCGTAAGGGAACTGCTGAAGAGAAACCCGATCCCTATCAGGCCATCGTCCGGTGGTTCGAACAAGGTCACGTTGTGAACATCGATGACCGAATGACAAACGAGGAATTCTACAACGCCCTCATCGCCGTCCCCACACTCGCTCAGCTCGCATCCGTCTCGTTCCATGTAGAGACGTCAGACACTATTCGTCTAGCAACCGCTATGGAATTCATTCTGGATGCACTGCATCAACATTCCAAGCTTGCAAAAGACGACAACAGCATGCAGACCACGTACAGAGATCTGGTGGGAAGCATTTTTACGCCGCCTTTGTCGATGACAGAGGACGAATAGTTACTAGTTACTGGTTACTAGTTACTAGTTACTGGTTACTGGTTACTAGTTACTAGTTACTGGTTACTAGTTACTGGTTACTATTTACTAGGTCTGGCGAAGGAGAAGTTTATTGAGGCGTGTCACGTACTGACGTGTTGAGAGCACGTAGCAGGATGGGTCATGAACGAGATATCATAAAAGAGCGACTTGTCGCTAGTCCACTGCACATCCTTTCAATCGAGTTTTCTCGAGAGGTGCGCAGTCTTGTACGGAAGGCATTCCAACATCAGGTTGTTGAGCGAATGCCACTTGATCAACTGTATCGTTCGGGGTCCTCGGTTGGAGCGAATATCCGTGAGAGCAGATATGCAGAATCTCCAAAGGACTTTGTACATAAGCTCAAGATCGCGGAGAAAGAGCTGGGTGAATTCTTCTATTGGATTGGATTGCTGTCGTCGAAACACGACATTTTTGATGAAGACGCTGCCGCTGCCTGCGTCAACAAAGGCACACAAGTCCAAAAGCTACTTTCTTCGATCATTGTAACAACGAAACGCAACAACAGTTTGTAATCTCTTACGAATTGCAATTCAACGAGGTATGGTGTAACTAGTAACTAGAAACTAGTAACTAGACTTACTCTTCAAATCCCGCCGGAACATACGTTCCTCTTGGCATCTGAGTGGCAGTCCACATAACGTGGGTTGCGAGGCGTGTGATGCCAACGAGATCTGCCATGTTGATCTTCGATATCTCGTCGCCGGGCTTATGATAGTCTTTGTGTTCGCCGGTGAAGTAGAAGATCACGGGGATGCGTTTCATTGCAAAGGATGCTTGATCGCTGCGGAAGAAGTACTGCTCGATGTCGTAGGCAAGGTTGAAGGGTTTGGCGAGTGATGTGTTTGCTTCTTCATTGAGCTTCATGAGATCCGGACAGCGTTCGTTGCCGCCGATGGAGAGTTTGTTCGTTTCGCATCTGCCGATCATGTCCATGTTGGACATCGCAACACACTTCGAGAGTGGAAGGGGCGAAGCACGCACATAGGCTTTGGAGCCGAGGAGCCCCTTTTCTTCGCCGGAGAAGGCAACGTAGACAATACTTCGTGACGGACGCTGAGTGCTTGCTGCGAGTGCTTGTGCCGAAAGCAGGAGTCCGGTAGTGCCGGAGCCGTTATCATCCGCTCCGTTATAGATAGAGTCACCTTCTGCATTGGCCTTCCCTACACCAACGTGATCATAATGCGCACCGATCACGGCATATTCGTCCGGTGTTTCGGAGCCGCGTAGGAGACCAACAACATTGCGGACCTTTACGATCTCGTGGTCAAGGGCAACAGAACATGAGAAACGAACTCCGGCGATCTCTCGTGAGCGCGGGATGAGGGTTGAGTCGATCGCACGTGTTATCGATACTACACCGGCGAGGGAGTCAAACAACAGAATAGCCGGGCGTTCTCCGATGTGGATGGACGGGATACGTTTTGTGCTATCCGGCAATTGTAGGGGGCGGGATGCACGCGAGAGGTTTGGGAAGACCGATGGCCATGGATATCCGGAAACGAATGGTTTGCGGAGCGTGCGAAGGGCATCGATGACGAGCAGTCCTACTGCGCCTTTGGAACGTGCGAGTTTTAGCTTCTCACTGTTTGAGCCGTGGCGGGTGAATTGTTTGCCACGGAAACGGGTGGTGTCTGCATTGTCGGGCTCGCCTCGCAAGACAACGACCACTGCCCCCTTTACATCGATACCGGCGTAGTCATCGTATGAATACTCCGGTGCAGTGATCCCATATCCGGCAAATACAACACGTGCGTTGGTGATGACTCCTTCGCCCGTCTGTTCAAAGGGCATAAAATCGGTCTTGACGGAGAACGCAAAAGTGTCTGTGCCTCTTGTGAAATACATCGATGTTGGGAGACGAAGATCGAGGCGTTCGAGATCGTAGACCTGATCATAGGAACCATTGATCGGCTCAAGACCGATACGTTTGAATTCCGATACGATGTAATCGGCGGCCTGCTCGAGTTCTCGTGAAGGTGTGTCTCTGCCGCGCATTTCGTCTGAGGACAGAAATGCAAGGTGACGTCTTGCAGCAACCGTATCGAAATACAGCTCTGCATCCGGTGGGAATGGTCGGGGCTCTGATGCGCCACCGATGGCCAATGCGAGGAGAAGAGAGAGGATCATCAGCGGAAGTATTTGATCATGACCGTCGTGCCCGGATCGGCGCGACGGAATTCGACCACATCAGCGAGGTGGCGAATGAGAAAAACCCCTCTGCCCCCTTCACGAAGGAGATTTTCGGGGAGTCGAGGGTCGGGTACGGCGTCAGCATCAAAACCACTACCGAAATCGCGGACCAACACGATGATCTCGTGAGCGGAGATCTGAATGTCCACGTGTACAGCGATCTCAGCGATGCAGTGGTGTGCGTGGATGATGGCATTATTCACCGCTTCCGTAACGGCAACATGCATATCGTGGAAGCGGCTGGGTCCAAGCGATTGCAGTTCGTTGACGGAACGCAGGAATGGCTCCACCATCGTGATACAGGAGCGTTCACTTGGCACACGAAGGGAATATGTGTTGACCTGGCTCATGGTATCAGAGTCGAACGACAGCTCGCAATAAAAGGTTCGGCAATTCCCGTCGCCCCGTGACATTTATGCGTTGAAATTCGTACCACCCCGTGAGTGAAAGCAGCGATCCATCGTTGGCAATGAACCGAAGAACCACTTCCGGACCAACAGATTCCACGGAACCGATGCTGACCGGTGGTGCTCCGGCAAGAATGGACCGTTGGTTCATGGTATAGAGTCGAACTCCGGCTCCAATGCTCCATTGCCTGCTGGGCTGGGAGAAGATAAGCAGTTTGGCAAGGTACTCAAGGCTTCCGGTCTCGGGAGTTTCTGCGAATTCCGACCATTGCAAGGTAGCGCGTTCATAGTAGCGAAGCAGGATCTGGGATTCGGCGTGCAAAACAGGCGTGAGTTGAACGCGGATGGAGTCGCGGTACGACAGCTGCCTGAAGCTGAACGACCGCACCGACGAGGCGGTGCCCTCGTAGTCATAGACCGTGTAGTTGGCAAGGATCTCGAACTGTGGCTGCATCCGAACCACGCTGCCGGTCACATGGAACGATGGGGAAAACCGTAATACGCGGTTCTCGTTGTTCAAGGCGCTGCGTGTTGCTTTCAGGAAGACAAGGTGCAGGTATTGCCCTGACAAGCCAAGGCTCATAGAGAGGATGTCCGATAGTCTGCGTGCATAGGTGATCGTTGCCACCGTGGCCAGTTCGTCGCGATCATCGTCATTGGATTGGCTCGGAGTATCATACCGAAGCAGCCAGCCGGTCACGTCAAGCCGGACCGTATCGATATCTGAGGGATACCACTCGCCCCTTCCAAACATCCTACTCCTGAACGTCTCATTATCGCGTTGAAACTCTTGGGATCGGATCGCTTCCAGATCGTCCTCCGAAAGTCCGTGAAGATTGGACACACCATTCTGTTCGCTTCGCTGATAGACAGCTCCACCCGCCATAAACGTCAGCCTCGGCAGATGGATCTGAGCATAGGCTTCTACATCGAACAGCAGCTCTCGAAGCTGACGTTCAACGGCTGTGAGGGAGATAGTTGACACCGCCTCTTCGTACGAGCGATTCACACCAGCCGAGGAAAGGGACGTGATCAGACCTAGCGTTAAAGAGGAAGTAACGGCATAGGACACGTCGCCACCGAAGACCAACCGGCGTTCTGATCGTTGCTCTACGTCGAGTGGCTGTGTGGGGTCGATCACCGTGTAGAACTCACGTCCAAGATTCACCGACTCTATGGAAAGTCGGAGCGTAGACCCTTCGGCAAGAGACCGCACCACTTGGGCACGCAGGTCGAGATCGGTATTGGTGCGTTGGGCATCCAGGAGTTGCCAATCCGCCAGCCCCGTACCGCTGATCATCCAATCTTCCGCGTCAAAGTTGGAGAGTCGACCCGATATCCCGGCTAGGGGGCCTGTGGCTCGCACACCCAGCTGGGAAGAGGCCTCTACGCCGGCGATCGCCTCCACCATTGCCACCGGACTAGGCTCATAGTGCAGTCCGGCGGCGATATTCAGTCGCTCCAGCGAGTTCAGCCCCACGCTGCGGGAATCTCGGGAGAGGATCCAGCCTTGTCGGGCCACTGCCTGCAGACCATCCCCTATCGGATGCATCCACGAGAGCTGCATTTGCTGGTCGTCTCGGGTGGCCAAGGTACTTGTCCGAAAGGCCGAGGAACGGTAGACATTGTACAATCGGAACTGGCCCAGATCCGTGCTGACATCGACATCCGCATTGCCGATCCACACAAACGTGTTGGTGATCTTGTCCACGCCGAACTCAATCCCCTTGCCAAAACGGGTCTCTGGGGCATGTAACAAAGGGGCGATTTGTTGAGCATATCCGGATAGGGGGCTGAATAGGTAAAAACCCAGTAAGACAGCCAATAGAGGCCAAATTCGACTGTTTCGGCCACTCACCAAATTCGCACAACCACGCCAGTTTGCAGCTTGTAACAAAACGGAGCAATTCGTAGCGGTGTTGGAGAATAGGCCCGGTAAATTGCATTCAGAATTACAGCCCAATCCGTTCGAGTCCGAGAAGCACATGTCACAGTCACCCCGCACAATCCTGCTGATCGATGCTGATGCATCGCGTCGCACTGAGACCGCCCGCCAGATCATGGTGCACGACGTTTCTGTCCTGCTGGCTTCAGACATGGTAACGGCACAATCCCTCGTACGCCACCACCGGCCGTCAGCCGTGGTCGTCGATGCTGCCTTCATCCGGCAACCGGACCTGCGTGAAAAACTGTACATCCATGGCCTTAACATTGACACACCCTTCATCGTCTTGGCAGACGAACGCGAGCCCCTTGCAGAGACATCAGCCCCGTATGGAGTGATCTCTCGTCCGCTCACCGACGCCGGCATTCAGTCTCTGCTCACCATTCAAGGCCTGCCGGTATACGGCGAAACGCCTCCCTTGGTGAATCAGAATCAGTCCACACAGCCTTCCTTGTTGTATGCGCTGCCACACGAATATCGCACGCCACTGACGGACATCATCGGTCAGGCATCATTTCTTCACGGTCATGCCACAGAAGTTCCGGTAGAAGACATCCGCGACGTGAGTGCTGAGATCCTCTCCGCCGCCCGCAGATTGCTCCGCACAACAGACAACTTCCTCATGTATGCCCAGATCGAGACACTTGCCGAGAGTCCGCTCCATGTTGAGCGGATGCGTCAATGTACATCGCGCGAGCCAGCCATGATCGTCTACGACGCTGCGATCCAGCGTGCGTTGGCACATCAGCGTCAGGGCGACATGTCGGTTGCTCTTGATATTGAGGGAGTGCCCCTTGCTATGATGGAGCAGCATCTCGACAAGATCATGACCGAACTCGTCGACAACGCCTTGTACTACAGTCGCCTTGGCACCCCGGTCAGCGTAAACGCCACCGCCACCACCCGCGACGTAGTCTTCACCATCCGCGACCACGGTGTTGGGATGCAAGAACAAGAACTCATGCAGATCGGCGCCTACCGTCAGTTCCGCCGTCAGTCACAGGAACAACAAGGCATCGGCCTTGGCCTCATCATAGCCAAGCGCCTCGTTGAACTCCACGGCGGAACGTTCACGGTAAGCAGCGCCTTGGGTATGGGGACGAGTGTGACGTTCTCGATACCTAGAGCCGCTTAGGCTTTTTAAGCGCCTTTGTAAGCGCCTTCTTCAAGCGCCTTTGTAAGCGCCTTTGTAAGCGCCTTCTTCAAGCGCCTTTGTAAGCGCCTTTGTAAGCGCCTTTGTAAGCGCCTTCTTCAAGCGCCTTTGTAAGCTGAGTCACGTTTAAGGGTTGTGAGAGTACGAAGAGGTTTTAGGGGAACCCTATGTCTCTTCTTCAACTCCGCATGTATAAACGGGCCGGCGAGATCTCTGATGAGGTTGCTCTGTTTGCAAGTGCATGGCCGCACATCCATCGGAACACGATCGGAGATCAGATCATTAGAGCGGCGGATTCGATCTCAAACAACATTGCTGAAGGGTATGGCAGAACAGCAACAGGAGAACGCATCCAGTTTCTGATGTATGCCGATGGCTCGATCTCAGAAACAAGAAACTGTCTACATAGAGCATTCGGCCGGAACCTCATCGACGCAGACACCAACGCTCGACTTCAACAGCGCCTCGTATCATTGTCGATTAGTATCGTAGAGTTCGCACATGCTATAATTGAAAGAGACCCATCATACAAGGGTCCATTCCGCGAACGAATCGCAAAACGCCGCGCCTGGCTTGTGAAGAAGCTCGCCAAGAACGGCGCAGCTCCCCCAAACGAACAATCTTAAAGAAGGCGCTTGCAGAAGGCGCTTGCAGAAGGCGCTTGAATAAGGCGCTTGAATAAGGCGCTTGAACAATGCGCTTGAACAAGGCGCTTGAACAAGGCGCTTGAACAAGGCGCTTGAACAAGGCGCTTGAACAAGGCGCTTGAACAAGGCGCTTAACGAAGGCGCTTAGAGAAGGCGCTTGAACAAGGCGCTTAGAGAAGGCGCTTGAACAAGGCGCTTGAACAAGGCGCTTAACGAAGGCGCTTGCAGAAGGCGCTTACAAAGCCTCCAGCCTAGCAAACGCAACCATCAACTGCTTCCTTTGACCGTTATCAAACAGCACGGTGGCCTTTTCACTCTGACCTGTGCCGCTTACGGAGCTGATGGTGCCGGCGCCGAACATGGGGTGTTTGACGCGCTGACCTACCTTGACGGATGAAGGGCCTTCTGGGGCCGGACCTTGCACGCCACGGGCCTTGGGTTGGCTGACGCTGGTATAGCGCTTTGGCATTGGCAGCTGTGAATACGACTCACCCTGCGCCACCTGAGAATACGAGGATTGTTTTGGTGATGAGGGGGCTGTTCGTGGCGCTGCTTCCCGTGCATTGTTGCCGGTCATACTGCGTGCAGATGGTGCAAGGGTGTCCTTGTCGATCTCACCTAAGAACATGGATGGACGGGAGAAGACGAGTTCGCCAAAACGGTACCGACGTTCTGCGTAGGAAAGAACGAGCTGCTCACGTGCGCGTGTGATGCCCACATAAAGGAGTCTGCGTTCTTCCTCCTGCTCCATCATGTCGGTCTCTGCCTTTGCCAACGGGAACAAACCTTGTTCGAGTCCGGCAATAACAACGAGGGGAAACTCAAGCCCCTTAGCAGCATGCATGGTCATCATGGCGATACGTTCTGTTCCAAGCTTTGGATCATCAGCATCACTGAGCAAGGCGATCTGCTCGAGGTAGTTGATGAGGGTCATGTTCTCATCAAGCTCTTGCTGCTCGGCGATGTGATCGAGGAGACGTTCAATGTTGTTCCATCGATCGAGTGCTTCTTCCGACTGTTGAAGCTTGTACATCTGGGGGAGCCCCGTTGCCTCGATATAGGCCTGGGCAAGTGATGCAGGAGCAAGCTCGGGCATCATCTCCTGGTAACGAGCGATGATCCCAACGAAGTCCTTGACGGCCTTTGCCGTGCGGGCCTGCATCATGGGGACGGTTTCGATGTTTGATAGGACTTCGAAGACCGGACTGTTGGTTCGGACAGCAAACTCTTGAACGCGTTCAAGGGTTGTAGCGCCAATACCACGCGCAGGCTCATTGATGACGCGGAGGATGCTCTCGGTGTCGTTGGGGTTGACGAGGAGTCGCAGATAGGCGAGGACGTCTTTCACTTCCTTACGCTTATAGAAACTCACTCCGCTCACGATATGGTATGGAGTGTTCCCTCTACGCAGTGCATCTTCCAATGCTTGCGATTGAGCGTTGGTGCGATACAGAATGGCCACGTCCTTGTACGAGTATCCGTACTTCTCAACGCGTGAACGTATCGTCCGTGCGATCATGTCGGCTTCTTCGCGGTCATCTCTGCACGCAAGAACAGTGATCTTTTCGCCTTCGATGTTGTCGGTGAAGAGCGACTTCTTCAGCTGCTTGGTGTTGCGCTTGATCACGCTATCTGCCGCCGCAAGAATGGTCTTGGTTGACCGGTAGTTTTGCTCGAGACGGACAACCTTTGATTCGGGATAGTCGCGCTCAAAGTCGAGGATGTTGCGGATATCCGCACCACGCCACCGGTAGATACTCTGCGCGTCATCGCCCACAACACAAAGGTTGCGGTACTTCCGCGCCAACATCGTCACCACTTGATACTGTGCACGGTTGGTGTCTTGATACTCATCCACCAGCAGATATCGGAATCTATCCTGCAACGACTCGAGCACGTCGGGATGATGTTCAAGAAGTCTGATGGTATTGAGCAACAGATCATCAAAGTCCATCGCATTACTCTGCGCCAGACGTTTCTCGTACTCCTCAAAGATCTGTCCGGTCTGCTTCTCAAGAACAGAGTCTGCACTTCGCACATACTCCTGCCACGAGATCATGGAGTTCTTCGCACTCGAGATCCGTCCACGTACACCATTCACCGGCACAACCTGCTGCGAAACACCAAGCTGATTCATCACAGCCTTGATCGCTGCGGCTTGATCGTCGGTATCGTAGATCGTGAACGATGATGTGTAGCCGATCCTATCAGCGAACTGACGAAGGATCCTTGCGAACACCGAGTGGAATGTACCGGCCATCATTGATCGTGCTATGCCCCCTCCCACAAGATGAGAGATGCGTTCCTTCATCTCCTGGGCGGCCTTGTTGGTAAAGGTCAGCGCAAGAACGTGAGATGGGTTCACACCCAAACGCAAAAGGTAGGCGATGCGGAAGGTGAGAACGCGTGTTTTACCGGAGCCCGCACCGGCAATGATGAGGACCGGACCTTCTGTGGTGCTCACGGCTTCTGCTTGAGCGGCGTTGAGTCCGTTGAGAAGATCACCGGCCGGCGTGCCATCACCCATTGGCGTTAGAGTAAGGGTCATTCACCTTCTCCGGAACCCGAGCCGGACTTCTTCACGTAGTCGGTATGGTAGAATCCGCCGCCCTTGTAAATGATGCCGCTTCCGCCGGTGATGCGACGTTCCACATGCCCCTTCCCTTTTTCCGGTTGATCGCAGATCTCTGCCGGACAGGTAGTAAGGGGCTCCTCCTTCATCGCTTGCATGTACTCAAAGTTCTTGCCGCACGTTGTGCAGACGTAGTCATAGGTTGGCATTGTGATGTGTCCTTACAATTCAACGAAACCGGTCTTCTTGTAGACCTTGCGAAGGACCTTACGTGCACGATCGCGTGCATGCTCGGCACCTGCCTTGAGCGTTGCCTTGAGCGACTCTTCGTCCGAGCGAAGCGCAGTGTAGCGCTCTCTCACCGGACGAATGAACGCAACCAACGCTTCGCCTACAGCTTCCTTGAATTCCGCATAACCGAGTCCGGCAAAGTCTGCTTGAATCTCGGCGATGCTTTTTCCTGTTGTGATATGATGAATGGTCATGAGGTTGGCCACGCCCGGACGCTTTTCGGCATCGTAGACGATATCTGTTCCGCTATCGGTAACGGCGCGTTTGATCTTTGACATGATCACGTCATCGGAATCGATGAGGAAGACCGTTGCCTTGTCGTTGGCGTCCGACTTGGACATCTTCTTTTCCGGCTCCTGCAGCGACATGATCTTGGCCCCAACCTTCGGGATGAACGGTTCGGGCACGGTGAACGTAGGCGAGTAGTGGAAGTTGAATCGTTCGGCAAGATTGCGTGTGAGTTCAAGATGCTGACGTTGGTCTTCCCCTACCGGCACAAGGTCGGCGTTATAGAGCAAGATGTCAGCGGCCATCAGCACAGGATAGGTGAAGAGTCCAACATTCACATTGTCCGCATGCTGCGCACTCTTGTCCTTGAACTGCGTCATCCGAGACACCTCACCAAACCCAGCCAGACAATTCAGGACCCATGCAAGCTGGGCGTGTTCAGGGACGTGACTCTGGATGAACAACGTAGAGACGTTCGGGTCGATCCCGGCCGCCATATACATCGCCGCCACATCCAGCGAACGCTTCCGCAGTTTGGCCGGTTCCTGGCGCACCGTGATGGCGTGTAGGTCCACCACACAGAACAGAGAATCATACTCGTGCTGCAATTCCACCCAGTTCTTGAGCGCACCGGCGTATTGGCCAAAGGTGAGGTCGTTGGTGGGCTGCATCCCCGAAAGGATCGTCTTTTTTTGTGGTGTGGTTGTTTCCATAGCTCGCGAAAATACCGACCTCTTGAGTGAATGACGCATTTTTGCAGGATGTTCACTCAAATGCGCCTTGCCGCCGCCCTTCTGATGACGTTGATAAGCGTCGGAATGTCCACCGCCCAGGAAGAAATGGGTGATGAACCCCAACCGTCAGGTTCGTGGACGATGCTCTCTGTTCATCGTACCTGGTCACCCCAAGAACGTGACTTTCCGAACGGAGGTTTTGGGATCCAGTCCTTTGTGGATCTAGATAAGCCCCGTAGATGGTGGCTCGGTTTTGCCCTTCGCGGGACAGGCGTCTCAAAACGCGACGTGCTCTCGCTCATGATCGGTCCGGGCGTCTATCTGGCGGGTGACTCGCGCCTCGGACTCTTTGCATACGTGCATACCGGCCTAGCAATGGGCTCTTCGCAAGGTCTTGGTGGGTTCGACGTCTTTTCCGACCCTTCCACCACGTACGGACTTTCAACCGTGGGTGGCATTGGCGGCAACATCGAGGTCAGCAAATGGCTTCGTCTGCATGCGGCCTTGGTTGGCTCCTGGTTCACAGCCGAGCGCGGACAAACTCCCTACGGCGTTCAGATCGGCATAACCTTTGGCGGCAGATGATCGACTCTCTTTCACCTACACGAACAGGATCAGATATGGCAGGGGGCTTGGGTTTCGGGTGTTATCGCGTGAGTCAGAGTGATCCCGTCCACGACGAGGCAATGCGTCAAGCACTTGCCCACGGCGTTGATATGGTGGACACCTCGTCCAACTACAGCAACGGCAAGAGCGAGATGTTGGTTGGCACGGTACTGGCCTCCATCCCGGAAGCGAAGCGTCCGACGGTAGTGACAAAACTCGGCTACATCCAAGGAGACATGCTGGATCTGGCCAAGGCACGCGCTTCCATGGGCGACGAACTCGCAGACGTTGTGAAACTCTCCGATTCTGCCTGGCACTGCATTCATCCGGACTTTCTCGAAGAAGCACTTTCCACTTCTTTTGAACGCATCGGCATCACGCCTATCGATGTAGTTCTGCTGCACAACCCCGAGTATTATCTGCAGATCGCTCATCAGAGCGGAACGTCACTTGATGAGGCACGCACAGAATTCTACCGTCGCATAGAACTCGCCTTCGCGTGGCTGGAACGTGCTGTTACCGATGGTCGCATCAAATCCTATGGCATCTCCTCCAACACCTTTGCTAATGCAACAGACGCACCCGATGCCGTTTCTCTAGAACTCTGTTTTGCGTGTGCGGAACGAGTCGGTAATAGTGGGCATCATTTCACTACCGCCCAGATGCCAATGAATGTTGTTGAACATGGCGCTGCAACAACAACGAACCAAGCCGGAGGTACGTCCACCACGTTGGAACGAGCCGTTCAGCTGGGGGTGAAGGTCATCGTCAACCGACCGTTGAATGCGATCGTCGACAGCGACCTCATCCGACTCGTCTCCCACCCCATGCCATCGCATATCGTCCACCCCGACGATGTAGAACAACGCATACATGCCCTTGAGACCATCGAGCACGACCTCGTGAATTCCATCATGGCAGGGGGCTCCTTGTCTGAACGGGAGACGCAAGTAGCGCAGGAAGCGTTCCGCATCGCCGGCGCGTTATGTTCTGCATGGACAAAGTTCCAGGGTCTACCGCACTGGCGAGACGTGCGTGCCACCTATCTCGATCCACGGCTCGAAGCGGCAGCGATGTTCGCAGACCGCGCACCTGACCCTGCAGCTGTACACTCGTATTTGCATGACGTAGAACACGTGCTGATCGACATCGACGTGGTGTATGCCGCGGAAGAGAATGCTTCGCTAGAAGAGCTCCGTCAGATCCTTGCTGACGAATTCGGCATGCCGATCGACACTCCCCTTCAGCATATTGCCGTACAGTCACTACGGTGCACTCCCGGCGTGGACCATGTTCTTGTGGGAATGCGACGTCCCGAATACGTAGAAGACATTCTCTCCGTCTTTGAGTTGCCCGAACCAACCTATCATCGAGCAACATGGCAACGCGTTGCAGAACACTTGGCACGACTTTCGCAGTGACAACAATCATAAAGCACACATCATGATCCAGATCGCCCCTTCCCTCCTCGCTTCAGACCTCCTGCGCATTGGAGACGATGTGCGTGCTTGCGAACGTGCAGGTGCAGACGTGTTGCATGTGGATGTGATGGATGGGCACTTTGTTCCTCCCATCACCTTTGGGCCTGCATTTGTTCAGCAGCTCAAGCGCATCACCTCCATGCCGCTTGATGTCCATCTGATGGTGACGAACCCCGACCATCAGGTAGAGCAGTTTGCCGAGGCCGGTGCAGATTGGATCAGTGTTCATGCAGAGGTGGCACCACACCTCCATCGCACACTTGCACGGATCAAGAGTCACGGCTGCAAAGCCGGCGTTGTGCTCAACCCCGCAACTCCCCTTGAGTATGCCTTTGAGGCAGCCGGAGAATCGGACTTCATCCTCCTCATGAGCGTCAACCCCGGATATGGCGGTCAGTCATTCATCCCAAGTTTCCTTACGCGTTGCGAGCGACTCCGCGCATGGCTCGATGCCAATGGTCACAGCAACGTTCAGATCGAAGTGGACGGCGGCATCAAGATCGACAATGCACGTCAGGCCGTTGACGCCGGCGCATCGATCCTTGTATCAGGCAGTGGCCTTTTTGCCGGAGATCTTGGGGCGAATATTGGTGAGATGAAGAAGGTTGTCGCTTAGCTAAGTTGACTTCTCCTTAGCCCTTTTGCATGTTGCATGTCACGTTTCCCTTCAACGGAGGCACTACATGATCATGGTCAATATGCACACAGCAAAGTCAACCCTCTCACAGCTCGTAGAGGAAGCTCTCATGGGAGAGGATGTGGTTATTGCCCGCAACGGCAAGCCCGTCGCAAGGCTTGTGGCTTTCATTCCGGTTGACACATCGAAGCTTCGTCCCATTGGACTTGGGTGCACAGGAGTGCCGTTAATCGACAATTCTGAGTTTGAGCTTTTGTCAGCCACAAACCCAGATGTCTACGAAGAGAACCCCAACGATCCGTTGAACGAATGAACAAGTCACTTCTCGTTGACACTCATACTCTTCTCTGGTACGACGATGAACCAGACAAGCTATCGGGTGCGGTTCGCAAGGTGCTTCGCAACCCCAATGCGACAATATTTGTTTCTCCTATAAGCCTCTACGAGATCGCTCAGAAGGTGCGTCGCCAATCATTGCCATCGGCAACGCATCTCGTCAACGAGATCCACGTTCGCCTTCGTTTGTATGGGTTTACTATTCTACCGGTCAATGATCACCATGCACTCCGAGCCGCTAACCTCGATTGGGATCACCGTGATCCATTTGATCGAATGATCGCAGCTCAAGCACTCGAAGAACATTGCGTCCTCGTTACAAAGGATGTTGCCTTCGCGGGCGTGAGCGGGCTGAAGACACTTTGGTGACGGAGCGCTTTACCCCCATGACTACGTCATGGGCTAGCGAACTTTCGCCCCTACGGGGCTGATCGAATGTTCGCTATTCGCTATTCGCTGCCTCGACTTCGCTCGGCATGACGTTCGCTAACGCAGCATCAGCTCCATCTCATCCCTCGTTGCACTATCCAATCCGCCCCCTACCACTTGGAGGAGGGCGAGAGAGAGGTTGCGGTAGAGATCTCGTTCTTCCGGTGGGATACTCTCGAACTGACGTCGCACGCCGTCTACATCGCCGCGCATGAGGGGGCCGGTAATGGCAAAGGGGAGATTCTTCTCCAGTGCTTCGGATGCATTCTTCAACGTGCGCTGCATGATGGGAATGAGAAAGACATCTGCGGGGATGTCTGCATCATCGGCAAGTCGGCGCGCTAACTCATACGCTGCATAGGTAAAGTTCGATGCAGCAACTGCAGCTGCATGATATCGGCGCTTCCGCTCATGAGACATGTCGGTCATCAACCACGGGATACCGCCGAGGAGCTCAACGAACTCGCGCGTACGATGCCACGCCGCATCATCACACTGCACGCCCCATCCTATCGCATCGAGGGCTGACGGATCGTCATTGCCAAATGTTTGGAACGGATGTGCGGCTGCAGCAAGTGCACCAACATCATGAACGGGGCTTAGCAATTCGGTGCCGAGTGAACCATTGACGTGGAGCACGAGAACGTTCTGAAGGTCGTTGCCGCGCTTCTCTACGATGCGATCTACCACTGCGCGGAGCACGTCGTCCTTGGTGGCAACGATGATGATGTTGCCGATGGGATCCGTGCTATTGCACCAAGCATCAAAACCATCCCGACGTACAACAGTAACCGCAACACCACGCTCGTTGAGTCGATGATGGATTGCACCACCAACTCGACCTCGACCAACGATGGTAACGTGCGTGATCATGCCATTGGTTCGAGTGTGTAGGAGTCCTTCCCATCATTCATCGTCCAGCCAAGAGCAGTTAGCTGCGCACGCAGTCTGTCGCTCTCCGCCCAATCCTTGGCCGAACGTGCAGTCCAACGCTGCTCTGCGATAGATGCTACATCATCAGGGATTACGATCACCGGACGATCAGCGATCTCGAAGACTGCAAGGACGTCGTTGATCTCCGCGAGGACACCGAGAACAGACGACGCTTCGTCTGGAGTAAGACTTGATGCTGCGTGCTGACCGATGAACGAGAACAACGCCGCAAGTGCTTTTGGTGTGTGGAGATCGTCAGCAAGTTCGGTGAAGACAGAGGTGCGGAGCTCACTCGCAAGGGCGCTACTCCCGGAACTCGCAGTGGAGCGTTCCTTCACATCATAGATGTAGTCTTGGATCTTGGTGCGGGCAGCAGAAGCCCCTTTCACTCCATCGAACGTGAAGTTATAGACCGTGCGGTAATGTGCCTGGAGCATTGCGAAACGTACGTCGAGTGGGTCGATGCCCTTTGCTACAAGGTCTCGCATGGTGTAGAAGTTGCCAAGCGACTTCGACATCTTCTTGCCTTCTACTTCGAGGAATTCGTTGTGCACCCAGAACGTTGCTTGGTCGTGCTCGTGATATCCAGCCGTGCACTGCGCAAGTTCATCTTCGTGATGCGGGAAACGCAGGTCTACACCGCCCGTATGGATATCGAACGGCAATCCAAGAATGTCCTTTGACATCGCAGAGCATTCGATGTGCCATCCCGGACGTCCGGGAAGGTTTGTGCCGTTAACGTCGTAGTCCCAATACGGTTCGCCTTCCTTGCGCGCCTTCCAAAGAACGAAGTCGCTCACCGACTCACGATCATATTCATCTGCATCAATGCGCACACCTTCTCGGAAGTGTTCCGTGTCGATGGCAAAGAGTCTGCCATACGCATGATCCTTAGCATAGGCGGCAACATTGAAGTACACGGAGCCATCACTTGCATACGCATACCCAGCCGCCAGGATATCGTTGATCAGCGCCTGCATCTGCGGGATGTAGTCTGTGGCAAGGGGCTGAGCAGCAAAGTGATCTTTGACGATGTTGAACGACGCAAGATCGCGATGAAACTCCTCTGCATAGAACGCCGTGAGCATCTTCAGATTTGCGAGTGCATCTGTGGTTTGTGTGCCCATTTCTGGTCGCCACTTCTCAGAACCAACTGCGCTATCACGGATCGTTTTGTCATCGATATCTGTGATGTTCATCACCCACGAAACATCAAAGCCCCCTACCACTCGCAGTGTCCGTTGCAGCAGGTCGGGCAAAAGAAACGCCCGCATGTTTCCAATGTGTGCCACATCATAGACCGTTGGTCCGCACGAGTACATTCGCACACGAGTAGGGTCTAACGGGCTGAACGCATCAATGCGTTTGGTGAGCGTGTTGAAGAGTCGGATGTTCATGCTGCAAAGTTACCCCACCACAAACGATCTCATACTCACACTGCCAAGATCGATCTGTTCATTGAAGAATGTGAGGCTTTCGTTCTTCTCTGCCATCGATAGGGCGTAGATCATGGGAAGATAGTGTTCATCGGTTGGGATGGCCATCTGGGCGGCGGTGCCGAGCGAACGATAGTTGGCGAGAGAGGCGATGTCTCGTGATTCAATGAGGCGTTTGGATGTGGCGTCGAACTCCAGGGCCCAGTCGAAAGGAGCCCCTTCCATCTTCATCCGACGGAGGTTGTGGACGATGTTTCCGCTACCGATAACAAGGACACCCTTGGTTCGCAAGAGTGCGAGGTCCTTGGCAAGGTCACTGTGCTGCTGGGGTGTGAGATTCACATCGAGACTGAGCTGGAGGACGGGGATGGTGGCCTTGGGATACATGCGCACAAGAACCGACCACGTGCCGTGATCCAAACCCCATTCGTGATCGAGCTCGATGGTCTTCTTTGTAAGCTTGGCTATCTCATCAGCAAATGCGGGTGAGCCGGGTGCAGGATATTGCACGGCGAAGAGTTCATCGGGGAAACCACCGAAGTCGTGGATGGTCTTGGGGTGCTCCATCGCCGTCACCTTGGTCCCGCGCGACTGCCAATGTGCACTCACACAGAGAATGGCCTTGGGCATTGGAAGCTCCCTGCCAAACTTCTCCCAGACACGAGCAAACGTGTTGTCGGTGATGGCATTCATCGGATTGCCATGTCCCACAAACATCACCGGCATGCGAGGTGTGGAAGGGGCTCCAGCAAACGTCTTAGCAAAGGTTGGGAGATCGAGCATGGATCCTGCTCCAATGGTAACGAGTGACGTGATGATGGTGCGACGGTCGATCACGAGACCTCAGTGCCTCCGACCCATACACCCCAGACGTGATTGACGCCGAAGTGGTAGACGATGTCCTTATACGATGGCACGTCATAGACCACAACATCTGCGAACTTTCCTACTTCGAGCGAACCAAGATCATTGGCAAGTCCGAGCGCAGCCGCACCATGCAGCGTTGACGCAACAATGGCTTCCTCAATACTCATTCCCATGTTGATGCAGGAGAGTGAGAGAATGGTCTGCATGTTCTCGGTAAAACACGACCCGGGATTACAGTCTGTAGCGAGGGCAACAACTGCCCCCTCATCGATCATCGTCCTTGCATCGGGATATGGGAGTCGGAGCGTATAGGCTGTCCCCGGCAGAAGCGTACACACAACACCGGCATCACGCAGAGCTTGTATCTCTGTGATGGTACTGTGCTCAAGATGATCGGCACTGATACATCCAACACGTGCAGCCATGGTGGATGCACCAACAAGAGCGATTTCATCGGCGTGGATCTTGAGTCGCAACCCATGCTCCCGTGCGGCATTGAGGATGCGCTCTCCTTGAGCTTCGGCAAAGAACCCTGCATCAACAAACACATCACAGAACGATGCTGTGCCCTGCTCACGTACACGTGGCAACATTTCGTTGACCACAAGATTCACATAGGCTTCAGGGTCGTGCTTGTATTCAGGGGGCACAGCATGGGCGCCGAGGAACGTTCCCACAACACGTGCTTCGTGACCCAATTGTAGCTGACCTATGGCGTCGAGGAGTCGGAGCTCACTCTCAACATCCAACCCATACCCACTCTTGATCTCTGCTGTGGTTGTGCCATGCTGCAGGGCCGACGTGAGGAGTGCATCCCCTACGTCGATGAGTGATTCAACATCTGCTTCGCGCACGGCACGCATGGTGGTGAGAATACCGCCGCCCTCAGCTGCGATCTCGGCGTACGAAGCACCTGCAAGCCGACGGGCAAACTCACCGGAACGTGAGCCGGCAAAGACCATGTGTGTATGCGAGTCTACAAACCCAGGCATCACGGTCTTACCCGAACAGTCAACAACCTCGACATCTGCTGATAGATGCTGTTTTGCTTCCGACGTTGGACCGATCCAAAGGATCCGCTCATCAAAGAGCATGGCGGCATTGGTGAGTTCACCCACATCTCGCATGGATGAACCGGTCTTCGACAACGATCCATCAGCACTCACGGTCACCAGCGAGTCGATATTCATCAGAAGGGTCTTCATGCGTCGTCTCCTTCTGAGCGTTGGTGTTCTGCGCGAGTACGCGCCTTGGCGAGTTGACGTTCAATGATGAGCTCAGCGATCAGCTCTGGTACGTCCGGCGGGATCGCTGTTGCGAAAATCTCATTCACCACTGCTTCTTGAACATCGATGCGATAGAGAATGGCCATGAGCTTTTCAGGATTGGCATTCAACAGATGAATGATCCGACTCACAAGTTCTTCGCGGATCTGCTGCAGGATGTCGTGCTCCGTGAGCCCATGACCTTCATCGATATCAAAGGCAATGGCGATGCGGTCTGCCGCACTGCGCGCGAGGGCATCAGAGGACGTCACGTCTGCCCTCCGCTCGTAGTGTGGTGACGATCTTCTTCACATCCTGCGCACGGTCCTTGGGACAGATCAACGTTGCATCATTCGTTACCACCACGACCAAGTCTTCGATACCAATGGTCGTTACGACATGCGAGCCGCTATGAGCATTGACGATCACCGAACCTTCCGAATCGATCACCACCGACTCACCTTGCACAACATTGCGATGGTCATCAAGGGGTTGCATACGCTCCAAAGCATCCCACGACCCAACATCATCCCACGGGAAGGAGGCCGGCACAACGAACACGTTCTTTGCACGCTCCATGATTCCGTAGTCGATGGAGATGTCCGGCATCTCTGCAAAGGTTGCAGCCAAGGAACCTCTGTCTCCCGCAGCGATCGATGCAGCCATCACCTCGATCTTTTTTCCTACGTCGGGAAGCAGTGCGAACATTGCTTCACGCAACGTGTTGGTGCGCCAGAAGAACATCCCGCTGTTCCACACATACCGTCCGCTCAGTACATACTCACGAGCTGTTTCGAAATTTGGTTTCTCTTTGAACGCCGCCACACGCGACACTTCACCTTCAGCGATACGTTCCGCAACGTTGATATAGCCATAGCCCGTCTCTGGCCTTGTTGGCGGAATACCCATCGTCACCAACGCATTATGCGTCTCTGCATAGGTCAACGCCGTTGACACATCATTACGGAATGCACTAGCATTTCCGATGAAATGATCCGCCGTGAGAACGGCCATTAGTGCATCGCCCCCTTCACGCTGATCGATCACACTGCAGGCCAATGCCAAACACGGCGCGGTGTTGCGTTTTGATGGTTCGGCAATGACGTTGTTCGGCGGGAGTTTCGGCAGCGCGTCAATGATCGGCTGTCTCAACACCTCACTCGTGATGATCAAGATCCTCTCAAGCGGGATAAGGGGCTCCACACGCGCGATGGCCTCTTCCAACATTGTGATGTCGGGCGAAGTAAGCTTGAGAAGTTGCTTTGGCCTCTTCATGCGTGAGAGCGGCCAGAAACGTTCGCCGGATCCGCCGGCCATGATGACAACGTAGGAGTTCATTGGCGCTCTGCTAGTGTTTCAAGGATCTGAACCGCGTTTGTTGCAGCCCCTTTTCGAAGATTGTCGGCCACGATCCACATCAAGACGCCGTTCTCAACGGATTCGTCCTTGCGGATACGTCCAACATAGACCGGATCCGTATCGTTGGAGACCTTTGGCGTTGGGTAGACGGCATGGACGGGATTGTCCATCACAACGATGCCGGGAGTGGACGAGAGAAGAGCGCGCACATCAACATCGGTGCATGGACGCAACGTCTCAACCGCTACAGATTCTCCGTGACCGCCCAAGACCGGCACTCGAACACACGTTACGGCAAGGGGCAGATCCGGCAGGTGCATGATGCGTCGTGTCTCGCGGATCATCTTTGTTTCTTCTTCCGACGATTCTCCAACACCACCGATGGTGTGGAAGACCGTATTCCCGGCCAGCGTATGACCGGTGATGCGAACTGTTGGCTCGTTACCGGCAAGTTCTGCATTGAGCTGGTCAAGCCCCTTCTGTCCAGCACCGCTTGGTGTTTGATACGTACTCACAACAACACGCTTGAGTCCAAAAGCATCGCTGATCGGTTTCAGAGCAACAACCATCTGGATCGTACTGCAGTTCGGATTGGCGATGATGCCCTTGTGGAGGAAGGCATCTGAGGCATTCACCTCCGGGACAACCAACGGAACATCTGGGTCCATCCGCCAAGCGCTTGAGTTGTCGATCACCGTGCACCCTGCGGCCGCAGCTATCGGCGCATATTCCTTGCTAAGAGCACCACCGGCACTGAACAGCGCAACGTCGAGGCCGTTGAAGCTCTCAGGTTTGAGCTCCTTCACAACCAGGTCCTGACCACGGAACGGTATCACCGTGCCGGCACTTCTGCCCGAGGCGAGCAAGGTGAGGGAGGAAAGTGGCGTTTCTCGCTCTTCGAGAACGCGGATCATGGTTCGGCCAACAAGTCCTGTTGCGCCTACGATAGCGATGTTCATAGCTGACGAAGATACGGTCACCACTACATTTGCACATGCACCGACTCTTGCTCGTCGTCCTCTTCGCTACAACCTGCTCCCTCTCGGCACAAGACTGCGGCAACCTCCCATGGGAGGCCAACCTCACGTATCGAGCGAACAGCATCGAAAGCGCCTTTCTACGGGACATGTCCAAGGTAACCTCCGATGCTCTGCTGCCCCTTGCCATTGGTGTACCGGTTGGACTCTATGTGTACGGCATGATCGCACCGGAAGGGAGCAACCTTGCAGACAAACGGTATGCTGCGGAATCCGGACTCCAGACGTTTGTGACCATGGGCCTCACGTATGGCGTTGTGATCGTTCTGAAGAACGTGATCGACAGACCAAGGCCGTATGAAGCGTATCCCGGATGCATTCAGAACTACCGTAATGATTCCGACGGATCCATGCCTTCCGGACACTCTGCCGGCTCGGCGGCCCTTGCCACCTCGCTCATTCTCAGATATCCGCAGTGGTATGTGGTAGCCCCTTCCGTTGCCTATGCCCTCTATACCGGTTTTGCCCGACTCAATCTTGGCATGCATTATCTCACCGATGTGCTCGTGGGCTACGCAATCGGCATAGGAATCGCGCTTGGTGTGAACGCCCTCAACAATGAGTTGTTTGACCTGGCCGATCCAATTCTGCCCAATGCCGCTAACTCACAAACGATATTGTTGAACTTCACGCCAACACAGTCCATTCCTGTCTTCTCGATGAGCATCCCGCTATGATGCGCCTCGCTACCGTACAGTTCTGTCCCGCGTACAGAGATCCGGATGCCAATACCGACTTCATTGTGGAGACCATTGCCAGTACTGAAGCGGACGTCATCGTCTTTCCCGAACTCGCCACCAGCGGATATTTCTTTGTCACCCGCGAAGAAGTAGGGGGCATTGCAGAGCCCCTTACCGGACCTCATATCACCCGCATCATCAACGCTGCAAAAACTCACGGTCGCATAGTGATCTGCGGTTTTGCTGAGCGTGATGGAGACCGTCTCTTCAACTCAGCGGTGATTGCCGGACCGAACATCGAAACACAGGTCTATCGCAAAACGCATCTGTTCTACAAGGAGACGCTGTGTTTTGACGAGGGCGATAGCGGTTTCTCCGTTGTTCATCTACCCCATCTCGATTGCAATCTCGGCGTGATGATCTGCTACGACTGGCGTTTTCCTGAAAGTGCCCGGACCCTTGCACTCAAGGGAGCTGACGTGATCGCCTGCCCATCAAACCTCGTCACCCACATCTGGCGCATGGCCATGCCCGTACGCGCCCTCGAGAACAAGGTCTACCTGGCAGTGGCCAACCGCTACGGCACAGAATCCAACACCGAAGAAGACGTCACCTTCAACGGCCAAAGCGTGATCTACTCCTACAACGGAGACGTACTGGCAAGCGCCGATGCAGTTGGCACAACCACACTCATCACCGAGATCGACCCCACCGCCACCCGCAACAAGACATTCAATTCTGTTAATGACATCCTTGCCGATCGCCGCCCAGAGAGATACTAGTTACTGGTTACTAGTTACTGGTTACTAGTTACTTGTAACTGGTAACTGGTAACTACTAACTAGTAACTAGTAACTAGTAACTGGCAACTAGTAACTAGTACTTAGTAACTAGTAACTTGCAACTATGACGTTTTCCTCCGTTCGACACATCCACTTCGTTGGCATTGGTGGCATTGGCATGAGCGGGATCGCCGAGATCCTTCTTTCGCAGGGGTTTGTTGTCAGTGGCTCAGACCTTAACCGAAGTGAAGTAACGGACCACCTTGCAACTCTTGGGGCGCGCATCTGCATTGGGCATGATGCACAACACGTAGATAACGCCGAGGTAGTGGTCTACTCCAGTGCCGTTCGTCCACAGGAGAACCCCGAGACGTTGTTCGCCTTGGAGCGCAAGATCCCGATCATCCGTCGGGCAGAGATGCTCAGCGAGGTCTCCCGACTGAAGTATTGTCTGGCCATTGCCGGCACTCACGGCAAGACAACCACCACGTCCATGTGTGGCATCGTGATGATGAAGGCTGGCATGGACCCAACGGTCATTGTTGGCGGACGTCTCAAGGGACTTGGTGGCACGAATGCCCGGCTTGGACAGGGCGACTGGATCGTACTCGAGGCCGATGAATACGACCGTTCCTTCCTCCAGCTCTTGCCCACCATTGCTGTGATCACGAATGTAGAGGCGGATCACCTTGACATCTATAGTGACCTCGACGATATAAAGGGGGCGTTCATCGAGTTCTCAAACAAGGTGCCGTTCTATGGCACTGCAGTGGTCTGCTTAGATGATCCGGGCGTGCGCGCCATCCTGCCGTCCATCAAACGGGTGGTTGTCACCTACGGCATGTCTGCGCAGTGTGATGTGCGCGCTGCAGACATCAGCTACAACGAACGCTCCTCCACCTATACACTCGTACACAAGGGGAGCCCCCTTGGAGAGATCGAGCTTCACGTACCGGGTGACCACAACGTCCGCAATTCCCTTGCTGCTTGCGCAACTGCTCTTTTGTGCGGTGTTCCGTTCGATGTGATCAGGGATGGTCTTGCAGAGTTCGGAGGCGTGTTCCGTCGGTTCGAAGTCAAGGGAGAGGTAGGGGGCATCCTGGTCGTAGACGACTATGCCCACCACCCTACCGAGATCCGCTCAACGCTCACCGCGGCCCGACGTGGTTGGAAGCGTCGGATCGTTGCCGTGTTCCAGCCGCACACCTATACCCGAACCAGGGATTTCTACGCCGAGTTCGCCACTTCCTTTGACGAGGCCGATGTTTTGATCCTCACAGACGTTTATCCGGCACGCGAAGAGCCAATTCCGGGGGTCAATGGGAAGCTTATCGCGGACGCTGCCAGGGATGCCGGACACCGCAACGTGCACTATGTAGAAGCGCCTGCAGACATCCCGGCACTGCTCAAGACCCTGGTTTTGGAGGGCGATATGGTGCTCACAATGGGTGCCGGAGATATATGGAAAGTAGGGTCGGCACTGCTCGCCTGACTATTTTTGTGGTTCGGGCGTCTGTGACCCCCGTATCCACTCACAATCCCAGTGTACCCATTTCATGACGATCTCCGCCATGACGACGAATTCTCGTGTTCTCTCGATCGCTCTCGGTCTTGTGTGCATCGCTTCTATCGCGTCAGCCCAGAAAAGCAAAAAGTCGGCAACACCGGCAAAAACGTCAACCCCTTCCACCGTGATCGCCACGGTTGGAACAGAGAAGATCCTTCTCTCCGACGTTGAGCGCGCATTTCAAAAAAACTTGTCGCGTCGGGATACGAAGCTTACTTCAGTGCCACGAGACACCGCCCTTGAATTCCTGCGCCTCTACACGAACTATCGATTGAAGGTGCAGGACGCACACGATCGTGGTCTCGACAAGGACTCCGCAGTGAAGGTAGACCTTGCGAACAATCGCAAGCTCCTTTCAGAGACGTTCTTCTATGACAAGGCAGTAGCTGACTCGCGAGTGGATCAGCTGTCACGTCGTAGAATGAAGGAGCTCCAGATCGGCATCATCTTGTGCGCGATCGCCGATCCGCAGACCAAACAATGGGATACGGTTGGAAGCAAGCTCAAGGCAGAACGTCTTATCGCACAACTCAACGCCGGTGCTGACTTCGAGAAGATCGCTCGTGATTCATCGGACGATAAGGAGACCGCTGCGAACGGAGGGATCCTTCCGTGGATCTCCGGCGGTTCGATCATCAAGGCCGTAGAAGACGAAGCATATTCTTTGAAGGCTGGGCAAGTGAGCCCGAAGCCCGTGAACTCGCGTTTCGGATACTTCGTGGTGAAGGTCTTCCGTGAGGAGCCCCGTGACCAAGTGAAGTTCCGTCACATCCTTCTTTCCGCAAAAGATGGCAGAGACTCAGCCGCAACAGATCGTTTTGCAGACACGCTCATCACCATCCTCAAGATGAAGCCGGCTCAACAAGCAGCTGCATTGCGTGCGATGAAGATCGAGCCAACGGGCGATGCCTTTTCTGACCTGGCAAAGGCCGTGTCGGACGACAAGACGTCCGCTGCCAAGGGCGGCTTCCTCGGCTCATCATATTCCCGCTCCGGCGGAATGGATGCCAATGGTTCCCGTCTTGTACCGGCCTTTGAGAACGCGGTGTTTGCACTCAAGGATGGCGAGCTCTCCGGCAAGGTCAAGACGATCTACGGAACACACATCATGATCCGTGATTCCACCAAGAAGCCTGATGCTGTGGCGGAGCGCGACGCGGCAAAGCGCACCTATCGCAGACTTTACTTCGAAGAAGACAAGAGGATCGTTCTCGATTCTGTGAAGAAGCACCTTGGATATCAGTGGATGGATCAAACATTGATCATGTTTATGAGTGCGATCGATACCACGAAGAACACACAAGACACAACGTGGTCACGCTCACTCACACCGTATCAATCAGAACAGATCATCTACAAGATGCCACGCGGCCCGATCACAGTAGGCCAATTCCGCGACTCACTTCGCCTGCGCATCGATATGCGAGGATACTCGCTCAACCGTGCCGGGCTTGAGCGTGCAATGAATCGCATCGCAGACCCACTTGCCCTAGAGCAGGCCACTGCAGACCTCGAAACGAAGTATCCGGAGTTTGCCTCGTTGATGCAAGAATTCAATGACGGCATCTTGCTCTTCAAGGTAGAAGAGAAGGAAGTCTGGAGCAAGCTACGATTTGACACTACCGATGCGCGGGTCTTCTATGACTCAACCAAGTCGCGTTGGATGACCGAGCAGAAGTACGACCTCACCGAGCTCTACGTACTCAGCGACTCCCTTGCAAAGGCCTTGAGCGATAGAATCAAGAAGGGCGAGAACATTGCCACACTTGCCGCACAACACACGCAACGCGAAGGTGGCAGGGATAAGAACGGCGCTGTGAAGTCGGCATCACCTAAGACCTCAAAGGTTGCAGCGAAGATCACTGCCACAACAAAGGTTGGGGACATCATCGGTCCGTTTGCAGCCGACGCCGGTTGGGCGGTCATCCGCCTTGATGCCGTTGTTCCGCCACAACAGAAGTCCTTTGAAGCAGCACTCAGTGAGCTCGCTCCGGCCTATCAGGATGCGCTGCAGAAGCGTCTCACCGAGAACTGGCTCTCCGGTGTGCGCAAGCTTCACCCTGTTGTGTATGACACCGCTGTTATCGACAAGATATGGGGCAAGGCCTCGTCAGTGAAAACGAAATGAAAAGCCCCATGCGCACACTCAACATCTTCTTCATGTGCCTCCTTGTACTTGGCATCCCTACCTCTGTTTGGGCCCAAGACTCCATGGAAGGTATCATTGCCATCGTTGGTCGTGAGATCGTTCTCAAGTCCGATGTAGACGGTCAGATGGAGATGTTGGCCCAGCGTGATCCGCGCGTAGACCGCAAGGACGTCAAACTGCGTCAAGCAATCCTCGATCAGCTCATCAACGAGCGCCTCATCATGACCAAGGCCATAGAGGACAGCATTGAGGTAACAGATGAAGAGATCACGCAGCGCATGGAATATCAGATCCAAACACTGATCCAGCAATTCGGCTCAGAGAAGCGTATCGAAGACATGTACGGCATGAGCATGATGCGCATCCGACGTGAATTCCGCGATGAGATCCGCAAACGTCTTCTCGTGGAGAAGATGCAACAGAAGCAATTCGGTCAGGTCAAGGCCTCCCGTGCAGATGTGGAAGCGTTCTACGCCAAATACCGCGACTCCTTGCCTAAGGTACCGGAACGTGTAGACCTCTTCCACATCGTGAAGTACGTGAAGGCCTCCGACGAAAAGAACAAGGAAGCATACACCCTTGCCATGCGTATCAGAGACTCCATCGTAAAAGGGGGCTCCTTCAGCGACTTCGCACGCAGGTATTCCGGAGATCCGATCTCTGCATCGAACGGTGGCGACCTCGGAACCGTTGATCGCGGCAAATTTGTCCCGGCTTTCGAAACCGCTGCATTCAACCTGTCCCCTGATGAGATCTCTCAACCAGTCGAGACGCCGTTCGGATGGCACGTTATTCAGCTCATCAGCAAGACAGCAACCTCGATGACTGCGCGACACATCCTCATTCGCGTAGGTCAGAGCGACGAAGACCGAGAACGCGTTAAGACCGAACTCGTTGCACTCAAACAACGTGTTGAAAAGGGCGAGAACTTTGAGACACTCGCTCGTGAATTCAGTGATGAAAAAGAGACCCAAGGCTTCGGTGGATCAATGGGTCAGATCGAACTCGCCCGTCTTCCGGAAGAGATGCAAACATCTCTCAATGCCATGAAGGACGGTGCTGTCTCCGACCCTTCACCGTATGCCGCAGACCCAACTAAGCCCGGCTTCCACATCCTCTACCGCAAGCGCATCATCCCTGCTCACACCCCGTCCGTCGACGAAGACTACAAACAACTCGAACAAATGGCATCCTTCGAAAAGAAGCAACGCCTCGAACAAGAGTGGGTGCAGAAGCTGCGGAAAGAGTTGTATTGGGAAACGCGTTAGAGTGCTAGAGTGCTAGATTGTTAGAGTGCTAGATTGTTAGACCCTCATCTGGTTTTTGGGGGTCGTTGTTGATTGCGAACTGCGGTAGATATAGACGAACTCATCAGCCGTCCAAGCTCATCAAGAAGACCATCGATCGTTTGTTTCCATGAGCTTGGCACTCCATTTCTTTCGGTGAAATGGATAGAGAGAGATTCGGCTTCTCGTAACTCCTTATGAGCAAGCTTCAGTTTGTGTATGAGGTCTCGCCGACTTTGGCAGCTCTGCGCTTCAGAGATGTTATTCATGACAGCTAGGGCGACACCCTCCGTCTGATTTCCAAGACGAAACAGATGTTGACTGTTTACGATCCTCACAACTTCTAACAGATAGATCGATAACAGACGCGATTTTATCATTGATGGGGACGTCATCCTTCTATGTGCTACTAACACCACAGAACGTGACTCTAGCACTCTAACAATCTAGCACTCTAACAATCTAGCACTCTATCGAGATTACCAACTTCGAGAAACAGTGAGACGCACAATGCTCTCCTGATACCCTCCACCCAACACCGGTGGTGTGAGGCGTTCGTTGAAGAGGGTGCGTTCTGCACGGAGGTCTACGTCTGCGAAGTTGCCGAGGCGGGCGGTAACGCCGAGGAAGAAGCCGGTGCGGTCTCCGTAGGTGTCATCAAGTGCAAGGGTGAGTCCACCACTGGCGGTGAGGATGTCGGAGAGGATGTACGAAGCGGAGCCATCGATGGTGATGATAGTTGTGCTTGGAGATGCCACTGCTTCTTGATGGATCCATCCGATGCCGGCTGTGAGCGAGAGAGGGATGAGCAACGTGACGGATTGACTGGCGATCACGGATGTGACGGCATAATCATAGAGGTTGTTCTTTGTTGCCGCGTCCTGTCGAGCAAAGGTAACGTTGGTGCTAGCACTGAGATCGCCGATGCGATATGCATAGCCCCCTGACGCATTCCACATGGTCGTACGATTCACGTATTGGAGAAGAGTGTCGGTTGCGTCACTTTGTTGAACGTACGGTGAGTACGAAACGCGGAGATATGGCAGTCCGCGGAAGTTGAGACCAAGTGTTGCGCCGATAGAGAGCAAGGTAGAAGTAGAACGCTTGATCGGAATGAGATTGTCGCGATCCTGCCGGGCAAAGAGTCCGATCGACATTTGGCGTTTCAGAAGTGCCTGATCCACTTTTACATCAAAACGCAGTACGTCCACACGGAGGTTTGGGACTCCCAGCGCTCGATATCCGGCACCGATGCGGCGGATACTGCCACTAAACCGTGTGCCACTGCTTCGAATGTTCACGGCAGTACTTGCAGTTGCAGACCAATCAACATACGATGAAGCATTGGAGTCTGCTACATTCAAGAGGAAGTCAGGAACACTCGTTGTTCCAAACTGAGGTGCATTAAGATCTCCGATGGTAAGGGAGCCCCCTACTTCACCTTCAAATGACCATATACCCGGGATGAGTTCTACACGGAAATCGATCGTTGAGAGGATGTTTTTTTGAGGCGTAAGAGCTGAGAGAGTATCAACCACGGTAAGGCTGGCCTTATCATCAATGGTATAGACTCCAGTGATTGTTACGTGGTCTGCCGTGATGGAACCAAGGCCAATACGACCACCATAGAGTTTGCGTCCAAAGTCAGAGTTGTCAGAGGTGCGATAGATGGTTGTATCTGTGCGTGTAGAATCAATGCGCGAGAGGGGGCGTTGTGTTGTTCCATACACTGCATGCAGATAGAACGCACCGCCGGGGTTCCATTCGAGATTCCCACCAACAATACGCGCTCCGCTGAGGGTAAGTGGCGTGAACGTTGGGAAGACCGTGCCCACACCGATCTTTGGGAGCGAGGCCATCACACTCTCAACATCACTCATAACACCGATCTTGGTGAGCACATCTTCGTAGTTGGTGATGTTGCCGTTCGAGACATCGCGCAACTGTTCTACTTGTCGCATGGCCTCAAGTTGTTCGAGCTGTTCAGGATCATATTGCTTAAGAGAGTCTTTCACACTCTCGTACTCTCCCAGCATCCATCCGGCCTCAGACATCGCATAGGACTCGAGTTCGCGATACGCACGCTGCGTAACAATGCGCTTTACGGCATCAGGATCAAGTGAAACAGAAAAGGCATTGATGTTCTGACGAATATCTTGCTGTTCAGAACTCATCAAGAGATTTGCCGTGATGGGCACGCCGTAGATGATGGCCGATGGTGTGAATTCAACACGCCAGAAGTCAGGGGGCTTCTCCTGAAACGATCCCGACCTATTCGACGTTTGACCAAGCACACGATACCCGCCGGTGAAGATCACGGGCGCATCACCTTGGTCGGAACCAAAGACAACAAATGGTGATCCTGTTTGTGGTGCAGGCTGTGCTGTTGCGATCACCGATGCAACTGCTAGTGTCACCAACACGATCAGGTTACTCGCACGTATCATGGCATTGCGAGACGTTCAACACGCAGTGGTCCGATCGGTGGATCTGCAGGCACCGGTACGAGATTGATCACGGGTCCTTCACCCATTTGTCCAAGTCCGTTCTGGCCCCACGTCCACAATGATCCGTCGGCCCGTACTGCCATGGCATGTGCACCTCCGGCAACGATGCCTTGTACGGCATCAACGCGCGACACCTTCACGGGCGTAAGTCTGCCAAGCCTTGTACCGTCACCACATTGACCGAGGATGTTGTTGCCCCACGCCCACACTACTCCTGATGAGTCGAGTGCGAGGCAGAAGGAGCCCCCTGCCGCAATGGCACGGATATTCTTGAGTGCCTCAACCTTCTTCGGAACGTGTCTGTCGGTAGTTGTTCCATCACCAAGCTGTCCACTCGCATTACTCCCCCACACGAACACTTCACCGGTGTTTGTCAATGCCATTGAGTGAGCATCACCGGCTGCGATGTCGATAACAGCCTTTACACGCTTGATGCCCGGGCTTCCGCCGAGGTCCATGGCGATCGGAAGTGGGATGGGAACGAACGGGAAGTCATCATCGAATCCAGCCTGACCGTTGCCGTTCACTCCCCAACCGGCAACTACACCCGACATCGTTAGTGCAAGAGAATGTGAGTGGCCACAGGCAATGGCGCGGATGCCTTTGAGCATCGGATGTTTGCGAGGTGTTGGAGGGTTATCGATCCCGTCGAGCTGTCCGGTAGTTACGTTGATCTTTCCGCCAAAGAATCCATTCTCAAACGTTCTGTTGTAGCCCCACACATAGACGTCGCCCTTACTCGTCAACGCCATTGCATGACGTGAACCGGCTGCAACATCGATCACACCCGTAAGTCCGGGGAGTGACGTTGGTTCACCCTTCGTGATCCGGTCGTTCACGCCCAGTTGCCAATAGTCGTTGAAGCCCCATCCTTTTACAACGCCGCCTTTTTCAACAGCGAATGACATGTCCATCCCTGCTGCAAGCGCCAGGACGTTGCTCACCTTGGCCAGCTTCTTCGGCTCGGATACTACGCTCGGATAGGCTTTTGTGATGGCGTAACGGAGATTATCGCCCCAGCCCCACACGATGTTCTTTGGATCGAGTGCCGCAAGTGGGAAGCCCTTCATGTAGGTGCCGGCGCCGCCTGACTGCTTCATGTCCGTCACGTCGTAATCAACCTGACCGCCTTCTGTCTGTCCTTCTTGTTTCTGTGCCACGTAGGAACTTGCCCAACTTTTCTTTGCCTTGATGCCAGTTGCTACCTGGTTGATCGTTGCATCGGTGAAGAGGCCATTACTACCTGCTTTTAGATCGGCTGCGCTGATACTGAGTTCTTTTACGAGTTTCAGGGGGCTTTTCTCTTCCGGAGTAGCAACGAGAGAGTGTCGTTCTCCGGCGGCCATCACAAGCACGGGGAGCTTGATCGAGTCGAGCTTCTCGCGGTCAAAGAACCGGAAGTTGTCAACGTTCACATGCGCCATCTTCGAGCTGTCCTTTACTACGAGGTACGAAGCTCGATTGATGTACCGCACCACATCCCACTCCACCGGAACAAGGCGTTCGCTCGCAGCGGCGCGCGCAGATGGAAGGCCTGTAGAATATGCCAAGTAGAATTCACCGGGGAGCCCAGGCAGTTTCCGAACCGGAAGTTTGAACGTATCCTTTGCTGTGCGCTCAACATAGAGCTCAACAGCTGCGTCGGGTGATAGAGAGCCCCCTACCACAAAACCGATCATACTTGTTTGAATGCGGAATTCCTGCGATTGCATTCTGCCGAGTGCTTCATCGCCGATGAGCACTCCGTATGAGGTGACCCAATACCGACCGTTCTGACCTAGACTTCCAAGAACCGGGTGATCGTCCTTCACCGGATCATTCTTGAATGCTTCACCTTCTACCGTCCAACAGGCAAGCGATCCGATCTCAAAGTCCCAGTTCTCTCCGGGGCAGACATCCGTGAGTTCGGCAGCAACGGTAGGTGGCTTTGGCCTGTCTGGGGGCGTTGTATCACCGCGGAACGGACGGAAGACAAACGTCCACACCTCGCTAACGCCAAGGTTGATGATGCTCGAACCGCTTTCTTCATAGGCAGAGACCACCCATGCATACTTCTGTCCGACTGTGAACTTCCGCGCTGAAACAGGATACTGCAGGATCGTTCGGGAGAGATCGCGTACATCCAAGAACGCCGGGTTGCGAGATACAGCGTCTTGGGGCGTCTGTGTAGCGAACATCTCATGGATGCGCACCTGATACAGGATGCGCTGTCCGGGACCGGGAGGAACCGATGACATCCACGTGAACACCGGATAATCCATCGGCACTTCAGATTCATCGGGTGGCGCGATCAGGATCGGCTGCGAGAGCCTGTTCACAGTTGTGAACTTGCAATCTTTACCGAGGATCTGGTCTGTCTCTGCGCTGATCACTTCGCAGCAGATCTGGTAGTCGCCCGTGGGTACGGTTCCGGTACGCAGAAGGGCGTCGCGATATTTTGGGTTGTACTCCCCAATCTTCACCGGTTGAACCATGGTACCAGTTACCACAGTCTGGCCATTCGGGATCTCGATGACCTTCGTTGTGGCGTCGGCAATGATGCCGTCAGGGATCGATGACTCCTCGGCAGTGCCATGTAAATAAACCTTAACAGGTCTGCCCGAGGTATTTGTGAGGTAGACCTTCCACAGGTCTGCAACTCGCAATTGATTGGGAGGGGGCTGAGAAAGACGGATGCTCACCATTTCGGGTGATTGTCCGAAGAGGCTACCGGCACTGCAGATGAGCACCAAGGCAATTACGAACGTCAACGTGCGAGTCATCGGGCTACCTCCCCGAAAATGAAATTGTGCGACTCAAGTTCACACACCCCTGCGAGGCTCCAAACATACAACTACCAATGAAATACGAAAAAATACTTTCAACATCTCTTTGCATTGTCCTTCGGTTGACGTTGTTTTGCCGTCTGGTTATACGGCGTCATGTACCAAGGAAGGGGTGGGACAATGAACCGACAACGGCTTTCGCTCTCATCATTGAAGCGCTCGCTCGTCCCGCGGATTCCAACAGAGCAACGCTCGGTTGCCACCGTCGTGGAGCGACCAGAAGCCTTTGGGCTTTCGCGCAGACATGCGATCAAACTCGCCGGCGCACTTACTCTTGCAGCCGCACCTCTTGCCGGGATCGTCCAGGCCGCGGTCAGCACTTCGTATGTCATGGTCCGTCGCGGACGGCGCATCGTCTTCCTCGTTGCCGGCGTGGAACGCTGGTCTGTGGATCCTGACCTCTTCGATGGAACGCCAAGCGTTCACGCATCAGAGACCGATGCCGGGATCGTCGTCACGCTGCGTGATGCTCTCTTCCCCGGCACCCAGATCAGAGCCGACGTTGAAGCCCATATCTCACGAGGGATCAGCGCTCAGGCCACATTCCGCTTTGCAGCACTTGGGGCCACAGAGAGCGTTGACTTCGTTCAGTGGCTTCTCGACACGTCAGCAGCACACCTGCTGCGCACGTCTGCCATTCATTCGCACATCGGCGCAGATGCATCCGTTGCGATCGCTTCTGGAGTGGCATCGTTCCGACCATCATGGGTTTTGACATTTGCCTCAGCATCAATGCTCACGGCAGACAAACGCACGCTCCTTGGTTCACGCTGCTCAGTAATGGCTCTGGCAAAGGATGCCCCCTCTCTCACAACCGGTGCCAATGGGAAACGGTCCTTGGTTCGCGTTGAGCGCGGAGATCAACCGTGGGAGGTAAAGATCGATCCAACCGGTCTTGCAGACTGGCAGCTCGTGTCGAACAGCACCTCGTTCGATGCGTGCTCCTTGGAGATACGATCGGACGGTCAAGCAACTGGGATGATGGAGGCAGCACGTGAGGGGGCAACATTTCTCAACGTAGCAGAAGCCGGGATCACACTTCCTCTCCGTGACCTTCGTTACGCATGGGCTATGACGGAGAAGGGGCGCCATGACGGCCTTGTAGCACGATATGCGAAGGGTGCCGAGTGGACACATATCGAAGGTGTCTCCGTTGAATTGGGTGACCGAGAAGGTATTCCACCGCTCGAGATCGAGCGCAGGGGCCAGGAGATCACGAGGCTTATTGTTGCGCCGGGTCTGAAGAGATATGTGATCCCCGTATCCGGGGCCGTCACGGAACCCACAACAACACATCCTCTCTACCAGCTTGCCTTGTTAACGAAGTCCGTAAAGCCCTCGGCGTTGCCTAAACCGCACATGCATCTGGCATCGCTGCAGGTGGACCTCAAACAGACGATGTCTGTGCAGTCGCAGGTAAAGGATCCAACCGTCACCGGCACGGTGAAGAAATCACTCGGAAAACTTGGCAAGGCCAAGTTCACCATGCCGAACAATCCTCGTGTTACGGTGATCCGTCCTGACGACTTGCTGGTGTTGACCTTTGAGTTTCAGAATATCACACTCAACAAATCCGGCGGAACATTCTCCGGCGGCGGCAGCGGGTCTCGACTCATCGTTCATTTCCAACCGCAGCACATCGCCGAACGCGCATTCTTCTATACGGGTGACAAACCCGCCGATCAATCGGCCTATCCTCCCGGAGATCAATCGAAGAAGACGAGCAGCGACGAACCATTGCTCGATCCGCCGATCGATGCAGCGATGGCTCATCCGTCGCGGCTTTCGTTCCAGCTTCCTTCCGGGTATTCCGGCAAGTACAGTATTGAA
The DNA here is from genome assembly GCA_016707005.1 of Ignavibacteria bacterium. NCBI lineage: Bacteria > Pseudomonadati > Ignavibacteriota > Ignavibacteria > Ignavibacteria bacterium. Next base: position 802,284 of record JADJIQ010000002.1, read on the forward strand.
GGTTTGCTCGACTGGAAGAAGTTCACTCTTGCTGTTTCACCGAGTGCCAAACCCCCTGCTGTTGAATCGATCTACTCTTCATTGGCATCAAGCACCTTCTTGAAGTATGCGTCTGTTGGCGACTCAGAAGTAAAGGATGCGAAGAGTTCGATGCTCTATGTAAAGAAGAAGGGCATCAGCACGGGCAAGAAGTACACGGTGAATGCCGGTGCATCAAGCAGGTTAACGTCGAAGAAACAGTCACGCGTGAAGTCGGCGTTCGAATCACAGGCAGACCTTGCAACATCACTTGCCGACTCAACGATCAGCGACATCCTTGCTGCTGCACTCGTAAAGCCCCCTATCAAATGGCCGGAGCTCGACGAAACAGCGATCGAATATCCGTACCGTTTGTTCCTTTCGCCGAACAAATACGCCGGATTCGCCCACCGCACGTCAAGCGGGCTTACGCCTGACCAACGCAAGGTAGAGCTGTGGCACACCCGTCTTGGTGTTCGCCACACGGACGGATCGGTGAATGAGAACGCAGAGTACTTCCGCACGGTTCGTGCTATTTGGTCGCCCGATTACGGCACAGCACGCACGATGCAGCCCATCTTCAAAGAACGTCCGTTCCGCACCTCACTCAATCGCAGAGACCGCAGTGAGATCGTAGACCTTACATCCAATTACGGGCTGAAGTTCACCGAAACCGAACCCGTCAAGGTGAAACGACTGATGCTCACGTCGCTTGGCGCATGGATGGATGGCACCGGTTCGTGGGATCCGCATCCGGATGATGATCTCGAGGTAGAAGGTTGGGTACAACGCGGCGCACAGGGAAGAGACACGTTTGTTCGCGTTGCCTACAAAGGATACCTCTATCCGTTCGGGAACAGAGCAACGCTGATCAAGGAGACCGAACGCAAGTTCGTGCGGACACCACGCGGAGACATGGCGGCATATCTCATGCAGCGCATGTTCATCATTCTCAAGGAGCCCGTTCGCGAGTTTCCGGCTGACGGACTCGACGGCATGGAGTATGAAGGCAGAGAGTTCCCGTTCCGTCGCGTAACCATCACAACGAAGATGACGCCGAACTTGGAGCTCCCAAAGCCCCTTATTGAATCAGATGACACACTGTTCTCCAGCAACAGCTTCTGGCCGATGTTCAGCATTGGCGGCGGAGCGCCGCAAGATGTGCGATGGAACTGCATCGCAACGGACTGGGACAACAACACCGTTCAGTTCAGTGTGCCCCTAGCCTTCCTCACTTCGCCAGACTGCGCGGGTTCGGGCAGCGTGAGCAAGTTGCAAACGTTCAGTGGCAACAAGAATGGCTCTGGCGATGCAAGTTCGTATGTAAAGCAGATGTCACGCAGAACCGTAGAGATCAACGGTCAGAAGGTTGCCTTTGCTCCGTCGATCAAACGTGGCGACACCTCCTTCCCCACGGCGAAGTTCTACCTTCACGGATATGCGAACAACGAGATCCCGGTGAACACACCGCGGTTCTTCCCGCGCATGGAGAAGTCGACGGTTGCCATCGAGAAGGTCCAAGAACTCCTCGGCACCAGCGGCACAAACACCGTCAAGTTCTACGAGAAATACCTCGCCCATGCCTTCGAGGCCGGGGCCGCCGTTGCCAAGGGCGCAAGCGTCAACGTCAACGACATCAAGAATCCAACACAGATGTTCCTTGCGCTTCAAGACGCATTGAACATGGACTTCGGAGCTCAGTCGGATAAGGGAGGGGGCTTGGCAGCACCAAGCATTGGTGTTGATGCACTCTCTCGTTTGATGGGGCCGATCCAAGGCAAGGTGAATGACCTTGCGAACTCTGCTGCCGCAGTGGGGAACTTCGATCCGATGGAGTATTTCGCCGGCTTGCTGAACAGCAAGATCTTGGGCGACATCACTCTCAAGGACGTCCTTGATTTTGTTCAGGGCATTCTGAACAACATGGACAAGATGCCTGGCCTTGATAAGAAGGACGACTTCGGGATCAAGGACGACATTGATGATATCAAGGCCAAGGCAGATGAAGTAAAGGCAGAGGCGGAGAAACTCGTTGCTGATGTCGCGGCAGAAGTCAACGCCGCAAAGGCTGCACTCAAGGCCGAAGTTGATGCCGTGAAGAGCGAGATCCAAGGCTACATCAATGCAGGAAAGAAGGCCGCTGAAGATCGCATCAAGGAATGGAAAAAACGGATCGACGATAAGATCAATGAACTCAAGTCCGAGATCGATAAAGCCCTGGAGCCCCTTATCGAGGCCGGTAACGAGGCAGCAGAGAAATACAAAGAAGTTGCAGGTGCACTCGAAGGGTTGAAGAAGGGTCTTCAACTTGTGTACGAATGGCAGACGGAGATCAAGGGTTCCCCTGGCAACATTCTGATGCCACGTGATCCGGGAGCAACCGATAAGGACGACAAAGCTATTCTGTATCTCAAGGCTGAGTTCATCAAGAAGCTCAACCTCGATCCGCCGGAAGTGAAACTCTACGGATCGCTGTCGAACTTTATCATCAACCTCATCGGTGATGGTGCTGCACAGTTCCTCATCATCACGTTCAACAAGCTGTCGTTCTCGGCGAAGATCGGTGAGAAACCATCGATCAACCCCGACATTGCAAGTGTGGAGTTTGCAGGCCCCCTCTCCTTTGTCAACAAGCTCAAGGATCTCATTCCAAAGGGCGGCGGCGGCGGTGGGGTTGGCTTCTCATTCGACTTCAACGTATTGCCATCAGGCATCACGGCCTCCCTTACGATCGGTCTGCCCAATGTGACCGTTGGCGTGTTCTCTCTGCAGAACATGGCCTTCATCATGAGCATCACCATTCCGTTCGATGGACGTCCGTTCTCCGCCTACTTCGCATTCTGCACCAAGGACAATCCGTTCCGCCTGACGATCATGATGTTTGCAGGGGGCGGATTCTTCGGCATCGAGATCACACCGTCCGGCGTGCGTATGCTCGAAGCTGCATTTGAATTCGGTGGCAACTTCGGATTCGACTGCGGCGTGGCCTCCGGCGGTGCAAGTGTGATGGCCGGCGTCTATTACAAACTCGAATCGAAAGAGATCGAAGGCAAGATGGTAGAACAGTCCGAACTCACGGGCTACTTCCGTCTCACGGGAAATCTTTCCATACTTGGTTTGATTCGCATAAGCCTTCTCTTTGAATTGAAGCTCACGTGGCAAAGCAACGGCAAGGTCTTTGGTGTTGCCACGATCGAAGTGGAGATCGAGATCCTCTTCATCAGCTTCAGTGTTGGTGTAACGGTGGAACGTCAGCTTAAGGGCTCAGACGGCGACCCAACGTTCAAAGACGCACTCCCAGAGCCATCGCTATGGGAACTGTATTGTTCAAGCTTCGAATATGAGGAGGCCTGATATCATGGCTACACAGGAACTCCAATGGTTGGCCGTACCGTATGACGTTGAACAACGCGACGGACGGACGTATCTCTCTGTTGCGATCAGCGTAACGCCAAAACTTCAAGAGGCCACAACACAGCCACGCACGTTGGCGGACTATCCGGATTGGATCGATTGGCCGGAGACACTCAAGAATATCAAGATCGCACTCGACTTTGATGGACTAAAGGTGAAGCCATCGGCGATGACCGTGAAGAACGAAATCGCAGATTCAGAGACATGGAAGGCGATCTTTCAGAAGACCACGCTTGTCAATCCATTCGAATACAAGCCATTTACGAACTACAAGCTCGTGTCGTTCCCGGTGAAGGGTGTACTGGCATCCGTGAATTCTGCCTACGTGAAGCTGGCAAAGGAATTCGCAACAGCACCGAAGATCGAGATGATCAAGTCTGTAGCCAAGGACACAAAGTCAAGCTTTGGTGGTCCTGCCGCACTCCCAAAGGTGATGGACCTCATGAAGGATCTCACACCGAATGATGAAGAAGAGAATAATCTGCGTCAGCTCAAGAGTGCCTTCGAAAAAGACGGCATGGCGCAAACAGCCAAGAGCCTCAACCAAAGCGAGACATCCAAGAACCCCGTACGTGGCATCAAGGGCGGTCAGGTAGAAGTTCCGTCGAGCCCCGAGACGATGATGTATCGTCCGGTTAACATGACGTCTCCTGTTGGCGGACTCCTCATGGCCGAGGTCTTTCACACAGCACGCAATTACAGCAAGGACAAGCCGGGTGTTGGCAAAGGGGCCAAGGTGCAACGTCGCGTAGAGCGTGCCAAGATCGCACGCCCATCCTACGACTTCCATCAAGTGGTCTCGCTCATGCGCGAGTATCCGATCATGCTTCGCAAGCTCGGCATCGTTCAGCATGTGGAGTTTGAGATCCCGAGTGGGTTTGATGACGTAAGCAAGGTCCGTTGTCTCGTCGATTTTCCATCCCCACAACTCCCCGGCACAAAGAACACATCGCCCTGGGTAGCCTATCGACTTGATCGTTCTGGTTCACCGCAATATTGGCAGTTCCTGCCTCGCCCCCTACCCGAGTCTGAGATCAAGGGGGCTGTCCTTTGCCTCGATGATGCGAGTCACTTCGACATCATCCAGGTCGATGTAGATGCAGCTGCGATCAAGACGCTGCAGTACACTCGCGGCATGATGCATCGAGCAAAGAAGACCTTCAACACAAGAGATTCTGCGTCCGATGCATCGCCTCCAACGGTGCGTGGCACAGGTCTGCAACTCATCCGCGTCAATCGCGGTTTGAAGCTCGCCAAAGCCATCATCAGGAATGCCCAGAACTACAACAAGATCGTTGCGAATACAGAGGTAACGCTGTATGCGGATGACCTTCTGCGTGGATTCCGCGTGGATGTGTGGGACGACGTTTCGAAGAAGTGGCACTCATTGATGCGACGGAACGCAACGTATACCTTCCCAAAAGCAACGGGCGACTTGAAGACAACCGGCGTTACTGTGCTTGATGAAGAAGGTGTGATGACGTTTGGCGCCTCACGTCCGGTTGGTTCCGATGATACGCCGTCGATGCGCGCCCTCTATGCCCACGAAACTGTGATGCAGTGGGAAGGTTGGAGTCTTGTAGCGCCACTCATCGGACAACACATTGGTGTAGAAGATGAGTTAGCACCAGAACAGAAGAAGGCATCGCCACCTGCCACGTTTGAGTACCAGATTGAGTCGGCAGTAACAGTCGTCAAGAACTCCCTCCCGCGTTTGCGCTATGGCAGAGGCTATCGCATGCGTGCACGTGTGGTGGATGTTGTTGGCAACGGTCCGTTGCTCAACGAGCTCGCCCCCGACGACATCTCATGCACTACTGCTCTTGTGCGGTATCTGCGTTGGGATCCGATCTCTTCTCCGATGCTTGCTCTTCGCAAACATCCTGTGGAAGGCGAGTCGCTCGAACGTATGGTGGTTCGCAACTACAATGCCAGCGAGAACGATGCTGATGAAGTAGCTACAACAGAAGTTTCGGAACGTCACGTCTATCCGCCCCTTGCCGCGCAGCAGACTTGTGAACGTCACGGACTCTTTGACGTAACACCTACCGGCAAACTCAAGGGCGACGTAACAACGTACGACCTCATCGTGAAGAAGAGCGGTCAACTCCCTTCACGTTGGTATACACGTACTGTTACCGGAGACCTCAAGCCCGAAGCAACAGACAACGTTCCACCGGCAGGCGACGCTAAAGAGAACGCGATCAACTATCCGTATGTGCCCGGTGCATCCGCTGCGCCGCCATATCTGCCGGATCCGCTTGCACGAGGACTCACGCTCAGTGGTGTTCCCGGTGTTACGGCCGGACAGCTCATGGAAGTGACGCTTTCCGGTGTGAACATGGCAAGCATCAGCTCTGCTACCGGCGTGGCATCTATTGTCTTTGATGGCATGGATGTGTGGCCGGAGATCAGAAGCATCATCATCAAGCTTGCCGAAGGAACCGGCGCACCAACATGGGATGCCGCACAACGCACGCTCACGATCCTTCTGCCAAAGGGTGAGCAGGCCTGGATCCTCTTCAGTAGCTCACTGGGTGAAAAGCAAGCAGACGCAGACATCAACCTTTCTCTCCTTGGACACAAGGGCACACTTCAGGCGGCTGGGATCGCAGCCGGCGCAATGGCGGCAGCATCACGCGGCTTGAATTGGTTGATCACACCGGGCAGGACCTTGCATCTTGTCCACGCAACACAGAAGCCCCTTAAAAAACCGGAAGTGAAAACGGCCAAGGTTGCACTTCGTGATTTTGGGTCGACGAATGCCACCATCGACATCACCGAGACGTATGTTCATGGGCGTACAACACAGAAGATCGACATGAATGCCGAGTGGCTGATGAAGGAAGACAACCTGAACAAGAAGGGTCCGGAAGATCTTCAACAACAGTCATACTTCTACGAGCAGCATGTTGAAGACAGACTCGTTGACAAACTTTCGAACGAGAAGACGCAAGAGTTTGGTGATACAAAACATCGTCACATCACCTATGTACCTACGGCAACTACGCGGTTCCGTGAGTATCTGGCAGAGTCACTTCGCAAAGATCCTGCGAACCTCACACGCAAGGGCATCGGCAAGGCACTCCACGTCCTCAGCACGAAACGTCCGGATTCTGTGAAGCTTCTCTATGTGATCCCATCATTCACATGGGTGGAGGAAGAGAAGAAGCTTGTAGGCAATTCTGTTACGTCAACTCGCAAAGGTGGTGGACTTCGCATTTGGATGGAACGTCCATGGTACTCCTCCGGCAACGAAGAGATGGTAGGCATCATTCTCTACACCGGACAGAAGTACAAGCCCGGCAGTGGCGGTGGTGGTGGCAAAGACTTCAAGGGCAACTTCTACAGTAAGGGGCTTGGCATTGGCGCATCGAAAGGCACCGTGCTGAGCGGACTTACAAATGTGAAGGTGGATATTCCGGAGAGTCACTCACCATTTGTAACGCAGTGGGGACTTGATCCCGTGTGGCTCAGTGCGCCAACTCCATCAGATTCCACACCCGTTGTTGCAAACTTCAGCGATGCCGATCATGTAGAGAGCGGTGTGAGTCTCGAAGAGCTTGGCATAACAGAGCGATTCACAGTGGTTGCCTACAAACCGAAGTACGACGAAGACCGTCAGCTCTGGTATTGCGACGTAACGATCGACCCCGGCCAGTCCTACTACCCGTTCATTCGTCTTGCCCTTGTGCGCTTCCAGCCATATTCGCTTGATGATGATTCAACGGGCAGAGACGTGTATTGCTCACGTGCAGTACTCTCTGAATTCTGTCAGCTCGCACCTGACCGTCAAGCAACTGCGACCATCGATACAGACCGCCAATCCATCAACATTCAGGTGGTAGGTCCAACCTATCGCATCAACACCACCGGTCAGACCGGAAGTGATATTGAAGTGACCATCGAAAAACGTGATGCCGCCGCCGGCGGTGAAGACATCGGCTGGACACCTGTCACAACACAACGTCTCGACCGACTCTCCGCCGCCAACATGTGGGGCGGCACCCTTCGCGTTCCAAGTGGCATCGACGGAGTACAACATCGCGTTGTGATCAAGGAGTACGAACAGTTCTACTCCGATCCGCTTGACAATCGCAAACGTGAAGGCAGCCTCGGCCTCAAATCAGCAAGTGGAGGGGGCGACATGGAATTCACCCTCGACCGCCGCATCGTCTACGCCGACGTCCTCCCCCTCTTCTAGCACTCTAGCACTCTAGCAATCTAGCACTCTAACAATCTAGCACTCTAACAATCTAGCACTCTAGCAATCTAGCACTCTAACAATCTAGCACTCTATGAAACTCCTCAAGTGGATCGGCATCGTCATCGCCAGCATCATCCTCATCGTTGTTGTTGGCGGACTCCTTCTCTCTGACAAGGGGCATGTGGCTCGCACTGGTTTTGTGGACGCATCACCACGTCAGGTCAAAGCACTTGTCAACGACCTGAGTTTGATCAAGAGCTGGTCACCGTGGCTTGCCATGGATACCAATGCAGTCCTCACATTCTCTGGTCCTACCAAGGGTGTCGGGGCCAAATACACGTGGGTCAGTGAAAAGCTCGACAATGGCTCCTACACCATCGCATCCTCTACACCAGAGAAGATCGAGATCGACCTTGTCTTTGGCCAGATGGAACCCGCGTTGGCAACGTTCACATTTACACCGAAGGGCAACGGCACCGAGGTCACGTGGACACTGGATACCGACGCCAAGGGCAACATCTTCTCACGGTGGTTCAACGTCATGCTTGATCTGATGGTTGGCCCTGACTTCGAAAAAGGCATTGCCAGCATGTCATCCCCAGCCAAAAAGATCGCGATGGGCAAAATCGTCCAGATGGAAGAATACAACTGCGCAGGTGGTTTTGGTCTGGGCATCCGCTCAACCATCAAGGCCTCCGAGATCGGAACAACCTTGGCAAAGCACTACGGAGCCATCATGCAGTTCATGGCCCAGAACAACATCACCATGGAAGGCTACCCAATGGCCATCTACCACACCTGGGATGGCAAGACAACAGATATGGAAGCAGTGATCCCCATCAAGGCACCTGCTAAGGGCAACGAGGCCATCCACCCTGTCATCCTCGACAAGGGGCCAATGATCATCGCTCACTACTACGGTCCGTATGAAGACTCTGAGATGGCCCATACCGCATGTCTGGCCTGGCTCAAAGAACACGGCAAAACAGCCCGCTCAGCCCCCTTCGAAGAGTATGTAGGCGATCCCGGAACCGAGAAGGACCCGATGAAGTGGCTCACGAAGGTGTATTATAGTTACTAGTAAGTCAGTTACTAGTTACTAGGTACTAGTTACTAGGGACAGGGTAACCGCGAATCCGGTAACTAGTAACTTGTAACTAGTAACTGGTAACTGGTAACTGAGTAACTTCGCAAATGAGTTTTAACGGCTGGCCTTTCAGGGTCTTTCTCTCGTTGTTTGCGGTTGGTGGTGTGATCTGGTTAGGTGCCAGTATTGCCCGGATGGTTGTAGGGTTTGACGTCTTCGTTCCCGGGACCCTCGTTTTTAAGCCGACACAGTCCGAGGCAGTTCGTGTACACACGATCTGGCTATTCACGTTGCTTGGTGGGTGGACCGGATGGTCCTTCCTCTTGGCAACGGTTGGAGGCGTGGGGACGGCAGTGATCGTCCGCAGGTCCTTCCGCACCCATGGATGGCTGTTGATGTCGGCCGTGCTTCTCATGCTCTTGATCCCTGTCCAAGCCTACGTGGCGTGGGAGGATTACCGACTCTGGACGTTCTTTGACCGAACCACGGGTATGCCTTTGGCGCAGCCGGCGGAGATCATTGCGGCCTTTCTGAACCGTTATACAAACACAACAGTGAACATCTTGCTGGGCATGTCCCTGCTTGCCGCGCTCACGATGATCCTGTTCTGTACCATACGCCCCTTGCAACGACCTAACGCGGATCAAACGAAATCATGAAGGCAGAAAAGCTTCTCGAAGAATTGATGGCACTTGCGAAGTCGCTTGACTACAACGTTCGGCGCGAATCCGGCACATTCCGTGGCGGCGCCTGTGTTGTCCACGAGCAACGTCTGATCATTCTCAACCGCTCCATGCCCCCAGAAGCAGCAGCAGTGATCCTTGCCCGCGCGCTGTGCAGGTTCGTTCCCGATGATCAGTTCATGAAACCGGCCATCCGAGAGATCATTGAGCGAGAACGTGCGTGGATAGAAGCCCATCCCGACGTGACGTTCCAACCGCAACCAACCGAGGCAGAGTGACACGTTTCGCAACCATCGCCCTGGTGGGACGACCCAACGCCGGAAAATCTACGCTCATGAATGCCATCCTGGGCATGCACCTGAGCATCGTTACGAATAAGCCACAGACAACACGGAAACGTGTCCTGGGCATTCACACTGAAGGCGATACACAGCTGGTCTTTCTTGATACTCCCGGACTTCTTGCTCCAAAGTATCGGATGCAGAAGCACATGATGGGCTATGTGGATGAGTCGCTGGATGCAGCGGACATCATCTGCGTGATCGTGGACGTCAAGAAGGCCTTTGAGCGCGGAAATGTCATCGACCCAATGTGGTCCGATGCCATCACAAAGCGCAAAGTGCCGGTGATCCTCGTCCTCAACAAGATGGATGTCCTCGGCGTGCCCAAGGAAGCTGCCGTCCTGATGGAACAAGCACGTCTGAGCGGACTCTTCGCCAAGGCCATTGCCATCAGCGCCAAGGACACCACCTTTGTGGAAGATCTTGTAAAGCTCTTGTGTGAACTCGCGCCGGAAGGTGAGTTTCAGTACGACACGGAGATCGTCTCGGACCAGCCGGACAGGTTCTTCGTTGCCGAGTTCATTCGTGAGGCCATCTTCAAGCAATTCTCCGAAGAGATCCCCTACGCTGCCGACGTCACCATCGCAGAGTTCAAGGAGCGTGAAGGGGGCAAGTGGTACATCGCTGCAGATATCGTTGTTGAGCGCGAGAACCAGAAGGCCATCCTCATCGGTGCCAAGGGTGGTGCGTTGAAACAGGTTGGAGAGGCTTCCAGAGCCACAATTGAGCAGCATCTTGGCATGCCGGTGTTCTTGGAGCTCTACGTCAAGGTCCGAAATGATTGGCGCAATGACCGCACTCAATTGGCAAGTCTTGGCTATTGAAGCCAATACCTCCCGTCGCCATCCGTTATCTTTGCGGTCTATGCCAGCCCCCTACCGAATATTTCTTGCCCTTTTCGCTATTTCGCTCTTCTCTTGTGCATCGTCTGACGAGGCAAAGAAGCAGCGGACTGTAGACGATGTTTGGGCCAGTGCCAAGAAGTCCTACGATGACGGCGATTGGCTTGATGCTCAGTCGGGTATGGAAGTGATCAAACTTCAATACCCCGCATCCCAATACGCCGACGACGCCCAGTATTATCTGGCTGAGATCACGTTCGAACGCGGTGAGTTCATCATGGCGGCGTTCAATTACAATCTGATCAGACGTTCCTATCCGTCGAGTGAGTTCGTACGACCTGCGATGTACAAGACCGCACTCTGCTACGACAAGATCTCGTTGCCGGCTGACCGCGATCAAGAGAATACGCGCAAGGCCTTGCAGGCCTATGCAGACTATCAAGCGATGTTCATGAGCGACTCGCTCTCTCGCGAGGCAGCCGTGCGCACACGGGAACTGCGAGACCGACTTGCTGAGCGGAACTGGATCATCGCCGAACACTACATGCGCACCCAGGCACGTCGTGCAGCTTCGATTCATCTTGATGCGATCATTGATGAATACCCCGACTCCAAGTGGCTCGAAAAGGCAATGGTACTGAAGCTGCAGATCCTTGAGTGGCAGGAGAAGAACGATGATGCACGCACATTGATCGCGATGTATCGTCGAATGGTGAAGGATCCGCAGCTCAAGGACGATGTTGACGAAATTGAAAAAGGACTTCCGTGAAAACCCCTGAAGAGAGCGTCGTTGTCATGACGGAGCTTGTGCTCCCGAACGACACCAATTACCTTGGCAATCTCCTTGGCGGACGCCTTATGCACTGGGTGGACATCGCCGCAGCGCTCAGCGCGCAACGCCACAGCAGCAAGGTCTGCGTAACAGCATCAGTAGACGAGATCAGTTTCAACGAGCCGATCAAACTCGGTCACGTGGTCCACATCCGCTCCGTTCTTACCCGTGCCTTCCGCACATCGATGGAAGTGTACGTTGAGGTTTGGCGCGAAGACCCGTTGCATGGCACCCGTACACGTACGTCGGAAGCCTATCTCACGTTTGTGGCCATTGATCAATATGGCAAGCCCCTTCCCGCACCTCCTCTCGAGCCCGTAACGGATGACGAGAAACGTCGGTTCGAAGAAGCCGCCATCCGCAGAGAAAACCGTCTTCGTGCTCGCGAGACGATGAAGGCCTTACGCGGATGATCCGATGGGTGCTCGTTGGACTTGTTGTGGCATCAACCATTGGTTGGTCCCAGGATGAGATCCCAACTGTGCGCATGATCCGCGCATACGGCGGCAATAATGAGAGTCTGCCACCCATCGTGATGATGGATAAGGACGTCGACAAGAACGTGGGTTCAGAGTTTGCCACCATTGAGTTCGATCTCACTGCGCAGACCATTCCCAATGTCTACGCGCGCATCACGCATTGCAAGGCCGATTGGTCGCCCGACGATAACGGCTTTCTTACGGATGTAACCAACCGCTCAAGTATCGTCGATTGGACACTCGCTCCCGAGCGATCCAAGTATTATCGATATCGCGGGAAGATGCAGATCCCAAACCCTCAAACATCGCTTCGTTTCAGCGGCAACTGGCTCGTTACGCTCCACGATCTCAACACCGATGCCGTGTTGGGTCAGACCAGGATCTTTGCCGTGCAGAAACGCGCAGCCATGTCGCTGGCCTTTATGACGGACTTCTACGAACCCGTCAAACGTGTAAGCTCCATCGCCTATACCATCGAAGCCACTGTTACTGAGCCAACCGGTGATCTCCTCACCAACAACCTTCACACCGTAACGTTCTACCGCAACAATCGATGGAACGAACCCTTCATTGTTTCCGAGCGTGCTCCGTGGGATGTGAACCCTCGCGGTATAGGCAGTGCCATTGTTGGAATTCTGAATGGCGGCAAGGTGTTCCGTGTATCACGACTTCCCGCACAGAATGAATACCGCATTCTTGATCTCTCCGATCAGTCGCGATACCCCTTTACCGGTCAACCCGTTCGTATGCCTCTTAGCGATCTCCGTCGCAACGGCATGTTCTACGAACGTTCTGATGATGGCGCTCTTGTGACAACCATGATCTCCGGGTACAGCGATGAATACGTGCCAGTGGAGATACTTCTTGATCCCGCACCTGGCGGACCAAGTGAAGATGACGTGTTCGTTGTGGGGTCGTTCAATCAGTGGAAGCCCGACAAGTCGTGGATGATGTATTTCGACGAAGAGCTGCGACTCTACCGATGTCGGCAATGGCTACGTCGCGGCAGACACAACTACCTCTACGCCACCGGTCGCCTCAGCGCCGACGCCGACCAGATCCTCGATCTCACCTACGAAGAATTCGAAGGCAACACCGCCTCCGCCTCCAACAGCTTCGTTGCCTTCGCCTACTACCGCGAGCTCGACTACGGCGGCTATGACGGCATCGTTGCCGTGACTGCGTCGAACATCTATACGTCAGGACGATAGTAACTCCGTAACTTTCTTCTACATGAGCAGACAGAACGAACAGACGGATCCGCGGGTCCGCGTAGATGATGATGCCGATGCAGCATTGCGTCCGGCTACGTTTTCGGATTTCACCGGACAGCCGAAGATCGTAGAGAACCTCAAGATCTTTATCGCTGCTGCGAAGGGAAGGGGCGAGGCATTGGACCATGTGTTGCTCACGGGTCCGCCCGGACTTGGCAAGACAACACTCTCGCATATCATCGCTCGGGAGATGGACGCGCAGATCAAGATCACGTCGGGTCCGGTGTTGGAAAAACCGGGGGATCTTGCCGGACTCCTCACAAGTCTTGAAGAAGGCGACATCCTCTTCATCGACGAGATCCACAGACTCTCGCCCGTTGTCGAAGAGTACCTCTACTCGGCCATGGAAGACTTCCGCCTGGACATCATGATCGATTCCGGTCCGGCAGCACGTTCCATCCAGCTCTCTGTGCCACGATTCACTCTCATCGGCGCCACAACACGACAAGGACTGCTCACAGCCCCCTTACGATCTCGTTTTGGGATAACGAACAGACTTGACTACTACGATGCAGCAGAACTCGCACGTGTTATCGTCCGCAGTGCCGGACTCCTCAACGCACAGATCGATGTGGAGGGGGCGAATGAACTCGCACGCAGGTCGCGGGGAACTCCTCGCATTGCCAACAGACTCCTGCGTCGCACGCGCGACTTTGCCGACGTAAAAGGCACGGGTGTTGTGACGTTGGAGATCGCCCGTCTTGCACTCCAAGCCTTGGATGTGGATGAGTTCGGACTCGACGAGATGGATGCGCGAATCATTTCGGCCCTCATTGAGAAGTTCGCGGGCGGACCGGTGGGCATTTCGACACTTGCCGTAGCGGTTGGTGAAGAACCCGGTACACTTGAAGAGGTGTATGAACCGTTCTTGATCCAGCAAGGATTCCTCCAGCGGACGCCTCGCGGGCGTATTGCTACGCCCCTTGCCTACCGTCACCTCGGACTCACTGCACCAACGCCAGACATGCCATTGTTCTCAGGAGATAATTCTTGACAGTGCGACTACTATTGATCCTCGTCGTTGTTTTCACAGGTTTGTGTTCACAAACAGTGGCGCAGACTTCATCGATGATGCCCAAGGCCATCATCGGCTCACACACGCGCGTGATCGTCAGCGTCAAAGATCTTCTGCAATCCATGGCGTGGTGGACAAAGGTTGGATTCAGCCCCCTATCAAGACCGGAAGACAAGATCGATTCTGCCATCACCCTCTCCGATGGACAGGTCATCATCACGCTTGTGAAGACCAATCAACCGTCACCCGTCATCGTCTACCGCTGTGACAACATCAAACGTCTGAAGGCCCAGCTCGACTCGCTCACGATCCTCACCACCTTCGATCTTGAAGGTCCGAGTTACAAAGAACTTCGCCTCCGCTCTCCCAATAGCGTCTACCTGGCTGTGCGACCTTCGACCATGGAGGACGACTTCAAAGCCACCGGCGCACTCAACCCCGTCTGTGGCAACTTCACAGAATTCAGCACCAGTGCTACAAAACTTCGCGATGAACAGAACTGGTGGCTAGATCTAGGGTTTGCTCCGGTAAGGGGCGACTCCGTTCCGTATCCGTATGTGAATATGGGTGACGAACGCATTGAGATCGGCATCCACGAGGACAGGGATATCGCCAGCCTTGCATTTACCTACTTCATGCCGGACATGGAGCAACGCATCGCACGCATCAAGCAGCTGGGGCTCACACCGATCGAAGAGATTCCCACAGCCGACAATCGCATCGGCAATGCGATCTTTCAATCGCCGGATGGGCAGCTGGTGTATCTGTTCGATGGAAAACAGTAGAATAGCGAACGCAGAACAGCGAATAGCGAATAGCGAATAGCGAATTTCATTGAAGTTTGTAGCCCACGACGAAGTCGTGGGTTTAGAATAGTGATTTTCATTGAAGTTTGTAGCCCATGACGCAGTCATGGGGGTTTTGGAATAGCGTTTAGCGGATATCTTTGTGCATGAGCAAAGAGATAACATCCCGCGCAGAAGATTATTCCCAATGGTACATCGACCTGGTTCGCAAGGCCGGGCTTGCTGATTATTCAGCCGTAAAGGGCTGTATGGTCATCAAGCCGTATGGTTTTGGGATCTGGGAGAACATGCGAGATCAACTCGACCGTATGTTCAAGGAGACGGGGCATGTGAATGCCTACTTCCCGTTGTTGATCCCCAAGAGCTTCTTGAGCAGGGAGGCCGCCCACATTGAGGGCTTTGCCAAGGAATGTGCCGTTGTTACGCACTATCGTCTGAAGAATGCTGAGGATGGTTCCGGTGTGATCGTTGATCCGGATGCGAAGCTCGACGAAGAGTTGATCATTCGTCCAACGTCGGAGACGATCATCTGGAACACCTACAAGGACTGGATCCAATCGTATCGTGATCTGCCCCTTCTCATCAATCAGTGGGCGAATGTTGTTCGGTGGGAGATGCGCACGCGACTCTTCCTCCGCACGGCTGAATTCCTCTGGCAAGAAGGTCACACCGCACATGCAACGCGCGACGAAGCGATCGAAGAAACACGGAAGATGCTCGACGTGTATGCCACGTTCGCTGAAGAGTGGATGGCAATGCCGGTGATCAAGGGTGTGAAGACAGCCAACGAACGGTTTGCAGGCGCTGAAGACACGTATTGCATTGAAGCGTTGATGCAAGACGGCAAGGCATTGCAAGCCGGCACGTCGCACTTTCTTGGTCAGAACTTTGCCAAGGCATTCGATGTGCAGTTCACATCCAAGGAAGGCACGTTGGAATATGTTTGGGCCACGTCATGGGGCGTCTCCACACGTCTGATGGGCGCTCTTGTCATGGCGCATTCCGACGATGAAGGTCTGGTGATCCCGCCAAAGCTTGCATCAACACAGGTAGTGATCGTACCGATCCCAAAGCCCCTTCCTGAACTCACCGAAGTAGCAGACAAGATCGCAGCCGAGTTGCGTGCAAAGGGCATTCGTGTGAAGATCGATAATGACGATCAGAATCGTCCGGGATACAAGTTCGCTGAGTATGAGAAACTCGGATATCCTGTCCGACTCGGACTCGGTGCGCGCGATCTCGCCAACGGCACGATCGAAGTAGCACGCAGGGACACACGTGAGAAGTCTAGCGTTGCTGTAGAAGGCATTGCCGATCACATCTCTGCCCTTCTTGATGACATCCAAAAGTCGATGTACAACCGCGCGTTGGCCTTCCGCGACGAACACATCACACGCGTTGATACATGGGAAGAGTTTGTTGCAACGCTCGATGGTAAAGGGGGCTTTGTGAGTGCTCATTGGGACGGAACACCGGAGACCGAAGACCTCATCAAGGAAGAGACAAAGGCCACCATCCGCTGCATCCCGCTCAACAACCCGCAAGAGAACGGCGTCTGCATCAAGACCGGCAAACCAAGTTCCCAACGCGTCCTCTTTGCACGTGCCTACTAGTTTACAGATACTAGTTAATAGTTACGAGTTACTAGTTACTAGTTACGAGATACTAGTTACGAAGAAGGTAACTCGTAACTGGTCACTAGTAACTCTGATTGTTTTGTGTGTAGGGTGCAGCTCCACTACGCCCCTTCCCAACACCGACATCTACATCGCCGATCTTGATCGATCATCGATGAAGGTGAGCAACGTGCGGAACATCACGCAACGCACGGGGTATGACAATCAACCGTCGTTCAGTCCTGATGGCAAGGGCGTGTATTATGTCTCCGACAGTACGGGCGTTACCGACATCTATCGGTACGATCTTACGTCGGGAGCTACACGACAAGTAACGGAGACCAACGAGCAAGAGTTCTCTCCTACACCCATGAACGACGGCAAAAGTCTCTCCGTTGTGCGTGTTGGCAAGCCCCTTGCCGATGGAGACGAATACACCGAATCTCAACAAGTATGGCGGTACGATCTTGGTGGAAGACCAATCGCCCCTATTCTTGCAACGCGCAGAGTTGGGTATCACTGCTGGATAGACGAAGGCCTCATTGCCCTCTTCATCGTTGGAGATGAGGAGAAGGGGCTTCCCCCTAAGCTCATCGCTGCCGACCTCGCATCACGTCAGACCATACAGCTCGCATCGAATATCGGACGTACATTGCGCGTCACCGCAGACGGCAGACTCGCCTTTGTTGACAAGTCCGACTCAACACGTTGGAAGATCGCAACCATTGCACAGGGCGAAGACGCCCCTACTCCGCTTGTGGATCTTCCGACCGGAAGCGAAGACTTCTGCTTCCTACCCGATGGCAAGATCCTGAGTGTCAGCGGCTCACGTCTAATGTTCTGGAAGAATGGCGAAACCGCAACGTTCATCCCGTTCCATACCCTCACCGATCTCAATGGCACGCTCGCCCGCATCACAACGAATGCAGAGGGAACGAAGATCGTGTTTGTAGTTACTGGGTACTAGTTACTAGTTACGCAGTTACGTAGTTACTCAGTTACGAGACTTTTCTCACGAACTCTGTTTTTACGGCGATCCTGATGCCGTCAACCTTGCAGTCGACATGATCAGGATCGTCCGTTACACGGATCTTCTTGATCACCTGGCCGCCCTTGAGCGTTACACTAGTTCCGCCAACTTTGAGGTCCTTGATGACCTTGATCGTGTCGCCTGTTGCGAGCACGTTACCGAGGGAGTCTTTGATTTCCATATGGGAAAATACGGAGAATAGCGAACAGTGAACAGCGAACAGTGAACAGCGAACAGTGAACAGCGAACAGCGAATCCCCGCAACTCCGTAACTGAGTAACTACGTAACTAGTAACTAGTAACTAGTAACTAAGAGACTTACTCTCCGAGCTTTCGTATCTCCGCTTCGTCTAGTACTCGGTTGAAGAACATGATATCATCGAACGCGCCAACGAATCCGTTGATACTATGGTTGATTGTTGAGCGGATCTTACCGATCGAGAGTGGTTCGGTAGTTGTTGTTGAGACTCCTGGTGTGGCGAACGGACGTGCAGGTGCTCGGGCACCATCTACGTACAACGTAAGTTGATCACTTGCAATGGTGATCACAACATGGTGCCAGAGCGAGTCGATCTCGGTCACTGTGTTAACGCGCGACCAGTTGTTGAAGTTCGAGCGGAAGTAGCCGGCGCAGAGCCTCTCGCCTTCAAAGAAGACCGACCATCCTTCGCCGTTTGGGTGAAGGTACTTGCCAAGGAAAAAGGACGTTTCAGCGGTTCTTTTGTCGACCTTGATCCAGAAACTCACGGTCATCGGAAACGAACATTGCCAGGCGCTATCCGGCACTACTGCAGCATCCGTCCCATTCGAAAAGAATCGTGCGCCACCATTCGCCCCATGCCTATCCACACATTCCGTGGGCTGTGAACTTCCGTATGTACCGTTTCTATGAAATGGACTGGCGTCCTTGAGAGTGTCAGCACCACTGTTCATCGGATACCAGGCGAGGAGTCCATTTGTGATTGGATTTTGCCAATAATCGCTCGCCACCTCCACTATGTATCGCATTGTTGCTCCGGGGACTGTTGTCACCCTGCCCACGAATGACCGCTTCCCTTGAACCAGTCCGGTGATCGTGAAGGACGTCCCGGGCGTAACAAGGGTCTTTGTAACACCACCTTCAGCATCTGTTGTAACAGAGCTATCCGAATCGAACTGCACACTGTGATCCGTCATCGGCTCTTTGAACACAGCATCACGGAGGATGATCCGCGCTACCTGTTTATCACGTCCACTTTCGGACATGTAGATACGTTCCGTGGTGGATTCGCCTGCACGTGCGATCACACGTTTCGTCCCAACGTACGGACCAATGCGAGCAACGATGGTATAGGAACCTGGGTCGAGACTATCGAATCGTGTTCGACCCCGTGTAGTACGTCCGGCAGGAGCTGAGATCTCCACATCCACGATCTCCGGATTCGCCCGTTCCCCATTCACATAGGCTTCAATGGTGATCGACGCCCATTCGTGCACCGTCATTGGTCCGGGCTGTGATCTGAGATAAGGGGCTAGGCACAGCGCCAACACGATGATAAAAACATATCCGAGAAGCTTCTTGATGATCATCGCCGTTCTCCGAGAGGTAGTTGAACGGATGCAACATCAGGGAAGGGGAGGTGGGATGCACCTTGACAAAACCTTAATGAATAGCGAATAGCGAATAGCGAATAGCGAATAGCGAACAGAGAATCTCCGTAACCCCGTAACCTCGTAACCAAGTAACTAAGTAACTATCCTTCTTCCATCCTATAGCCAACGCCGATCTCTGTTCGAATGAGGGTTGGGTGTGTTGGGTTTGATTCGATCTTGGCGCGTAGTTGTCGGATGAAGACGCGGACGATCTGGGGATCTTCGTTTGATGAGCCCCATATCGCATTGAGAATAAAGGAGTGTGTAAGGACACGTCCGGCATGTTTGCACAGCAGAGCTAGCAGATCATACTCGGTTGATGTGAGGTGGACTTCTTCTCCGTTTTTCGTTACCACACGAGCAGCGAAGTCTATGGACAGGGGGCCGATCGTTCGCCGCGATTCACCGGTTTCGATGCTGGCATGATGGCGGAGTGCAACACGCATACGTGCCAATAGCGTAGGCATTGAGAACGGCTTGACGATGTAATCATCCGCGCCTGCATCGAGAACGCGGACGATCATGGCGTCGTCTGCTTGCGCGGTAAGCACAAGGACGGGCACAGAGGTCCACGTTCGAAGCGACTGCAACACGTCCAATCCACTTCCGTCCGGAAGACCAAGATCGAGTATGACAATGTTAGGCTGAATGAAGGCAGCCTTCACTCGCGCCTCTTGGACAGACTCAGCCTCCTCAACACGATAGCCAGTTGCTTCCGCAGCTATCCGTATCACACGCCGAATTGGCGCGTCGTCGTCCACGATAAGAAGTTGAAGTGATGGGGTCATCTACTGCGGCGCAAGGGGAATCGTTACGGTGAACCGTGCACCACCCATGGGTGAACGTCCTGCAACGATACGCCCATTGAGAGCCTCTACCAAACCTCGCACGATGGAGAGACCGAGTCCGCTACCTGTAGATCGTGGTCCACGAACAAATCGATCAAAGATGTTTGCAAGCTCGGTGGGATCGATGCCCGGACCATCATCGTCGATCGTTATGGCCAGTGCCTCCAATCGAACAGCAACTGTGATTGAAACCGCCGTGCCTGGTGGAGTATGGTCGATGGCATTCCCTACGAGATTCCTCACAACCTGACGGATGATCGTCGCATCCGTTTGTATGTCAGGGGGCGACGGAGGATCGATCTCTACGAAGAGCTTACGTCCGTCCTTGAGTGGAAGGAAGTCGCCCAACGACGCGTCCAGTGTTTCTCGGATGTCAATCGGCTGTTGCGTTACCTCAACCTTGCCAGCATCGATTCGCGCCATGTCGAGTAGGTCCGTAACGAGATCGTCGAGTCGCTCTGCCGATGATCGTATATCATGAACGAGTTGGCGTTGAGTGTCGGAGAGATTGTCGCCAACCACCTCTTCCAACGTAGAGGCCGAACCCAATATGGAGGCCATTGGAGTCCTCAACTCGTGAGAGACAGCGTTCATGATCGTGCGCGCCAGGCGCTCTGATTCTTCGGCCTGGCGGACTCTGCTGACACTATCGTTTAGTCTCATGCGCTCAAACGACCAAGCGGCTTGACGCACCACACGTTCGATCACCCCAGGGTCTTCGAATGATCTTGTCCGAGAGGTTCTCGGCCGGAAACCGATAACGCCAACACATCGGTCATTCACACTCATTGGTACGTAGCGCGCAGTGGCGAACGGCAATGTCTCGGTTCCGCTCCCGGCACTCCGCGAATGGTCGTACACCCACATTGCTACGGCGTACTCCTTTGCATCCGGTGTGAACGATCCGTACATCTGTATGTCACTATCCTGGGCACCATCCGGCCGAACAATGATGGCAACGTCTGCATCGAGAAGTTGCTGCGTTCGTTGCACGATGGCATCAACAATATCCGCAACAGCCGATGACGCATTCACATCCGTTGCAAGTGCGTAGAGTTGCTCTGTTCGTTGTTCTCGTCTGCGGATCACTTGCTCTCTCCGCCTGATACGCGTTGCTAACCACGTTGACGTAAGCGCCGTAATGAAGTACAACGTGAACGTGAGCTGATCTTCGAGTCTGCCGATCGTTAGCGTGAAGCGAGGAGGAATGAAGAGTAGATCCCATGCTCCGGCTGTAAGGACTGCTGTTACGAGGACCGGCCCGCGTGGTGCAAGAACCGGAAGGATACTTACATACAAAAGGAGGATCATGCCAACGGCCTGATACCCAATTGTCGGTAAGAGCAGCAAGCCGATGCCGATCATCACAACGGAAGTTGCAATAGTCAATACATATGCCAACGGTCCGGATTGAATAAGCATCGGATACGACCCTGATGCTGTCGGTTTTGCATCATCCGATTCTCCGTCATCTGCAGCTACCACGCTCACATCGATCCCGTCAGCCCTTGCGATCAGACGCGAAACGATACCGGCACCCGTAACAAAGGAGAACAGGCCACCCCTTCTGGGCTTACCCACAACAATGGTGACAGCATTTCTGCGATGCGCGGCCGTGAGAAGTCCGTTCACAACGTCATCATCATCGATCCAGTCGATCTCGCCGCCGAGCTCCTCAACAAGGGATACGGCTGACTGGAGATGTCGCTCCTGCGACTCAGAGAGAGCGCCTGGGCGTCGCACTATGGCCGCAACCCACCGAGCGCCATGCTCCTGTGCAACCTTACAGGTCCACCGAACAAGTCGTGTAGCGTGTGGCGTAGGTCCGATGGCCACGAGATAACTCTGCGCGGACGGCCACATCTCCTCGATACCATAACGCTGACGGTAGGATCGAAGATCGGTGTCAACACGCTCTGCTGTTGTCCGCAGTGCCATCTCTCGCAAGGCAACGAGATTACCCTTGCGGAAGAAATTCTGAAGGGCAACAATAGAACGGTCCTTTGCGTAGACCTTTCCTTCTGACAGACGTTGCAGTAGTTCAGCCGGAGTGATGTCTATAACCTCAACTTCCGAGGCCTTTGCCAAAACGCTATCCGGCACTCGTTCTCGAACAGCAACACCCGTGATACGCTCTACATCATCTGCTCTACTTTCAAGGTGCTGGACATTCAAGGTAGAATAGACATTGATACCGTTGTCGAGGAGTTCATCAATGTCTTGGTAGCGCCGGCGATGCCTCCATCCCGTTGGATTGGTATGGGCAAGCTCATCAACAAGGACGAGTTGCGGACGTCGGGCGAGGATCGCATCAACATCCATGTCTGCGTGACTCGACCCGCGATGCTCCACACTCTTGCGCGGAATCACTTCGAGCCCATCCAACAACTTCTCCGTCTCCCATCTTCCATGTGTCTCAACAACACCAACCACAACGTCGATCCCTGCATCCTTTGCACGCTGCGCCGCCTCAAGCATAGCATAGGTCTTCCCAACTCCGGCGCACATGCCGAGGAAGATCTTCAGCACTCCAGCGTCTACAGTCTTCTCGTCGTCCTTAAGCATACGAAGGAGTGCATCGGGGTCTGGTCTGCGTTCATTCATTGTCGCAAGGCATCCATTGCAATGTTGAGACGAAGTACATTCACACGTGCCATTCCAAATATCCCTACTAACGGTTGATCCGTAGCTGCCGAAATCAGTTGCTCAACGTGGGCTCTTCTGCTCGACGCCAATCCACGCGCCTTCATGACGCGCGTTACTTGCACTTGGGCCGCCTCGGTAGAAATATGCGGATCGATTCCGCTGGCTGAGGCCATCACCAGATCTGATGGAATGGCAGCCCCCTCTACCTCATTCTGCTTGGCAAGGGAATCACGAAGAACTGCAACGTCCTTTCGGAATGCTGCCGAGGCAACGGTGCGGTTCGTTCCGCCACTCGGGAGTGGTTGGTTGCCGATCGCGCTTGGACGTCCATGGAAGTACTTCTCAGATGTCCATGCTTGCCCCACGAGGGCACTTCCAACTTCGCGTCCCTTTACGATGACCATACTTCCGTTTCGCTGAGAAGGGGCTATCACAGCCGCGATCCCAGTCACAAGAAGTGGGAATGCCACACCACAGATGAGGGTGAAGGCAGCAACCATAAGCAACGAGTTTTGAAGATGCTTGATCATGATCAATCTCCAAAGGCAACGGAGGTGGAGAGGGTGATGTAGGTGTCATTCGACGTCAACCCATCGTTCGACGGGAAGACGTCGTCTGCCGCCATCATGGTGCGAACCTCGCACCGAATGAGGAAGGCCGAATTCGGCCTAAAATCAAGATTGGCCGAAGCTGCGGTGGCCTGGAACGGTGTTCCAGCCGGCGTTGCGATAAAGATGTTCTTCGCATCGTTGTAATGCTCAACACGAGCTGTCAATCGAAACGCGTCGGACAAAACATGTGATGAGATCACTCCGGCATACCACTGCTGCGCAGAAGTATCTGTTGCCGTTTCCTGCATACATAGGTCGCCCATGAGTACCAATGTCCACGCAGTGGAAGGCTTCCATTCTGCCCAGAGGTTGTTATGGAACCGAACCAGGGCCGGCATGCCTCGGGGTTGCTCGTTCCCAACAAACGTACTCCAATTGAGCGTGAGCTCCGACGATGGCTTCACAAGAAGGCGTGTGCCCAGAGCGAGATCGTCATTGATGTCAACGATCTGCTGCCACCCGTTGAGAACGAGGCCGGTTAGGGTGATGGCATCGCTAATGGACCACGCGAGGGAAGCGCCGGTGGAGTAATACGGCGTATAGTCAGCCGTGAAAGATCGCGACAACGTAAGATTATCTCGTGTGATCATCGACTCGTAGCCGATGTGTGAGAACATTACACCGGCATCGAGCCACAGACCATTTGTGATGCGGAGTCCGGCCGATGCTTCTTGGAGCCACCTCCAAGACGAATCAGGCCCCATGTAGTTCGCACGGGTGAACCAACCTTCTTGTAAGGCAACACGACCACGATAGTCCGGACCATTCACAGCAAGTCCGATGTATCCCAACATCAGTCCGAACTCAGCATTTCGAGCAGGCTGTGTTGTATAGGCCCGTTGGTGGTCAGGTGGATCGTTGAGAGAATAGGAGTAGAAAACGTCTGCAGAGGCCGACCATGACACGTTAACAGAGTCTTCGGCTGCCATTGGGACAGTTATGATCGAGATGCACAAGGCGAGTGCAAGTAGGCGCACATTCATGTTAGGCAAGTCCTAATGCGGTGATGAGTATGTCGAGAAGTTTGATCCCAATGAACGGGATGAGGAGTCCACCCAAGCCATAGATCAGCACGTTCCGGCGGAGCACCGCCGATACGCCCTGTGGCTTGTACGTTACGCCGCGGAGCGCGAGTGGTATGAGGGCTATGATGATCAATGCATTGAAGATCACGGCGGAGAGAATAGCACTTTGTGGTGAGGCAAGCCCCATGATATTGAAGATCTCCATTGGTGAAGACCCATCTGCACCAACGTAGAGTCCGGCGAACATAGCAGGCAGGATGGCGAAATACTTCGAAACATCGTTAGCGATGGAGAACGTCGTTAGCGCACCTCTCGTCATCAGCAGTTGCTTACCGGTCTCAACGATCTCGATGAGTTTCGTTGGATTACTATCAAGATCGATCATGTTGCCGGCTTCACGGGCGGCTTGGGTTCCGGAGTTCATCGCAACACCAACATCTGCCTGGGCAAGTGCGGGTGCGTCATTCGTTCCATCTCCGATCATAGCAACCAGACGTCCTTGCGACTGCTCGTGCCTGATACGTGCGAGTTTGTCCTCCGGTTTGGCTTCTGCGATAAAATCGTCTACGCCTGCCTCGGCAGCGATGGCAGCGGCCGTCAGTGGGTTGTCGCCGGTGATCATCACCGTGCGAATCCCCATCAACCGGAGTCGCTCAAATCTCTCTCGAATGCCACCCTTGACAATGTCCTTGAGCTCAACCACACCCAACACCGTGCTTCCATCGCTCACAACAAGCGGTGTAGATCCGGCGCTTGCAACCCTATCGGCAGCAGCACGCACATCCTGGGGCATCCAACCGCCATTTTCAACCACGGCCTTTTCAACGGCATCTGCCGCGCCCTTGCGCACTTGGTGAGGTATTCCGTCGGCATCGGTAAAGTCTGCACCGCTCATTCGTGTTTGCGCAGTAAAGGGATGCGTCACAACATCATGAAGATCTTCATGTGCATCACGAATGGCATGAGCATGACGTGCAAGGTGGACGATGCTGCGCCCTTCCGGCGTTTCATCAGCCAACGATGCCGTGTAGGCTGCACGAGCCAGATCTGTAACCGAAACACCGTGAGCAGGGATGAACTCCGAAGCGCTTCTATTGCCAAAGGTGATCGTTCCCGTTTTATCGAGAAGCAGTACATCGATGTCACCGGCAGCTTCCACGGCTCTTCCGCTCATGGCAACCACGTTCGACCGCAGTAGCCTGTCCATACCACTGATACCAATGGCGCTGAGCAATCCACCGATCGTTGTAGGAATGAGGCAGACAAGGAGCGCCATCAAAACGGAAATGGACGTATCAGCACTACCATGACCTGAAGATGAGAGGAACTGTGTAAAGAACGGCAGCGTGATCACCACAAGGATGAAGACAACGGTAAGTCCGATGAGCAAGGTACTCAGAGCGATCTCATTTGGCGTGCGCTGACGTTGAGCCCCCTCCACGAGTCCGATGATACGGTCTAGGAATGCCTGTCCCGGCTCAACAGAGATACGGATCACGATCCTGTCGCTCAGAACGCGTGTGCCTCCTGTAACCGCGCTACGATCGCCTCCACTTTCGCGGATCACCGGCGCTGACTCCCCGGTGATAGCACTTTCATCAACAGAGGCGATGCCTTCGATCACCTCACCATCAAGTGGAATGAGATCCCCGGCTTCGCAGATCACGAGATCATTTACATGAAGTTCTGATGAGCCGACCACAGACTCAACACCATTCACAAGTTTACGTGCTGTGGTGGTCTGCCTTGACCGACGAAGGGCATCGGCTTGTGCCTTGCCCCTTCCTTCAGCGATCGACTCGGCAATGTTGGCAAAATAGACCGTGCCCCAGAGCCAAAGTGTGATCTGAAGATCCACACCGGAGAACGAGCCATTCATGGCGTCTACGACCATCGCGATGGTTGTTGCAACCGCTCCAATAGCCACAATGGCCATTACCGGCGATCTGCGAAGTTCACGCGGATGGAATTTTGTGATGCCGTCCCGCAAGGCCTGAACGATCAGATCACGAGATACAACGTTTGAGGTAACAGCCATGTTAGAATCCTCCTCTCATCAATTGGACTTGTTCTGTCAGGGGGCCCATCAAGAGCACAGGGAAGAACGTTAGAGCACCAACAATGAGGATGGTACCGATCAATAGGAGAACAAAGAGTGGAGAGTGCGTTGGGAATGTGCCGGCACTTTCCTTCATGCGTATGCGAGAAACCATACGTCCGGCAATGATCACCACCGGTATGATCACCGCATATCGTCCGATCAACATGGCAATGCCGATGCCGATGTTATAGAAGGTAGTGTTGGCGTTGAGTCCGGCAAATGCACTCCCATTATTCCCAGCCGCACTGGCCCAGGCATAGAGTACTTCAGAGATTCCGTGGGCTCCGGTATGCAACATCGAACTCCTTCCAACGCCCGTAGAGAGAGAGATCGCAGAGCCGATCAGCATCGCCGCACTTGGGGCAATGATCGCCACGATGGCCCATCGCACATCCACGGCATCGATCCGTTTACCGAGGTACTCCGGCGTTCGACCAACCATAAGCCCCGTAAGAAAAACGGTGAGGATCACGAACAGGATCATTCCGTAGAGCCCTGACCCAACTCCTCCGAACACGATCTCGCCAAGCATCATGTTCAACATCGCAATGCCGCCGGCAACTGGAGAAAGGCTTGAGTGCATCGCGTTGACAGAGCCGTTGGATGCAGCCGTTGTTGTGGTCGACCATAGGATGCTTTCAGGGACGCCAAAACGCGACTCCTTGCCTTCCATCAACGAACGCTCTCCAATAGCCGTTGCCGACGCATTCTCAGACCACAACGAAACTCCAATTCCGATCGTGAGCAGAATGAGCATTGTGGCAAACAGAGCTATACCATGTTTGCGGTGGTTGGCCATGATCCCATACGTGAAACACAATGACCCGGGGATCAGGATCAAGGCGATGGTAGAGAGAAGATTGGTAAGGGGCGTTGGGTTTTCCAAGGGGTGGGCACTGTTCGCGTTGTAGTAGCCCCCTCCATTTGTTCCGAGCTGTTTGATCGCGATCTGAGAGGCAGCCGGACCAACAGGAATGGTCTGTTGCTTCCCCTCAAGGGTTGTGATCTGGTGTGCCGAATCAAATGTCTGAACCATCCCCTCGGAAACGAAGATCATGGCAAAGAGGACGGAAAGGGGCAATAGGATGCCAAGAACAATGCGCGACATATCACGCCACGCATTCCCGAGTGTTTTACCGCTGGACCTTGCCAAACCTCGCGTGACGGCTACCAAGACGGCGATTCCTGTAGCTGCACTGAGAAAGTTCTGGGTGCCAAGTCCAACCATCTGAGAGAACTGACTCAGCGTTGTTTCGCCGGCATAACTCTGCCAATTCGTATTGGTCACAAAACTCACAGCGATGTTGAAGGCCAAGGCCAGATCAAGGCCCTTTGCTCCGTCAGGATTGAGGGGGAGATATTGCTGGCACATGAGAAGACAGATCAGGAAGCCAAATCCGACGGCATTAAAGGTCAGAATGGCTCCGAGATACTGTTTCCAATCCATCTCGTCTGCACCTTCCCCACCGAGTAGCCGGGCGATATAGGTCCCCAAGAGCGGCGAAAGCACGGCAATGAGAAGGAGAAAAACCCCAATGGGGATCAATTGCGTCAAGTCCATAGTACCTCCGAGTGTTTGACAGCTTCAAAACTCAGGTGTAGTGGCTAAAACCACCATGCGGATACGATCAAACCGTATATGGGTGATATATGGACGTCATTCCGTCATTTCGTCACCCCGTAACCTCGTAACCCCGTAACCTCGTAACCTCGTAACCCCGTAACCCCGTAACCTCGTAACCCCGTATCTTTGTGGTCTTATGCAGCACTACCGAAACTTCTGCATCATCGCGCATATCGATCACGGGAAATCCACGCTGGCAGACCGACTGCTGGAGCGGACCGGTCGTGTCTCGGCGCGCGAGATGACGATGAACCAGATCCTCGACGATAACCCGCTCGAACAAGAACGGGGCATCACCATCAAGCTTCACGCTATTCAGATGGACTACGTGTCTCCATCGGGCGAGAAGTACAAACTCAACCTCATCGATACACCGGGTCACGTAGACTTCTCCTATGAAGTCTCTCGCTCCCTAAGTGCATGTGAAGGGGCTCTCCTGGTTGTTGATGCAACACAGGGCGTTGAAGCACAGACGATCTCGAATCTGTTCATGGCTCTCGAGCAAGGACTGGAGATCATTCCGGTGATCAACAAGATCGACCTGCCGAGTGCGGTAACAACGATCGACAACGTGAAGAAGCAAGTGATGGATCTCATCGGCTGTAAGGAAGAAGAGATGATCCTGGCTTCGGCGAAGGCCGGCATCGGGATCGATGAGATCCTCGAAGCCGTAGTAGCACGGATCCCACCGCCAAAGGGTGATCCGAAGGCTCCGCTCCGCGCACTCATCTACGATTCGATCTTTGATGCCTATCGTGGCGTGGTAGTGAACGTGCGGGTCTTTGATGGCACACTCAAGGAAAAGGACAAGATCCTTTTCATGAACACGAATCAAACGTATGAACTCGATGAAGTTGGCGTGCTCTACATGCAACGTCAGCGCACAGGAATTCTGGAAGCCGGCAACGTGGGCTACTTCACAGCCGCCATTCGTCGCCTGCAAGACTCCAAGGTTGGCGATACGGTAACGCTTGCCAACAACCCAACAGACAGACCCATCGAAGGCTTCCGCGAAGTGAAGCCGATGGTGTTCTCGGGCATCTACCCTGCAGAGAGTGATGACTTTGAGGATCTGCGCGAAGCATTGGGCAAACTCACGCTCAATGATTCTGCGATCTCGTTCGAACCGGAATCGTCAACAGCTCTCGGCTTCGGCTTCCGCTGTGGCTTCCTTGGCCTTCTGCACATGGAGATCGTCCAAGAGCGACTCGAACGTGAGTTCAACCAAGTGATCATCACCACAGTGCCGAACGTTCGCTACAAGGTGATCACCACAAAGAACGAAGTGATGTGGGTGGACAACCCGGCTCAGCTGCCAAATCCAACCATGATCAACGAGATCCAGGAGCCATACATCCGTGCGCAGATCATCGCCCCCTCCGAATACGTGGGTACGATCATGAAGCTGTGTATGGAACGCAGAGGCACGATGCTCGGACAGACATATCTCAGTGCCGATCGTGTTGATATGACGTTCAACATGCCCCTTGGAGAAGTGGTCTTTGACTTCTACGACAAGCTCAAGAGTAGCACACGGGGCTATGCATCACTCGACTACGAATATTCGGACTACGAGCGCGGCGAACTGGTGCTGATGGACATCCTGCTCAACGGCGAACCAGTTGACGCGTTGTCGTCGATCGTCCACCGTCAAAAAGCCCACGAGTGGGGCAAAAAACTCTGCGTCAAGCTAAAAGAACTTATCCCGCGTCAGATGTTCGAGGTTGCCATCCAGGCATCCATCGGTTCCAAGGTGGTGGCTCGTGAATCTATCAGTGCTATCCGCAAGAACGTGATTGCCAAGTGTTACGGCGGCGACATTTCTCGTAAGCGGAAGCTGCTCGAGAAACAGAAGGAAGGCAAGAAACGCATGAAGCAGGTAGGACGTGTGGAGATCCCACAAGAAGCCTTCCATGCTGTACTCTCACTAGACTGACCTTATGGCCATTATCGATTCCATCTACAGCAAGCTCCCGATCGTGGGAGAGTTTCTCCTCGAACGTCGTAGGAAGATCAGAAACGCACCCAAGCCCGAGACCTTTGGTCAGCACCTTTGGGCATGGGTCAAGACCTTGGTCTGGGCCATCTCCGTTGTGACCATCATCAACGGTCTGGCTCTCGCGTCGTTCACTGTTCCTACCGGGTCGATGGAACGCACGGTAATGGCCGGCGACTTCCTCTTCGTGAACAAGTTCATCTTCGGCCCATCAACGCCGCAGATCATCCCGTTCATCAACATGCCCCTTCCCTACTACAAACTTCCGCCGATCATGCCCCCTGAACAAGGTGATGTGATCGTGTTTGTGTTCCCGGGAAATCGTGAGGAGACCAAGGCGCCCCGTTTTGAGTATTACCTCAAGCGCTGTGTTGCTGTTGCAGGAGATACACTTGAGATTCGCAGTGGTCGCATCTATGTGAACAAGGTGGAATTCGCACTCCCTAAACACGGGCAGTTCTTGCAGATGACGCCGGAGATGAGATCGCTGATGCACGAGAACGACAGGGTCTCTACATTCCCTGTGGGCAAGGGATTCACACGTGACGATTATGGTCCGATCCGCATTCCAAAAGAAGGCGATGTGATCGCTCTCGACGAATCCAACTTTGACCAATGGGCGGTCTTCATCGCACGAGAAGGTCACACAGTCAATGCCATGCGTCGCACCGTGGATGGTCAGGCCATCACGTCGTATACCGTTGAACGCGACTATGTGTTTGGGATGGGTGACAACCGCGACAACTCCCTCGACTCCCGCTTCTGGGGCTTCATCCCGGAAGAAGATGTCGTAGGCACACCAATGGTTGTGTATTGGTCGTGGCCCGTAGAAGACCCACAGACGGGTAAGAGCCTGTCGCTCTTCCAACGCCTCGGCGCCATTCGCTGGAGTCGACTCGGCACCATCATTCATTGATATGTCTGAGAAGGGGCTTGCAGACCTCAGCTTGCGCGACATTATCTCAACAGCACTCTTCGCTGTTGTTGTTGCCCTTGCCCTGCGGCTCTTTGTGATCGGGGTCTACACCATCCCATCACACTCGATGTCAGACACGATCCTTGAAGGCGACAACATCCTTGTGAGCAAGTTGGCCTATGTCTTTCGCGACGTACATCGTGGAGACATCATCATCTTCTCACTTCCGGATTCTCTCCGCGCAGACGAACATGATGACCTCTTCATCAAACGTGTTGTGGGACTTCCGGGAGACACAGTGCTCCTCACAGCTGACAACGTACTGGTGAATGGGATACGTCAACCAGAGCCCCCTGAAGCCCGTCCACCCTTCAATCCTCTTCTCGGGATCGGGGCCAGCAACGTCACGATCGTTGTTCCGCCATCTTCTTACTTCGTGCTGGGAGACAACCGCAGCAATTCCTTCGACTCACGGTATTGGGGCTGCCTGTCTGCAGATCGTGTAGAAGGCGCGCCGCTCTTCATCTACTGGTCGTTTGGTTCTACCAACGAGAACATTGTCCGCCACGCGCGCTGGGATCGCCTCTTACATCGCATCAACTGATGTTCGGACTCTACCTCCATATCCCCTTCTGCGAAAAGAAGTGTTCGTATTGCGACTTCTATAGTCTGGAGTCCACCGAACATATCGACGCATTCGTCAACTCCCTCATCAAGGAGATCGACCTCCGCTCCCCCGTCACGCCGAGCGAGGCGCAAGGCGAAGAGGCGAAAGGGCGAAGTGGCGATGGAGAAGTCGTCATGCCGAGCGAGGCACAAGGCGAAGAAGCGAAAAGGCGAAGTGGCGATGGAGAAATCGTCATGCCGAGCGAGGCACAAGGCGAAGAGGCGAAAGGGCGAAGTGGCGATGGAGAAATCGTCATGCCGAGCGGAGCCGAGGCACACACCTCCGTCTTCTTCGGCGGCGGCACCCCCTCCTTGCTCTCACCCGATGCCATGTCTCGCATCATCACCCGTCTTCGCGAGCGCTACACCATCGCTCCGGATGCCGAGTGGACAATGGAATGCAACCCCGGCACCGTTACACCGGAACGCTTAGCCGCCTACCGCAACGCAGGCATCAACAGACTTTCCTTTGGCGTACAGTCATTCACCGCCTCCGAGCTCACCTTCCTCGATCGCATTCATGATGCCGATGAAGCCGTTGCCGCAATGGCCATGGCCCGTGAAGCTGGGTTCGACAACGTGAACATGGATCTCATGTTCGCCGTGCCTGGACAGACCATGGAGACCCTTTCCTACAACCTCTCACGGATGTTGCAGCTCGCACCGGATCACATCAGTGCCTACTCCCTCATCTACGAACATGGCACGCCCCTTTTCGCAAGGTTGAAGAAGGGGCTTATCACCCCAACAAGCGAAGACATCGATGCTGCCATGTATGCCTTGGTGATCTCTACACTGACAGATGCCGGTTACATTCAATACGAGGTGAGCAACTTTGCACGTCCGGGCAAACAGTGCAGACACAACCTCACGTATTGGCACGCTGAGAACTACATCGCATTGGGTCCAAGCGCGCACGGCTTCATCGATACCACACGCTACTGGAACCACCGCTCTCTCTCTGCCTGGACCACAAAGGTCAACGCCGGCGAACTGCCCGAGGCCAACCGCGAATCGCTCTCGAACGATGAACTCTGCTCAGAATATCTCTTCCTCACGTTGCGGGCCGACGGCACACCCGTTGCAGAGTTTGAGCAACGTTTCGGAGTGGACCTTCGCAGCGCACTCATGCCGGATCTTGGACATTGGATGGACGCAGGCTTCATCATCGACAACGGAACAACTCTGCGCCTCACAGGCGAAGGGTATCGAGTGTGTGATGAGATCACGGTGAAGGTGATGCAGTTGGTGGGGTAGAGGTCCCTCGTCGCTCTGGGCACGGCATGCCGTGCCCCTACGCTTCTCGGGATGACGCAGCTCGCTGTCTTTCTGGTGCTCTACAGGTCCCTCGTCGCTCCGCTCCTCGGGATGACGTAGCTCGCTGTCTTTCTAGTACTCTACAGGTCCCTCGTCGCTCCGCTCCTCGGGATGACGTAGCTCGCTGTCTTTCTGGTGCTCAGAAACGCGAGCATCATCATGGATGATGCTCGCGTTTCTCATATGTAACCGAATGCGGAATCAGCGTCATCCCGAGAAGCGGAGCGACGAGGGATCTCGAATGTGTTAGAGTGCGAGAGTGTTAGATTGTTAGTGTGCTAGAATGCTAATGGGTAGAGTAATGCTTGCGGAAGTTGCAATGATGCGCGCGAGATAGATACCGGATGAGAGAGCATCTGTCGCAATGGTTACTGTGTTTGAAGGTGCGTGGGGAAGCGAGAGAACGAGCTCTCCAGCAACATTGTAGATGTCGGTGCGAAGGATGTGTTCGTTGTTGTTGCGTGTTGAGAACGTGACGTGCGACGAAGCGGGTTGTGGGTAGGCATTGACGCTTACACGGGCATTGTTGTCCGATTCACTGACGCTTGATGTGGCATCGTAGATAAAGAGTCCGGAATCTCGCGTGGCAACCAAGAGTCTGCTGCCAACGCGGCCAACAGTTGAATTCAAACCGGAGCGGACGAGAACGGGCTCCATGTTCGGATCGCTTGATGTAAACACGTCACCGTCAATAGTGATCCATGTGACCGCTGGGCCCGAACACACGGCATGAATCACTAGGGGATAGTCCAGTTTTTGCCTTCCGAACATGGAAGGCTGATCTTGCCCACTCTGTATACGGATTGCGACCCTCGCTTCAAAGAAGCCATCGAATGATCCTGACACCGTTAGCACCACGCCGAATTGATCCGATGCAACAGCTTTCAAGCTTCCGAAAAACGGGATGTCAACTTCTGACCAACCAGATCGAAAGACATACAGTCCACCAAGAGTGTCGGATCGATACTGTAATGGTTCTGCCCAAACATAGAGTTCGCCGTCGACTTCGAAAATGTAGCTTATCCGACTGAGCTGTCTTGAATCACCGGCAACACCATCCGGCAGGCCTTCAATGCTGAAGGATTTCCACAACGACGTGCTCGGGATATACTCGACCAGTCCCGCTTCGTGTGTTGCTGCGATCAACGATCCATCTTCTCTCCGAACAGCGCATCTGAAGTGGGTTTTATCGTCAACGCGAACGATTGTGTCTATCGTGGTTCTACGAATATCGATCAGTCGATATGGAGTGGTCTTAAGCCACCCCTCGCTATAGGCATTGTATGCCAAACCCCAGCCAAGTTCTTGACCTACCGCCAAACCCCAGCCAAGTTCTTGACCTACCACGGTATCAAGGGCTGTAGTTCCGTTGACGTCGATGGTATACCACCCATGTCCCGAGACACTAGCAATCGTCCAGTTCGGTGACTGCTTGATTTCAGTTACTAAAGCTAAGCGTTTACCCGGAGCTAGTTCGCCAACATCAGCCCCCTGCGCACTAACGATGCTATTGCGTCCACATCCAAGAGCAATGAATCGGGAAGAGTTGGAAGTACGAATATCCGTTCCAAACATCATGAGTCTCAAGGTTGTTGGACGGGGCTCCAACGAGATCGTATCAACAACAAAACCGTCTACGGCAAGCCTTACTTCCGGCGGCAGAGAATCGGTTTCGTCATCGAGGAACACCGCAATCGTATCGCCATTCCACGGAAGGATCGTCGATCGTTTCGCTGTACCGATCAGCGTTTTTCGCGTCCATGGAATCTGCTTCAAATCAACGTACCACACAGTTCTTGAGCCATCTTGCGTGTAATAGGTCATTTCTCCACGAACGACCAACTGATCAGGCACGATTGAATCTACGACACTGTTCCATGGCCCAGAGTCCTTTTGAATAAAGATCCCTTTTTGGACGCTCACACCTTCGTAAACAACGCCGACAACCAGATTACCAGATGAGGTGGACTGAATTGCCGGCACAGCGAGTACATCTCTGATCGTAGAATCACGCGTGTTCACCTCGGCCCATGTATCTCCTTGGTCAGCAGATCGGAATATACCACGCCGACCGCCTCCACCCGTCCCGATCACAACAGAACCATCGCGATCTACAAACAGTGCATCAATTTCTCTTCCAGCTGTTGGCGGTCGAATGGGCTCCCATTCAGAATTCTCAACATTGTAGCGATAAAGCCCATTGGGATAGCTGACGGCAGCATAGACGAATCGACCTTGAGGGTCGAGTTCTAGATTCAGAATGCTCCAATACGTTGGCAAGTAGTCGATGTCGATCGGAATCGTCGAACACTCGCGTATCGAATCTGCAGTCGGCCCATAACATATGCCTGTGGGCGTAGCAACACACGCCAACTTCTCATTGGACCGAAACACATGAAACGATGACGGCAGATCCACAACCGTCTGCCCCACACACACGCCGGCCATCATCATGACCATGATCACATACTTCATAGTAGCCCTCCTCAACCATTCTAACAATCTAGCACTCTAACAATCTAACAATCTCCCCAGCATCACGTGCTTCACGAGCCACGTAGATGGATGGCGTGCGTACGCGTTAATGTGCTAATGTGCTAGATTGTTAGAATGCTAGATTGTTAGTGTGCTAGCATGCTGATGGGTATGGTTGAGTGACCTGACGTAGTTGTAACGCGGGCCAGATAGAAGCCTGAGGATAGACCATCGGTAGAGATAGTGAGACTGTTTGACGGTTCGTGCTGCAACGAGAGAACAAGCTCACCGGCAACATTGTAGATGTCGGTGCGAAGGATCTGCTCGTTGTTGCGTGTTGAGAACGTGATGTGCGACGAAGCGGGTTGTGGGTAGGCATTGACGCTTACACGGGCATTGTTGTCCGATTCACTGACGCTTGATGTGGCATCGTAGATAAAGAGTCCGGAGTCTCGCGTTGCAACCAAGAGTCTGCTGCCAACGCGGCCAACTGTCGAATTCAAACCAGAACGGATACGAACGGGCTCGGTGTTGGGATCACGTGATGTTAAAACGTCTCCGTGAAGAGTGATCCATGTGACCGTTGAGCCGGAACACACGGCATGCGTCATTAGTGCGTCGTCCTGCGCCTGCGACCCAAACACGGGAGGCTGACCACGACCTCTCTGCACATGGATTGCAACGGACTCTTGATAGAAGCCTCCGCTGGATCCTGATACCGTTAGCACAACACCATCTTGGTCCGAAGCAACAGATCTCAGACTTGAGTTGTCTGGCAACAGAGGGATGTCTACTCGAGACCATCTAGACCGAAAGGCATACAATCCATCGAATGTGTCAGCCGAATTCTGCTCACTACCGACCCAAACGTAGGGTTCATCGTCGACTTCGAAAATGTAGCTTATCCGACTGCTCTTTCTCGAATCGCCGGCCATACTATCCGGCAATCCTTCGATGCTGAATGGTTTCCATGACGAGGTGCTTGGGGTATACTCCACCAGCCCTGCTTCTCGTGTTGCTGCGATCACAGTTCCATCTCCTCTTCGAACGGCACATCTGAAAGACGTATCATATTCTACTTGAACGATCGTGTCGATCATGGTTCTACGTATGTCGATCAGTCGATATTGAGTGGTCTTAAGCCACCCGTCGCTATAGGCATTGAATGCCGTCGATCCGCCTTGAAATCCGAGGCCGATCATCGTATCGAGCTCCGCTTTTCCATCGATGCCGATCGTGTACCAACCATGCCCGGACACACCTACGCTCGTCCACGTCGGCGTCTGTCGGATCTCTGAGGCCAATGCTAGTCGCAGCCCCGGAGCTACCTCGCCAATGTCCGCCCCTTTCGCATCAACAATGCTGTTTCGTCCACAACCAAGCACAATGAATCGAGATGCGCCTGATGTGAACAAATCCGTGCCGAATCGCATGTTGACATATGTCCTAGGGCGATGCTCCAGCATGATCGTATCAACAACAACACCATCAACTGCCAGTCGAACCTCGGGTGGTTGTTCATCAGTTTCATCATCGAGGAACACTGCAACCGTATCGCCAGCCCAAAGCCGGATCGTTGTGCGGTTCGCAGTGCCGATCAGTCCCTTTTGCGTCCAAGGTACCTGCCGCAGATCCACGTAGAACACAGACCCACCAGAAAGTCCCACGGAGTAGATCACATCTCCACCAACAACCATCTGCGCTGGCTCACCTGATTGCGTCACGCTTACCCACTTCCCTGAGTCCTGCTGGATAAAGATCCCTGATTGAACGTTCGCACCCGCGTAACGAAAGCCCGCCACCAGATTCCCAGCCGTTGTGGACTGAATAGCTGACACTCCCGGATAATCCTTGTTCGTTGAATCTCGTGTGTTCACTTCAGTCCAGGTATCTCCGTGATCCGTAGAACGGAACATACCTCGACGTCCGAGAATCGGGCTGGTGCTTCGACCTCCCGTACCGATCACAACCGAACCATCGCGATCTACAAACAGTGCCGTAATGTCTGTCCCTGCTGTCGACGGTCGAATGGACTCCCATTCTGATGTCTCAACATCGAATCGATACAGCCCATTGGCATCATATACAGAAACATAGACGTACCGACCAATCGGATCGAGCTCCACATCCAGAATACTCCAGCTCGTGGCCACAAAGTCCATGTCGACCGGTATGTTCGAACACTCGCGTATCGAATCTGCGGTCGGCCCATAACAAATGCCTGTTGCCGTAGCAACACACGCCAACTTCTCATTGGACTTAAACAGATTAAACGACGACGGCAGATCCACAACCGTCTGCCCCACACACACGCCGGTCATCAACATGACCATGATCACATACTTCACTAATGCCCTCCTCTACCACTCTAACAATCTACCACTCTAACAATCTAACTGCTTCTCACTCCATTCGCCACCGTAGCCCTAGACGCCCTCATTGCCGGATAGATAGCAGCAGTGCTGGAAAGGACCAGACCAACAACGGCAACGATCAATACATCAGAAGTCTTGATGAGAAGGGGCAGGGCAGGAACGAGATATCCTTGCGACATATCGAATTTGATCCAGTGAAAGGTCTGCTGACCATAACACACACCAAGACCAAGGGCAACACCAAGTCCAACACTGAGGAGTCCGATCATGAGGCCTT
Organism: Ignavibacteria bacterium; assembly: GCA_016707005.1. Classification (NCBI taxonomy): domain Bacteria; kingdom Pseudomonadati; phylum Ignavibacteriota; class Ignavibacteria; species Ignavibacteria bacterium. Next base: position 840,437 of record JADJIQ010000002.1, read on the forward strand.
GGTAGAGGTAGATGTTGCGGACCTGTGTATCGGTGAGACCAATGGTCTTGAGAATGGCGATGTCTCTACGCTTCTCAACAACACCAAGAGTGAGCGAGACAAGGATGTTGAAGGCGGCTACGAGAATGATGAGCGTGAGTACAATGAACGAACCTATGCGCTCCAATCGCATGGTATCGTAGATGCCGCGGTTCATGTCCTCCCAGGTCTCAATGCGGACCCCGCTCGCAGCTGTGGCACGCAGCTCTGTGGCAACACGCGCTGCATCTTCCGGGTCGCTGAGCCTGATGTCCCACGCCGTTGGCTCCTCGGTGCGGAGGAGCCCCTTCATCACCACGTCCGAGACATACAGATAGGAGGCATCGATCTCGCGAGAGGAGTTGGATTGGAAGATGCCGCTCACAACCACACGCCTGCCGGACGGGATCATCATGGTGGTAATGGCCGACTCTATCTGCGTTGGAGAGACAAGGGTGATGGTGTCTCCGATGTAGAGGTTGAGCGACTCGGCAAGTCCGGCAGCAACAACCACACCTTCTGCATCAACAAGCTGAAGGAGGTCTCCCGTCCCAACAACCGTAGCTCCTTTGATGGGCTGCCATGCAAGAGTGTCGGCAAGGGGCATTCCAACACCGAACGCTGCCGCGGTACGCCCAGGCGTTTGTATCACGAGTTTGCTGAGCCACGTTGGGCTAGCCCCCTTCATCGTTGTGGCTGCAGCATGAACGCGGACGTGGGGTCCAAAGCCTGTCATCATGTTCACGGCAATGCCACGAAAACCGTTGAACAAGGACATCACGATGATCAGGGCGGCTGTACCGATCACAATGCCGATAACGGAGACAACACCGATGAGTCCGATGAAGGAGAATCGATGCGGACGAACGTATCTGCGTGCAATGGTCAGCGACAGATTCATTTGCGCTTGATACTTGCAAGGAGATCGGCCTGGACGCGCTTTGGCACGGCACCGGATTCTTTCCGCGCATAGGTTCCATCGGTCTGGAGAATCCGCGCCTTTACATCATCCGTGAGATAGGCCGCAAGGATGTCATGCAGACGTTTGCCTACACGTTTGTCGAAGATCGGGAACAGGAGCTCTACGCGACGGTCCATGTTCCGCGGCATCCAGTCGGCACTGGAAATGAAGAGTGCCTCTTCACCGCCGTTGCGGAAGGAGAAGATGCGGCTGTGCTCCAAGAACCTATCGAGGATGCTTCGCACGGTGATGTTGTCGCTTACGCCGGGAATTCCCGGACGTAATGTGCAGACACCGCGTACGATGAGTTCGATCTTCACGCCGGCCATCGACGCCATGTACAGCGCTTCGATGATCGTTTGGTCGATGAGGGCATTCATCTTGGCGACGATACGTCCCTGACGTCCCGCCTTTTGATGGTCGATCTCCCGATGGATGAGTGCTAAGATCTTTTCGCGAAGATTGAGAGGCGCTACACCGATGTGCTGCCACGACGCGTGTTTTGAATATCCGGTGAGAAGATTGAAGAGGTGCACGAAGTCGCGCTCAAATTCCTGACGCCCAGTGAACACACCAACATCGGTATAGAGTCTCGACGTTGTGAGGTTGTAGTTGCCGGTTGATACGTGGGCATAAGTGAGAACGTTCTTCCCTTCCTTGCGGATCACGAGACAGACCTTGCAATGCACCTTGAGTCCCATCACGCCGTAGACAACGTGGACGCCGGATTGTTCAAGTGAACGCGCCCATGCGATGTTGTTCTCTTCATCGAAACGGGCCTTGAGTTCAACAAAGGCCGTCACGTTCTTTCCATTGCTGGCAGCTCGTTTGAGAGCATCGATCACCGAAGACCGTCCACCGGCACGATACAACGTGATCTTGATCGCAAGCACGTTCGGGTCATCAGCAGCGTGCTCAATGAATCGAACAACGGAGTTGGTAAAGGAATCGAATGGATGATGGACAAACACATCACCTTCCTTCAGAACATCAAAGATGTCCGCCCCATCCGTAGTGAACTCCGACAGTTGTCGCGAATTGAAGGGGGCATCCTTGAGCTTGCGCTTGTCCAATTGCATTAGGACAAAGAAATCCTGAAGGTTCAGTGGGATGTCTACACTATAGACATCCGTTGCTTCGAGTTCAAGTGCCTTTGTGAAGAATGCAGTGAGCCGCTTTGGCATATCGGAGCCGATCTCCATGCGCACAGCATCAGTTCCCCACCTACGCTGACGGATGCCCTCAGCCACGGCGGCCATAAGATCATTGGCCTCGTCTTCGGCGATCTCAACGTCTGCATCACGGGTCACACGGAAGATGTGACTCTCTTGCAGACGCAATCCCGGGAAGAGGATGCCGGCATGGGCACGAATGACGTCTTCAAAGAGAACATAGTGGTGTCCAGAGGAACGATTGAGCTTTACAAGACGCGGCAGTGCCGATGGAAGCTGCACCACGGCTACCTTCATGTCTTCCGTGTCATCTGTGTCATCAAAGAGCACAAAGGCCACGGTGAGCGATCGATTAAGGAGCCGAGGGAACGGATGCCCGGGGTCCAATGCCAATGGTGTGAGCACCGGCATGATATTGTCCACAAAGTCGCGCTCGAACTCGATCTTCTCTTCCTTGGTGAGATCGGCGAAATGATGGATGTGAATACCTTCTCGCTCAAGAGCCGGTTCAATGTCCTTGCGCCAGATCGCGCTCTGACGTTTGTACAGCGGGAGGAGTCGAGAGCGAATCTCCTTGAGTTGCTCGATCGGCGTCATTCCGTCCGACGAGAGCTCCGTCACACCCGAGTAGATCTGCTCCTGCAGACCTGCAGCGCGGATCATGAAGAACTCATCGAGATTCGTGGAGAAGATCGCCAAGAACTTCATGCGCTCGAGAAGCGGGTGCGTCGTATCCTCTGCCTCATCAAGAACACGCCTGTTGAACTCGACCCACGAGAGCTCTCTGTTCAGGTAGAGCTCCTCGTCGTTGAGGTCGATCACAGGTGTACTCGTTGCCGCGGCAACTGGATCATTTGCCTTCAACTTCTTGGTGCGAACCGCACCGTTTTTCTTCGTAGCCATAACCACGAAGCTACCGAACGTTTTATTCACTCCCCTATTATCACAAGGCAACGGTCGCGATAGACCGCACTTGAGGCAGCGTCAACACACTCCAGAACCACTACGTAGGGTCCCGGAGACAGGCGCTGGCCCATCGCATCGGTTCCGTTCCATACAACGCCCCCTTCCCTCGAGATGAATTCGGCGTTTAGGAGGTCGGTCACGAACATCCCGTCCGGACGTCTTATACCCACTCTGGCGATGGCCTGCAGGAACGGCTGGGTCCAGGAGATCACGGTGGTAGAGTTCCTGCGTCCGGGATCAGACGAGAAGGGGCTTGGCACAGCGGACATCCTACCGTCCAACCCCGGCGCCTGCGACATGCTATTCGGCCTGCCGGGCGTGCCGCCGCTGAGGTCCCCACTCGACGTCCAGCTCAGGAGCTCGTTGCTGAGTAGTGGAGGAGCGAGTTTTTCGAGCGACACCCCCTTCGACGAGGGAAGGAGTGCATGATGCCTGTCACCAGTGTAGGACATACTGTCCACAACAAACCCACTGGGCGTTCGAAGGACAAGCATGTCCGTCGTGCTGTTGATCTGCGTTGCAGGACGAACAATGGACCAAACGCCAGCTTCCACACGACGCTGGATCGACGTGTCGGACGCAAGCACACCAAATTCTTGGGGCAGAACGAAACACGATCCAGTGGCAATACTTCGCAGTCCAGATGCATCTTCAATGATCCACCCGAGGAGATCGATGGTATCGGTGGTTCCGTTCCACACCTCAACATATTCGCATGAGCCGGATAACGGGTCGGCCAACACTTCGTTGATCAACACGGTCCCCTTGCTCGGCGGGAACGTGAGCATTACGTCCGACGTGTCGTTCACTGAACGATCGTCCTCGGCGGACGTCACAACGCGTACCAGACGTTCTTCAGGTCCGCCCTTCATTGCAAGATCAGTAAGGGGCACCTTCCATGTCCACGTCATCTCACTGTCGAGCTCTCCGGTCATGGCTCTGATCACTTCACCACCTGTCTGTATCTCGATCGAAACAGAGGGCATAGCACTTCGCCCCACGTTTCGAACATCAACGAGAATGGCATCATCCAACGCCGTGGCTTGAGAACAGTACAGATCGTGTTCGCGCGTTACGCGTGAATTCTGTTGTCCGCATGTTGCACTGTCGCGCGCCAGACTTGCCGACCATGCATCGGCATACGTTACTGTTCCATTACGATCATCGCCAGCTCGTTCAATGGACCTTCCGCGGACATGCCGACGCACATCGTAGCTCATACTGTCGATCAACACCGAATCATCATCACGCACCTCCACTCGGTCCGTGGTGTTGTTCAAGGATGGGAGTGCAACCTCTATCATCACGGCATCGCGCGGCAGCCAGCGCGACTCACGGAGCGCGCTCGCATCGCGTGTGAGGACCACCAAGCCCCTTGCCGGAATTTCCAGGAGATCGACACGAACGCACGTGCGCGTGTCGCAAATGAGATGATCACGAAGAACGAGTGATCGGGAGGTGGTATTCACACACTCAACCCACTCAGGTTCACCGGCCGATGGTGTTGGATGGACCTCGGTGATGATGAGCTGGGCGCTTGAGGTAGCAACCGAGATGATGAGCGAGAGAATGAGCCGGGTCATTCTTCCATGTGTGTTCTAATCGGTCAAGCGTGACATCAACAGCGCTGCGACCTGTTCCAATCCGCGCGCATCATCGTCAGAGAACCGATCAAGGAGGGGGCTATCCAGATCCAACACGCCAATAAGCTCACCGTTCTTGATGAGCGGCACTACGATCTCTGAGCTGCTTTCCGCATCGCAGGCGATATGTCCGGGAAACTCCGCTACATCCGGAACGATCACCGTCCGCCTCTCAGAGGCTGCCCATCCGCACACTCCTCTGCCCATTGCGATGCGAACACATGCCGGCTTGCCGTGGAATGGACCAAGGACAAGCTCTGTACCATCGAAGAGGTAAAATCCGGCCCAGTTGACATCACGCAAAGAATGAAAGAGCATGGAGGCAGTGTTGGCAAGGTTTGCCACGAGGTTTGGCTCTCCTTCCGTGATATGCTCGAGTGATTGAACGATATTCGCATATCGCTCATTGGTTGTTTCGTCAGTATCGTCGGGCAGTTCAAACATGTATGAAACTACACATAACCATCCTCATCATTCTGCTTTCTGTTGCCTCACCGGGTCTGACGGCGCAATACACTGAGCAAACGTATCCGTTCGTGCCGCCCGAGATGCGCAGGATCATAGCGATGGACATGACGTCGGAACTCGAACCAACGGTTGTGGGCGTAGGCGATGGCGTCGTAACGTCCATCCCCGGTTCGGCCTTTACTGACGTAACCTCTACCTATCGAACCAAGATCTTCAATGGTGTAGCCCTTGTGTCGAACACCACCGGCATTGTCTCAACAACAGACAACATCCTTGTTGCGATCGACATCCCATCGCGCTCAGAAGCAAACATCACAGGTTTCCCAGCGAGCGGCACGAACATCGTGCGTTGCGGATCATTCGCCTTTGCCCTGCGCGACGGATATGTCATACGACTGTCGATCACTGGCAACAGCGTCCAGATCGACACCGTAAAAGGCATTGCGAATACAGTGACCATGTTGTCGGCGGCAGACTTCGCACATGCAGTTGCCTACGACTCAACAACACGGACTCTCCAGCTCATTGATGCCTCCTCGAACGCTGTTGTGCTTTCTCGTCAGCTCGATCGCGAGGCAACCTTCCTTCAGGCACTCTCGGATTCGGTGTCACTCGTGTTCGTAATCGATACGATCACGGATCAAGGCGCTGAACAGGTTGTCCGGCCGTTACGTGCCATCTGGCATCATTCCTACAAAGAGCGCGACATCTATGGTCACGATCCACAGCTCTACTCCAGCCTCCTTGCGCGGTTTAGCGCATCACTGCATGGCGGCGGCGCAGTAGTTGTTGCACCCGGCTCGAACAACAAGAGCAAGACAAGCATCTATTACGCAACGGGCGGTCGGATCGATTCCACTCAACGGACGACCATCGGCAACAACCTGACCAATGAGATCCACGCCGGTGTTGCATGGTGGTATCGCAAGGATCTTCAACCCCAATGGCACATGAGCGGGACGCGATTCACCTATGCGCGGTTGGATGCCGACGGAACTATCTCTCAGGATCGGGCGCACTTTGTTCCGCGGCGCTGCCTGGCACAGTATCAGCGCACACTCACGTTGACCGGCAGCGATCTGTTGGTCATCACGACAATGATCGAAGAGACAGACGACAAACGCACTTTACGACCACATCTGTTTGCCTCGGTTGATGGTGGTTTTTCTTGGTCGATGAGACCTATTCCGAAGCTCTTCGACACCTATGCTGTTGCTGTTGGTGGTGAGATCATTGCCTCCGCGGCCGACTCCATTCTTCGCTCTTCGATCTACTCGTCAACGAATAGCGTCATTCACCGCATCGATACGTCTGCTTCGGCCATCGCCTTCAACGGCGACACCATCGTGGTCTGTTCCAAATTCATCCACATAAGCGTTGACGGTGGAACAACGTGGAAGGCTTGGTCATTGGAGGAGTATCAGAGCGGGCATCCGTCTCGTGTGTTCGATCGAACCATCGTCCTCACCACACCGTTCCGATCATGCGTTTCCCATGATCTTGGACGCTCATGGCGAGACTTCTCGTTTGCTACTCGTGAGAAGATCACATCAGCTATGGTGCTGTTGGACTCTACCGTCTATGGTGCGTGGTCACTCCCGCCCAGTGGCGTTGTCTCCCGAGACGATGGGAAGAGTTATGGGATGCCCCTTGCCGGCGATCTCATCAACTTTCGAAACGACAACGCATTCTTCGGCACGTCAACCGGCATGCGAGGATTTGAAGCTGGTCGGGGCTCTATTGGACCCACCGTCTTTACCCTCGACCCGTATGCCTATCGCGGCTCGGTGAATTTCAACCGCCCGTTCACTGAATCACTACCACCGGTCTACAACAACGTCGACAACGCCTATTTCATGATGCGCGATCGGATCAAGCGCATCACACAAGTCACACCGAGCAGCGTCCAGGATGAGCATCACTCTTTCGCCCCCTATCCTAACCCTGCATCCACGTTCATTACGATACCGGATGGAGAAGCAACGTTCAGTACGCTCATGGGTACCGTGATCTTCGTCGTTGATGCCAATGCGTCTCGTTCCATTGATGTGTCTACCTGGCTGTCGGGCACGTACCTTCTTGAAACGAAGAACGGGTACAGCCGCAAGGCCGTACCCGTTGTGATCGTTCATTGAACTGCGTTCTATCTCTGCACAACAAATCGCTGCACATAGACCGTTCTGTCAGTTGTAATGCGAACCAGATAGGTTCCTGATGCGAAGAGCTGCGTGTTGACCATAACGGCGGCACTCAGCACATCAGAAGTATGGACCACTCGGCCTTGTGCATCCACGACATCGAGGCGTCGGGCCTCTTCGGAGCCATTCCAGACGATCGAGCAATTGTCGGTGGCTGGATTTGGATGAACACTGATGTTTGCGGAAGTGTTGTCTTCACTGGCTACATCAAGCGTTGTGTAGAGAATGACCGTTGTTGTCGTTACATCGCTGCACCCACCAGGCCATGTACGTGCGAGTGTGATAACTCCGATGCTGTCTGCTCCGGTCCACGTGACCGCGAGTTCATTCGTTACATCGGAGCTACTGATCGTTCCTCCGGCCACTGTCCACTTATAGGTAACGTCAGATGTTGCACGGGCCCGATACGAGGCCGTATCACCGCGCTGCACATCTCTGCGTCCGCTCACCACGGCCGGTGCCTGCATCAACTTCGACGTAACGTCATCCCACGTGATCTCCGTAGTACTCACTGCGTTCGCAGTCCTACCGGTGACGTCTGTTGTCTGCAAGCCCCTTCCCTCATCCAACAACCAACTACCAAGCAGATTGGAACGGGGCTCTGAGATCCGCTCATACATACCGGAGCGGATCTGACGTTCACTACGCATCACGTTCCAGATGCGCAGATCACGCATCCACCCCTTATGATAGTTTCGGGAGAACGGATTGCCACCGATCGTCAATTGCTTGAGAGTTCCCGGCGCATCGGAGAAACTTGATTTCTTCGCGAGGTTGCCATTCAGGTAGATAGCCATGGTGTCATAGCCATTACTCACGAGTGCTACGTGTGTCCACGAGCTAAGGCTCCCTTCATAGGAAGCCGAAACACGTCCGGCTTCGCGCCAATTCCCGTAGTCCCAATAGTACGTCTTGTCATCCCACGGCGCATGGGCCTGGAACCGTTTCGTTTCATCATCCTTCTCACCCGCCATAAATGCTACACTGCGCATCAGCTGGTCAGCATTCACCAAGCTCCAGTATTCAACCGTCACAGCCTTGCCGGCGTAAAGGAAGTCTGCACTTGTAAATCGCTCTCCCTTTCCGCTGAACTGCACGGCCTTTGTTTCACATGGAGGCAATGTGGTGATGGGGACCTCGGCCCACGCACTCTGTGAATAGGTTGAATGAGCTCTCACTCTGACAGTCATTGTCGAATCGGCTGGCAACTCCCCAACAACATGGGCGGTATGGGTAGGAGAAGACGATGTCACGTTATTGGCCGAGGCTACTATACTGGAGCCACGCGGATCAGTCACTTCTAGGTCATACCAAACATTTCCTCGCGTTGTAGTTATCTCCGACCACGATATCTCGTATCGATGGTCTCTTGGACGTGGGACACTGCCAACACCCGACAAGAACGTAGGTGTTGTGAGTGGTGCAACATCTTCGCAATTCACTGTAGCACCACTCGCGGTCCATTCAGTGGATGGCGTAAGCGTGAGCTGTCGGTTTCTGACAGCATCCTTGGCCGTTGTTCCCGACCCTTCGTCGAAGCGCCAACAACCCGCGATCTTTGAGTTTTCACTCGGCTGTGGGAGGCGTCTGAACATAGACGATCTGATCTCATCTGCAGTTCGCGCAACGCTCCAGATCCTGAATTCGTCCACAAGCCCCTTAAAGAAGAGGTTGGTCCGCATCGCACCGATCGTGAGCTCTGTGAGTCCGATAGGTTGGCCTGCTTCATTTGCAGATGCCGCGAGTTGACCATTGAAGTAGATGGCCTTGAAGGATGTACCATCGCTGACCATGGCCACGTGAACCCATTGATCGAAATACGGACCGAATGTGGTTGAGATACGCCCCTTATCACTCACCGAGCCATAGTCCCAATACACCACTCCATCTTCCCACGGGGCGTGGGCTTGGAATCTGTTGGCGCCATTATCACCGGCACCAACCATGAACGTAGAACTGGTTTTCCGCTCAGAACTTTTTACAAACGTCCAATACTCAACTGTAACGGGTCCACCATTCCAAGTGAAAGATGCATCGGTTGCTTTCGAATCAGTTCCATTGAAGGAGAGTGCCGTACCGGCACATGTACGGGTGGTGACAAAGGTTGCTTTTGTGGACCAAGGTCCGGTATACGTCTGATTCAGGGCACGCACGCGCCAACGGTACGTTGTGTTATACTCGAGCGGTAGAACGATCGCACCCGGGTCACGCACGATATGAACGTAGAGCAGGTTTTGATACGATGCGTCTTCAGCGATCTGGATCTCATACTGATCACCACCCTTCACAGTGCTCCACACGAGGTCGGTTGGCACCGGCACTCCAGAGAGTCCATCCGTTGGCGAGATCAAAACCGGAGCGGAGAGCTTTGTGCCCGCCGGGAAGATCGTTGGACGCGTCGTTAGGTACGGAGAATACACGCTTAGTTTTGCACCGTTCACGGTACGAAGTGCATAGATGTAGGTAGTGTCATTCACCAGACCATCATCGACAAACGATGTAACACTAGGTCTGAATGTTCGGATGCGTCGCAGGTCTTCTACAGAACTACCACGCCAGAGCTCGATCCGGTCTGCCGCATTGTTGTCACGGTTCATCCACTGCAACAGAACCCTACCCGGACCCTCTTCATACCTAATATCGGAAGGGGGCGAAATGCCAACGGATGTGAACTCGCGACCAAATCTGTCATTAGCATCATTCTCATCACCGGCTGCGTCCACTGTAAATGTTACTACATGGACACCACTAGCGAGTATCGGCGTTTGTAACAACGTGAGGGTGTCTTGTGCGCCAGCACGCACGCGCGGAACAACGAAGGTTGTGTCTACCGATGGCACAGCAGAACGAACCCAGCGGATCGCAACCGTGCACTTCACATCAACGGCATCGGTTGAACCATTGTTGCGGACAACAACGCGCGGCGCAACTGGAGTAGCACTCGAGGAATTCGTTACAGGAGCAGCAATATCATAGGCTTGTACATCCAGCGGGACCGAGATCGCGAACACCGCATTCGAGAGATCCACGGTGCTGGCATTCTTGAGGCTGCTGGCCCGTATCAAACACTGCGTTGAAGGAACGAATGGGACGACCCAGTCGAGCTCGGTCAGTGTTCCATCAACACTGTACTGAAGTGTCTTCCACGTGGACCCATTGTCAACAGAATATTCAAACAACACACGAGCAACATTCGTTGCCTTGTACAAGACCTTGGCCGTGGTTCCACCGATCAACGTTTCCCCGCCATTGGGTGACGTGATCGTGATCGAACCATTCTCAGCAGCAGCAACACGGAAGGGTCTCGTCATGATATCATTGGTTGCATGCTGGTCACTGACCGCCTGGATGTTAGCCACCGCCAGATAGTCACCCGCCGTATCAATGGCCATCGTTGGGAACGTCACAACTACTGATGCGTTAGGATCGATTCGAGCAACATTCGTCGTGACCGATTTCTTCACAACATTATCGAGTCCGGTCACGGCGAACGTTACAGGAACATTCACAAGCGATTTCAATCCGAGATTCCGAACGTCGATACTCGGAGCGAACCCTTGCCGCGTAACGATCGTTGCACCATTGGCCGGCACACGGATATTGATCACGGCTACATCAGTATCACGTGCACTCGGTAAGGGGGCTGCGCAGTTCGTGCCCTCCAATACCCGATTGAACAGCGACGCAACGCGTGGATGGAACTGAAGTTCTGTTCCCTTCCATTGAAGGTGACAGTAGCTCATGATCGTTCCGCGTTGCACGCGCGTATTCTCATAGCAACCACCTTCCGCATTCCAACAGGAATCAAGTGGTGGGTTCCAACCGCAATTGTGCGTGTGAGAGGATCCGATGTTATGTCCAAGCTCGTGCGAGGTAACGTCTACGTCCCACACATATCCCGTTGCCGGGAAGTTCACTTTACCGTCAACGCCGCTCACGTTGTATCCATATCCGCCGCACAAGACGCCAACCCATGCCAAGCCCCCTCCGCCTTCGCCGGAGAGAAGACACGTTACCGAACGGCGAACGTGTTTCATGTTGGCTTCCCAGTGATCTCGGATCTTCCCCAGCTTGTTTCCGATCTCACCTGGATATGGGTCGGTTACAGTCCACACGCGCAGGTACGGCACACGCAGGATGACGTTGGCATCTCGCTGATAGACCACTGCTGCAGCGCCGGCGATAGCGATGGCCGATGATGCAGTTGTTGTGAGATCGTTGCCAAGGTTCTTGTAGAACGAATTCGTACAGTCGAGAGCGAACTGCAATGCATATGGCGTTGCCTTTTGTTCACGGTCTCCCGAGATTTTCCGCTGGGCATCCATGGCATTGACGATGCGGAACACCGAGTCCACCTTTCGCTGATAATCAGGCAGGGTCTCTGCATGACAGTCTCGAGGTGAGCCTTCTCCCGGAAGCGACTCATAGTAGACATGAGTGGCCATCGTGCCGGGGATGATCGTATCAGGAGCAATAAGGAAACGCCTCTTGCCCTCAGGTTCGAGGAATTCCACCATGGCAATGATGTGGGTTTGGAAGGCTGCAAGGAAGACAGTGGAGCCTGGACGGCCCTCAACACGTCCTCTGACAAGAGCATGGTGTGGCAGTGGGACGATCTCTTCGCCTGCACGTCCCCGGTCGATGAAGACGGCATCGTCCGTAAAGAGATCGAATCGTTCTGCGATCAGCGTCACGTTCCCCTCTGCCGTAGGCACAGTGATCCGGTGCTCGCCTTTCTGGAGAAGAAGATCCACCAGACCGGCAGGAGGGCGGACGACCATTGCCGTCTTCGGCACAACGGCGGATGTCCGCAGGCCATCTGCCTGGCCTACCGAGAACGCGATCTGAGCCGACGTGGACGTAAAAGCAAGGAATCCGACCAAACACAGCAGAACGAAGTATCGTCCGAGCATGACATCTCCAAAGGATAACAGAACGGGAATATAGTCTTGTGCTTTCAACTCACAGAGTGATATTTGACGATGAAGTCCTTGTTCGACAACCCATCCGACCCTGATCAACGTGCCACCGAACTGCGCGAGACGATCCGCCGGCACGATAAACTCTACTACATCGACGCACAGCCGGAGATCAGTGACCGCGAGTACGACGATCTGCTTGCAGAACTGCAAACGATCGAGCGCGACCATCCGGAACTCCTCACGCCAGACTCCCCCACACAACGGGTTGGCGTTGCACCCATCGGTGAGTTTCGGACCGTTACCCACGCCGTTCCAATGCTGTCGCTGGCCAACACCTACTCCGCAGAAGAAGTGCAAGATTTCGACCGTCGCGTCCGAGAAGGACTTGGCATCGACGACCCCGTCTACGTCTGCGAGCTCAAGTACGACGGCGTTGCTATGTCTCTGACCTATACGGACGGCGTTCTGACCCTCGCAGCTACGCGCGGTGACGGCCAGAGCGGGGACGACGTAACCGCCAACGTGCGAACCATCCGCTCAGTTCCCTTGCGCCTTGCGTCAACAGAGATCGTGAATGCCACCGTGCGCGGTGAGGTCTATATGCTCACTGAGACCTTCATGGAGATCAATCGGAAGGCAGAACAAGCCGGTGAAAAGACCTATGCGAATCCGAGGAATCTGACAGCCGGGACACTCAAACAGAAGGACTCAAAGGCCGTTGCAAAACGTCAGCTCGAGTTCACCGCGTATTGGCTGGACACACCGGATACGCCCCTTACCTCCCACTCTGCCAACATTGCATTACTGCAGCAAATGGGCTTCTCAACGGGCGGAGCGATCCATACGTGCCGGTCCATCGATGACGTGATGAAGTTCATCAACGAGTGGGATGAACGTCGGTTCGAGCTTCCGTTCCAGATCGACGGTATTGTGATCAAGGTGGATTCTCTGCGGCATCAGGACGAGCTCGGGGCTGTGGCGAGATCTCCTCGTTGGGCCATCGCCTACAAATACGAAGCAAAGAAGGCGCAGACCACCCTCAACGACATCACACTGCAGGTGGGCCGCACCGGTGTTGTGACCCCCGTTGCAGAACTTGAACCTACGCTCCTAGCCGGATCAACGATATCGCGCGCCACACTCCATAACGAGGACTTCGTTCACGAACTCGATCTGCGCATCGGCGATACCGTTGTTATCGAAAAAGGGGGCGATGTGATCCCCAAGGTCAGCGCTGTTGTTGCAGCAATGCGACCACACGATTCGCATCCGTGGAACATGCCACATCATTGCCCATGTCCGCGCCGTTCACATCTGCACCGTCCTGAGGGTGAAGTGAACTGGTACTGTGATGACGTGGTTTGTCCGTGGCAGATCCGTCGAAGGCTACAGCACTTTGCGTCACGTGATGCGATGGATATCGAAGGACTGGGTGAAAAGGCCATCGATCAGTTTGTTGATGCCGGACTTTTGACAAGCATCGCCGACATCTACAGACTTCCGGAACGTCGCAACGAGATCCTTGCACTCGACAGATGGGCACCGAAGAGTTACGAAAAGCTTGTAGCAGGCATAATCAAGAGCACTGAACAGCCCTATGCGAGAGTACTCTTCGCCCTAGGTATTAGGTTCGTTGGTGAAGGTGTTGCGAAGATCCTAGCCCGGGCATTTCCATCGATCGACGAGCTTCGTTCCGCAACGTTGGAGCAGCTCACAAGCGTTCATGAGATCGGCGAATCGATCGCCAACTCAGTGCTCGAGTTCTTTGACGATACTGATAACACTGAGCTTATAGAGCTACTGAAGAGAGCCGGACTCCGCTTCGTTTCTGAAAACACGGCTCCCACGTCGCAAGCGTTTGCCGGTAAGACCTTCGTGCTTACAGGTGAGCTCACAACTATGACGCGCAAAGAGGCAGAAGAAAACATCGAAGCCCGAGGCGGTAAGGCATCGGGCTCCGTGAGTAAGAAGACGTCCTATTTGGTGGCCGGTGCAAATGCCGGCAGCAAACTCGCCAAGGCGAATGAACTCGGCGTACCTGTTCTCAGTGAAGAGGAGTTTAGAAGTTTGCTATCGACCAGTTGATGGCGATCACAAGTTGGTTGCGGATCTGTGTTGCTGGACCAGTTGTTCCATCATCGCGAAGAACCGGTACGCGGTCGTTGTAGAACACGTCTGTCAACCACGTTACGTTCAGCCAGCTATTCACCTTCATCAAGAAGGCGTTCTCAAACGTGAGCACCCAAAGGTCCGGCGTCTCATACGGCATGAAGGCATTGAACCGGCCCTTCCATTTTACGTTCTCAACAAAATCCCAATCGAGGGCAACATTGAGGACGGCACCGATGTCGGTTCGTGAGCGTACACCGGGAGCTAGACCATAGACACCATTGTTGGACGTGATGCCGGACTGTACGATATCGTCGTCACCGACGAACGTGGATCGTGTTGACAACGGGGCTACCAGAACCTGCAATTCAGGTACCGGGAGATATTCCATACCGAGAGCGCCGGACAGGTACCCCGGGGCCATGATGTTGGAGATCTTTAAGAACTCGCCTGTTGTTGAATCGATCACGTCATAGTTACTACCGATGTAAAACTGAGTTCGGAACTCAGCGAAACCTGTATACCGGAAATGATCGGACTGTCGGAGTGAAGCTCGTGAGGAGAAGTAGATCCGGTCATCGGCCTTACGGAATGCCTGTGATCCTTGCTTCAAGATCGAGTAGCCCAGTTCGAGATCGTTATCCCATGCAAACGTGGGATTGGCATAATCAAGAGATCCAAGGAAGAGCAATCGGATCGAGACGGCATCCTGACCGCCCCCTGTCCAGTTGTTCAACTGCACCGTGCTGAATCCAAGTCCCCAATCTGTCTTCCACTTCCACGGGATGGAGTCGGCTTTCAATGCTGCCGTCTTCTGGAGTGCCTCAGCCGAGGCCTTCGCATCTACCTGCGAATGAACAGGCTGCAGAATACCTGCGAAGACTATGAAAACGAGAATCGAACGTATCAACATAGGCACCTCACATTGAGGGGTGAAAGAAGTGGGGCAAAAATACACGTCACCTCGATGCAACACCCTAACTTCGCAGACATATGCAGCACGACGAACCGATCCGCCCCCTCGCAACAAAGCCCGTTCTTCCCCTTCCCGTTCGACTTCACGCCGACGTACGATCCACCGGAAAGGGTATCTGCATAGCCATGGTGGACAGTGACTTTGTGAACCATCCCGATCTGTCGATGCCGAACCAGCGGATCGTTCGGTATTACGATGCCGTTGAAGATGAGGAGCATGATCTTCCACCATCTGTGGCAAAATCTCGGCATTGGCACGGTACAATGACGGCATGTACCGCAGCAGGAAACGGCTACCTCTCGCGCGGAGAATTCACGTCGCTCGCCCCAAATGCAACCGTTGTTCTTATCCGGACTATGAACGATTCGGGTCGTGTTACCACACCAACCATCGTCCGAGCGCTACACTACATTGAGGAGCATGCCGAAGAACTCGGCATCCGTGTTGTCAACCTTAGCGTGTATTCAGACGAGATAGACCACACACTGGATCATCCGGTCAATAAAGCCGTGGAAGAGATCTGTGCACGAGACATCGTAGTTGTTGCAGCCGCTGGGAATAATCCCTTCTCGCCGATCAGACCTCCGGCTGCCGCACCAAGTGCACTCACAGTTGGCGGACTTGACGATAAGAACACGTTAGGTCATGAGGACGAAGAACTCTATCACAGCACCTTTGGTATCACACAACTCGGTGTTCAGAAGCCGGAACTGATCGCACCGGCCATTTGGCTCCCGGCACCTATACTGCCGGGCACGACCACGCACACCCAAGCATCGGCACTCTGCGCTCTGGACATGCTCACAGATGAGATGCTCCTGGCCTGCGCACCGTCACTGATGCCCCATAGCGGTCTGCCAATGCCTCTATGGACATCTCGGGACATTCCGGCACTTCGCAATGCGATCACAGAGATGATCGACAAGGAACTCATTGCCTCGCCATTCTACAAGATGGTTGACGGCACCTCCTTTGCCGCACCAGTGATCGCCTCCATTGTGGCCCAAATGCTGGAACTTTCTCCGTCGCTCACCCCCCGCGAGGTGAAGGACATCCTTACGTCTACTGCCCGTCCGTTAGAGTCGTTTCCTACTCTCCGCCAAGGCGCCGGAGTCGTTAGCCAACGCGCAGCTTTGGCCGCCGCCAGAGAGCATGCCATGACGGTAACCCCGCTCACCGACCTCGTGTAGTTTCCCTGCCGTAACTTTGGGGATGCTTAAGATCCTCGTCCTCCTCCTCGCCGCCGCTACCGTGTCGGCTCAGATCTCAACAACCGCTGTTGATGGTCTGCGCGACAAACGCATCCGACTAGTTGCCTACACGAATTGCACGGCCATCCCGCAGCCGGGATCACGAATAGACTCAGCCGTGATCATCATTCGCGATGAACGTATCATCGCCGTTGGGAAGGGGCTAACCATTCCCACCGGTGCAGATGTGCGCGATCTTCATGGTGCATTTGTGTATGCTGGTTTCGTTGAACCGTATCTCGATGCACAAGCACTTGCTTCGGGCGCAAAGGGCGGATCATCAAAGCAGATGTTCAGTGATGAAGACGAAGGCCCAAACACTCCCCCGGCTCAAGGCGCACATTATTGGAACCAAGCGGTTCGTCCTGAACGCACAGTCACGGACGCTCTCTCGATCTCCGATGATGCGCAACGCGACTGGAATAAACTTGGTTTCGGTGCAGCAGCCGCGGCGTCGCACGACGGGATCTTCCGCGGAAGTGCTGCCGCCGTACTGCTTCGCACAGGGCCTGCCGCTAAGACCGTTATTGCTGATAACACCTACCAAGCGATGGCCTTTATGAAAGGCTCATCAAAGACGCCATATCCGTCGTCGCAGATGGGATCGATCGCGCTCATTCGTCAAGCACTCTACGATGCAGAGTGGTACGGCAAGGCCCACGCAGCAGCCGCACGTGGCACACTTGCAACACCACCGGAAGTGAACATTTCTTTGCAGGCATTACGGGCAGCACTTGATGCAAAGAAGCCGATAGTGGTTGAGACCGTTGACGAACACGATATCGCACGTTGGCAGGCGATCGCCAAGGAATTTGGGCTCACGATCATCATCAAGGGCAGCGGCGGAGAATACCGCAGGATCCAAGGACTTGCAGCAACGAAGCCCGACATCATCCTTCCACTCACGTTCCCGGAAACTCCTGATGTACGCGATCCGGTGAGTGCCCATGAAGTATCTCTCAGCGACCTGATCTCGTGGTATTGGGCTGCCGATAATGCACGATTGGTTGACAGCGTTGGGTGCCGCATCGTCTTCACAACGGATGGACTCAAGGACAAGTCTCAATTCCTTCCTCGTATTCGTCTGTGTGTTGAACGCGGACTCGATTCCGCAAAGGCACTTGCTGCCATCACAACAGAAGCTGCACGCATCGCTGGTGTTGCCGACCGTTTCGGGAAGATCGAGAAGGGATACTACGCCAATCTTGTCATCACCACGAAGCCCCTTTTCGCCGAAGAATGTGATATCCGCGCAGTAGTAGTAGCCGGCGATGAAACAACATACTCTCGTCCCACAGAGGTCGATGTGCGCGGCCATTGGACACTCACGTCCAGCGCCCTGCCTTCAACAACATCACTGCGCGTTAGTATCACGGGCACTGTTGAGCAACCGTCAATGGATGTAAAACGTGATTCGATCTCGATTCCTTCATCGCTTTCGATCAACGGCAGACGTGCAACACTTGGCCTTACGCTCGATACGATGGGCATTGTTGGGCGTACGCGCACATCGGTGGAGATCGATAGTATCCTCATTAGTGGCGACCTCCTTCTTCCTGATGGACGAGTCACCCCATTTGTGCTTCGTCGCGACTCCTTGATCAAGGCCAAGCCGGATCGTCCAAAAGCACTTACTACCAAGCGCAGATCTCTGCCGCAGATCTCTCCTCTCGGACCATTCGGTCTCTCGGCACCGCCGGCACAACGTGCAGTGGTTCTGAAGAATGCTACGGTGTGGACATGCGGTCCGCGTGGCACTCTGGATAGCACGGATGTTCTTCTCCGCAATGGCACCATCGCAGGTGTCGGTAAGGGGCTCACCGGAGACACAACCATTGACTGCACCGGGATGCATATCACACCGGGCATCATTGATGAACACTCACACATCGCTATCTCTCGCGGTGTGAACGAGGGCACGCATGCTGTAACAACAGAAGTGCGCATCGGTGACGTGGTGGACCCTGACGATGTAAACATCTACCGTCAACTCGCTGGTGGCGTAACAGCATCTCACCTTCTTCACGGCTCCGCCAACCCAATGGGCGGTCAGCTACAGTTCATCAAGCTCCGATGGGGTTCTGATGCAGACGGACTCAAGGTGCAGGGCGCTGTACCAACGGTGAAGTTCGCCCTGGGTGAGAATGTAAAGCAAGCCAACTGGGGTGACAAGTTCTCGGTGCGGTATCCGCAGACGCGTATGGGTGTTGAGCAGATCATGCGTGATGCCTTCCGTACAGCACGCGAGTACGAGAAGGAACTTGCCGCGAACGACCCTTCAAAACCTGTACGACGAGACATCCAACTCGATGCCCTTGTGGAGATCCTTAACAGCAAGCGCAACATCCATTGTCACTCCTATGTGCAGAGCGAGATCTTGATGCTCATGCGCCTTGCCGAAGAATTCGGATTCCGCGTGCACACCTTCACGCACATCCTTGAGGGCTACAAGGTCGCCAAGGAAATGGCAAGACATGGATCCGGTGCATCATCGTTTGCTGATTGGTGGGCATACAAGTTTGAGGTCTACGATGCGATCCCCGAGAATCCTGCCATTCTTCAAGAGAACGACGTAACGGTCTCGATCAACTCCGATGATGCAGAAATGGCTCGCAGACTTAACCAAGAAGCGGCAAAGAGCATTAAGTACGGAGGTGTCAGCGCTGTTGATGCCATGAAGTTCGTTACGATCAATGCCGCCAAACAGATGGCCATTGACACGCGTACCGGAAGCATCGAAGATGGCAAGGATGCCGATGTTGTTGTGTGGTCAGGCGATCCGCTTTCCAACATGTCTCGCGTAGAACGCACGTTCGTAGACGGACGTATGTACTTCGCTCGTGACGTCGACGCGCGCCTCCGCGAACGTGATGCAGAACTTCGCAGATTCCTAGAACAAGAAGCCATCAAGGCCATTGCCGGAGGATCTGGCTCCAAACCCGGAGGAAGTGGACCGCGCCGTGAATACCATTGCGACACAGACGATGATGAAATGTCGGGATCGGTCAGCGGACGATGACAACACTCCCAACGGAAACGATCGTCACAACGCCGATCACTCGCGCCTACCTCGATCGAGATCCCGCTATCACAGATCGGTTCCAACGTCTATCCGTCGATGCCGAGTTCTGCCTCCAACGATCCAAGCACGGGGCTTCTCGGTCGCGTCTTGTAGACCTTGCCACAGCATCCATGCGTGGCCTTGAACTCAGTTCAGAACAGCGCTCTGCGCTTGATGTGCTGCGCAACCCAACAAGTGTTGTTGTGACCACCGGTCAACAGATCGGACTCTATGGCGGTCCGATGTACACCCTGTACAAGATCCGCACAGCCGTAGAAGAAGCACGCAGGCTCACTGCATCAACAGCAGTTCCGGCGGCAACGGTATTCTGGCTCGAGGACAACGACCATGATGCAGCTGAAGCGGCATCAACACATCTCCTCGCTGCAGACGGCGGTGTTACAGACCTCAACATCTGGGACGGTTCGGATGAGCGTAGGTCGGTTTCTGCGCGTGTCATTACCGGCCAGATGGCAGACATGGTGGAGGCAGGAGCCGCCACGTTCACTGGACACTTCGCCGATGTTACTCGACAGCGAATGTTGGACGCCTATGCCGTTGGCCGCTCTTGGTCCGATGCCTTTCTCGCAGTCCTGCAACCCTACCTTGCACCGTGGGGAGTGATCGTTGTTCGCGGTTCCGATGTGATTGCATCCGGACTCCACCTGCCGATCCTCATGCGCGAGACAGAAGCTCCGGGATCATTATCCGCAGCGACAACTGCCGGAACACAGGTCCTTCTTGAAAGGGGCTTTACAGCACAGGCAACAACCGGATCGATGCTCTTCTTTGGAAGTGACTCCAATGGACGTCAACGATGTTCGATCGAAGGCGACACCGTCACGATGGGTGCTGAGAAATTCACAACACTGGCATTCGCAAAACATGTTCAGGAACATCCTGAACGATTCACACCCAACGTGTTAGCCAGACCCGTTGTCCAAGACGCCGTGCTGCCAACAGTGATCAGCGTCCTTGGCTCTGCCGAGATCGCCTATCAGGCCCAGCTACGTGAGCTCTATGAGCTATGCGGCGTGCCAATGCCGTACCTCGTCTTGCGCAATGGGGCAACCTTGTTAGACGCGCGGACAGAGCGATTGCTTGCCAAGGATGGTCACCCACTTTCCTGGTTTATGCGAAGCTCTGAAGACGTTGAGCGCGCCACGGCGGATCTCCTTACGTCAGACGTCTTGCCGAACACCGAAGAGCGCAACGCAACGCTAGAAACCCTGCTAGCCCCCTACCTGACTGCTGCTCAGTCGATCGATCAAACATTGATCGCCACGGTGCGCGCTCAGGGGGCCGGCATCACAGCCACCCTAGAAGCGCTCGAGGGCAAGCTGCGTGCAGCTGCCAAACGTGCCGGTGCCCAGACCATGGATCGCATCAAGGCCATCCATTCGATCGTTATGCCTCGTGGTACATTACAAGAACGAAACTTTCCGCTCGGATTTTGGGAATCGCGCTTCGGCACTGCAGAACTACGTATAATTGCCGAGGCGATAGCGAGCCAGCCAATTGGCACTCATGTCGTGATGGGGCATTCTGATCTGTCAACTCGGGAACCTGCATGAATCGTCCGTATGTCCTGGTCGTAGACGACAACAAGATCACTACCAAGCTCATGCGCAGATACCTCGAAGGCAATGGTTTCGAGGTTGAGGAAGCCGGTGACGGCATTGAGTGTCTGGAGAAAGTTGGTCAGCGAATTCCGGATGCCATCATCATCGACGTGATGATGCCTCGTCTGGATGGATTTGAGACCGTTCGTCGCTTAAAAAGCGATGAAACAACTCGCCTCATTCCGGTTGCCATTGTAACGGCACTCAATGACCTCACCACACAGCTCAAGGCTGTTGAATCCGGTGCAGATGACTTCCTAACAAAGCCGATCGAGGAGAAGCTGATCCTTACCAAGGCAGCGATGCTCACCGAGCTCTCTCATGCCCGCATGATGATCCGCGAACTTCGGTCCGTGATCGATGCTTATGCAGGGGGCGATACAGCACGCGCCCAAGAACTTATGGCCACAATCGGGCCACGATCCTGAGCCATATCGTTGTCATCGGCGGTGGCATCGGCGGTCTTGTTGCAGCCACTCGACTTGCGCATGCAGGACACAGCGTAGACCTCTTTGAGCAGGGAACACAGACCGGCGGCAAGATGGGTCGTGTTGTCGTTGATGGGTGTACCTTCGATACCGGACCAACCCTTATCACCATGCCCTTTGTCTTTGAACGCTTCTTTGCAAGCGTGGGCGAACGGTTCAGTGATCACGTTACGTTGCAACGCGTTGATCCCGCATGCCAGTACCGCTGGGAAGACGGATCGATCCTTGATCTCCCGTTCGACGCAGAGGCTGTGCCCGATGCCATCGAGCGATTCTCACCCGGACACGGGGCTCCTGTCAAAAAATATCTCAACAGCGCACGAGAGATCTACGAACTCACGAAGGACGTTTTCATCTTCTCGCCGTTCGATGGATTCAAGGAATTCTTCAAACGGAAGAATCTTTCGTTGCTGCCCAAGCTGAGTCGACTCCGATTCACATCAAAGCTCCACGATGTACACACGTCGATGTTCAGCGACAAGCGCATCATCCAACTTTTCGACCGGTTCGCAACGTATAATGGCTCTTCGCCATACCTCGCACCTGCAACATTGATGGTGATCCCATGGGTGGAGATCGGACTTGGCGCATGGTATCCTAAGGGTGGCATCTATGCGATCGCCGAGGCCATCACGCAACTCGCTTTACTACGCGGTGTTCGCATTCACTGCAATACACGCGTTGCGTCTATCCGGACGTTCCACGGTGTTGCCAGTGGTGTTGAACTCGAAGACGGTTCATTCGTCCGTGCTGACCACGTTATCTCCAATGCGGACGTGCACGTAACGCGAACGTATCTCCTCGGGAAGAGCATGCCCGAACCAACCGATCTTTCATGCAGCGGGTTGGTGATGCTTCTTAGTGTTGACCGGCAGGAACGATCGCTTCAGCACCACAACATTCTCTTCGGCAACGACTATCCAGGAGAATTCCACAATATCCGCTTTGAACAACGTCCGCGCAGCAATTCCACTGTTTACATCTCCCGTTCAGTCCACTCCACACCATCGGATGCTCCGCCCGACCGCGAGAACTGGTTCGTCTTGGTGAATGCACCTCCACGTGGGATCTCCTCAAACTTTGAGACAACCGAATCATCCGTATGGCTAGGTCACGAAGAAGAACAGGCAGACATGATCCTCGACCGAATGGAGACGTTCGGACTGCGCCCGCACGTGCGAGAACGACTGATCAGAACGCCGGACACGATGGCTACCGAATGGTCGTCCTATCGCGGAGCTCTCTACGGAGCATCGTCAAATTCTATGTTCAGTGCATTCCTCCGACCGCGCCAACGCTCCACAGACGTTGCGAATCTTTGGTATGTTGGAGGAAGTTCTCACCCCGGCGGAGGTGTTCCGCTGGTCATCACAAGCGGTATGATCGCCGCAGACCTACTTTTGTCATCACTTTCAACTCCCTAGAACATGCGAACCCTACTTCTCCTTTCCGTTGTCTTTCTTGTCTCGTGTGCATCCATTCGCGACATCACAAACAGCCTTTCGTCGCTTCAGAACATGCAGTTCAAACTCACCGGCATCACAGGCATGCGCCTGGCCGGTGTTGACGTCTCACGGATCGCATCACCAACCTCGCTCTCCATCTCCGACGGCCTCGCACTTACGCAGGCGTTTGCGCGCAAGTCATTGCCAACCACCTTCGTTGTGAACATGGACGCAAAGAATCCCAACACCGGCTCATCAGCATCGAAGAGCGTTCCGCTAACGCTCAAGGGTTTGGATTGGCGTCTCCTGATCGACGACAAGCCAACGATCAATGGCGATCTCGACAAGCCGGTAGACGTTCCGGGCAACGGAAAGACAACGCAGATCCCGCTTTCGATGAGCATGGACATGTATTCGTTCTTTGCCGACAAAGGATATGACGGCATCGTGAATCTTGCACTCGCACTAGGCGGTCAAAAAGGCAGCACTTCACGCGTGAAGCTTGATGCGATGCCAACAGTTGGAACACCGCTTGGTCCGATGACATACCCAAGTCGCATTTCGATCGTGGACACGGAGTTCCGCGGTAAATAATGGACATCCCCGTACTCCTTCTCGCAGTCTTCATCAGTGGTCTGTGTGACTTTCTGGCAGCAGCATTGCTGAACATCCCAACGTCTGTGGTTTCCACCATGGCCGACGAAGGGTCTCATATTGGGCGTCGACTGAAACGTGCGATCGATGAGGCCAACGAGACTCGGCTTGCGATCAGCATCGTTGACGTGATCGTTCTCGTGATCGCATCATTCATCATCGCCTCCGTAACGATGAATGATGGAGGTCGACTCTTTATAGATGCCATTGCCTTCATCATCGGCGTTGTGATCATCAAGATCGTTGCCAGCGCACTCGGCGAGCGCACGGCAGAGTTCATGCTTCGATTCACCAGTTTGTCGCTCTCCATTGTTACGGTAGTGGCAAGCCCCTTCCTCCTTACTCATCGCGCATTGTTGGCACTGACAAAACCACGATCAAGGGAAGAGGAAGAAGAAGAGGCGCGGGAGGAACTTGAAGCACTTGTAGAAACAGCCCGTGAAGAAGGGGCGTTAGATGCCGGGGAATACCGGATCATGACCAACATCATGCAGTTGAGCAGCATTGAGGTTACGGATGTGATGACGCCACGAACGGTGGTATCGGCCATTGGAGCAGAACATACCGTTGCTGATGCGATCAAACTTCCGGAACTGCAGATGTTCTCACGACTTCCGGTCTATGACGGACAGGATCTGGATACGGTGTCGGGATATGTAATGACGAAGGACATCCTTCGTGCTGCCGTTGCCGGACGTCACACGGTGCCGATCTCAAAACTCAAACGCGATGTTGGGTTCATCCCAGAGAACATCACGTTAGAGCGAGCGCTTGAGCAGTTCCTTCAGAAGCGACAACACCTATTCATGGTTGTTGATGAACATGGGGGTGTTGAAGGACTTCTCACCATGGAAGATGTATTGGAGACAATGCTTGGTGCGGAGATCATCGACGAGGCAGACCATGTAGTGGATCTGCGCGCACTCGCAAAGCAGCGTCGCGATGCACGTATCGCCAAGTTCACTTCGTCCGAATGACCTTGATATTGGTGAACTCTCGTACGCCGGCAACCCCTAGCTCCCGACCATAACCACTGTATCGCGTTCCGCCGAACGGGAGCCTCATGTCGCTACGCACAAAGTCGTTGATCGCCACCATGCCACATTCAATGCGTTCTGCCAGCGCGCGTGCACGATCGAGATCCTGTGAGAATACTGCTGCGCCAAGTCCGTAACGCGAGTCGTTTGCCAGTTCCACCGCCTCTTCGTCTGAGTTGAACGCAATAACGCTGGCTACCGGACCAAAGACCTCTTCGCGGAACAATCTCGATTGCGTTGTGATGTTGTCGATCAACACCGGCGGCACATAGAATCCTCGTTTCGGAATATCATTGACAGAACGTTTCGTTACCTGCCGAGCCCCCTCCATCATCGAATGTTGTAGTTGGTCGAGAAGAGTGTCACGCAGATCCGCGCGGGCTATCGGTCCGATCTCTGTTGCAGGATCCATTGGGTCCCCCACCACCATCGCATCAAACCGTGCTGCCACACGTTTCGTGAATTCGTCAGCGATGGATGCATGAACTATAAACCGTTTTGCTGCGATGCATGACTGTCCGGCATTCAAACATCGGCCCACAACACATGCATCAACGGCAACACCGAGGTCGGCATCATCACAAACGATGTAGGCATCATTTCCGCCCAATTCAAGTACAACCTTCTTGATGTGACGTCCGGCTATCTGTGCAACCGCCTCACCTCCCCTAGTAGATCCGGTGAAGGTCACAGCTCGAACACGCGCATCTCCGATCAGTTCCTCGATCTGTGGCACATCGATCATCACACACTGAACGAGGTCATCGGGAATTCCAGCTTCTCGGCACACCTCTACAATGTTTATCGCACATCCAAAGGTAGAAGGTGCATGTTTGAGGATGATCCCGTTACCGGCCATAAGGGCAGGCGCAGCGAACCGAAAGAACTGCCAAAACGGGAAATTCCATGGCATGATGGCCACAACAACACCCAACGGCGCATATGTGATATCGGCCACGGAACCATCGATTAGAAGTTCCTCCGTGGCCAACGCCGTAGGAGCAAGCGCGGCGATGTAGCGGCATGTTTCGGCACATTTGAGTATCTCCGATCTCGACTGACCGATCGGCTTACCCATTTCTTGCGTGATCAGCGCGGCAGACACCTCGATGTCTCTCATGAGGATGTCGGCCAGACGCGAAACGATCCGAGCGCGATGCTCAAAAGAGCATTGCGCCCAGATCTTTTGTTCGGTGTATGCACGACCGACCATGTCGTGAACGTCTTTAGGGTCCATCTCGCCAAACGACGCTACAACGTCTTCGGAAGCGGGGTTAATACTCGTGAATCTCATGGCAACAATTTACATTTGTGGTAATGGAATCATTCTTTACGCTTGACAGTCTGGTCTCTCTTGTCACTCTCTCCATCTTGGAGATCGTCCTTGGGATCGACAACATCATCTTCATTTCGATCCTCGTTGGGAGGCTCAAGGAATCCGATCAAGCCCGTGCTCGAACCATCGGCCTGTCCCTAGCCCTCATCCTTCGGATCGCATTCCTGTTCGGCGCCGTCTGGCTTGCCAAACTCACCGAGCCACTAGTCAGCATCGGCCCCTTCTTGGGTATGGATTCGGCTTTCGGGCTGAGTGGACGAGACCTCATCATGCTGTCAGGGGGCTTATTCCTCCTCGCGAAGGCAACAACGGAGTTGCACACGAAACTCGAAGGGAAGGAAGAGGACGAGGGGAAGAAGGCAAAGGCCAACTTTGCTTCGATGATCGTTCAGATCATCATTCTGGACCTGGTATTCTCCATCGACTCCGTCATTACGGCCATCGGATTGTCCCAGAACTTCCTTGTGATGGTCATTGCTGTGGTTTTAGCAGTGGGTGTGATGCAACTCAGCGCCGGCGGGATCTCGCGATTCATCCACCGGCACCCTACCGTGAAGATCCTCGCCTTGGCCTTCCTTTTGATGGTGGGAATGGTCCTCGTAGCGGAAGGATTCCATGCCCACGTTCCGAAGGGGTACATTTACTTCGCAATGGCCTTCTCGATGGCCGTGGAATTCCTGAACATGCGGTTCCGGACCCGTTCTGAGGCTCCTCCGGTGGAGCTGAGACAGCCCACCTATACCGACTGAGACGTTTTTCCTTGCTATTCGCCCCCTTCGTTCTCTATTATCGCCCCACTTTGTAATTGGTTCGAAAGGGGGCATCATGCCCAAGAATCCGGCGTTAGCCACAGATAAATCCAACATGTTTGACGTCCTGTACCGGTTCCCGGAACAGGTCAAGGAAGCCGTCGCCATTGGCGAAGGGGCTCCGCTTTGGCGTCAGCAATCCACCTCGAACCGTTATGCATTCTTTGGTCTCGGTGGCTCAGCCATCGGCGCAGACCTTTTAAGAAGCTATGCTGGCGTAACACCGGGCGGAGATCACCTCAATATCTCCGTACATCGTGGGTATCATTCTCCGGGCTGGATGGACTCCGACACAAACGTTGTCTGCTCCAGCTATTCGGGTGAGACCGAAGAGACGCTCTCCGCCTTTGATGAGATCCGCAAGAAGACCATGCGCGTAGTGTGCATCACAACTGGCGGAACCCTTGGCAAACGTGCTGTGACGTATGGCATGCCTATCGTGAACATCCCTCCGGGATATCAACCACGTTGCGCTCTGGCCTATTCGTTTTTCCCGCTTCTGACGATCATGGGCCGTTATGGGGCCTTTGACGCAAAAGCAGTACGCTTGAACAACAAGGGTGTACGGGAGATCCTGGCACATACAGAAGAGATGCGCGACCTCTACGCTGGCTCAACAGCCAAGAATCCTGCTCTTCAGATCGCCAAGAGTCTCGTTGGCAACTTCCCGGTCATCTATTCCGCTCATGAGCGACTCGATGCTGTGAATTTGCGCTGGCGCGGCCAGATCCAAGAGAACGCAAAACAAGTTGCCTTTGGCAACTTCTTGCCGGAAATGAACCACAACGAGATCAACGGATGGCAGTTCCCGAAGGGCAAAACAAAGGGATTCTCCGTCATCCTGCTCCGCGATCCGGACGACCATAAGCGCACGCAGCTCCGTTTTGATGCCGTAAAGGAGATCATCAAGGGCAGTGTAGCGGACGTTCACACACTCGAAGGCAAGGGAAGCACGTTGCTGGGCCGTATGTTCTCACTCATCTACCTTGGTGACTGGGTCAGCTGGCATCTCGCAAACCTCAATAAGATCGACCCAAGCCCGGTTCCGGTTATTCAGCAGCTGAAGGCGAAACTGGCGAAGGCACGCTGAACAGCGAATAGCGAACAGCGAATAGCGAACAGCGAACAGCGAACAGCGAATAGCGAATAGCGAATAGCGAATGATGAAACTCATTTATCAGATCGTTTTTCTCTGTTCGCTTTTTGTTGTGGCCATGCAGGCGCAGACGGAGATGAGGCTTTCGCCGTTGACACATTCGGTTGGCGTTGCTGTTGTTGATCTACCAAGTGATTGGGAGTCTGACTCCACACTTGCAGCTTCGATGTATGTCCGTGTGGGAGATGGTGTGTGGCGGGAGGCGATTTCTCCGCAGGTTGTTGTGATTCGCGGACGCATTCAGATTCGCAGTGTGATCCTTGACCTTGCGCCAAACACCGATGTTGGCGTTCGAGTAACCGTGTATCGCGGTGGAGGTGTGGCACAGGAGTTTGAAGGCACCACGCGCACGATCGCAGAAGCTGTGCAGCCATCGAGTGGGACGTTACTCTATGTGAGTCCATATGGCTCGGGCACTACCTACTCACGTTCAAAGCCGGGCTCATTACGAGCTCTTATCACCGCTGGTCTGCCATGTGGGTCCATCGTCGTATTGCTTGAGGGCACGTATGAGGACATTTACGACCTCACGTTGAATATCACGGACGACTGTACAGCTGAGTCACCCATCGTGATCATGGCAGATCCGTCTCGCACGGTGGTCATTACAGGCGAAACCTTCTTGAACACGAGCTGGGAGGTTACACCTACGGATGCTCACGAATGGAGCTGCCCCCTTCCTACGAATCTCAAGTATACGTCGCTTGTTGTTGGACAGAATGGTCAGCGCTTGTATCCGTATGCACTTCGAGCACCAGTAGATCTCTTTCCGGGCTATCCGTCACTTTTGGATCTGGGATATGACCAGCCGGGAATGTTCAGGAGTGGGGCTCGGCTTTATCTCCGAGATACAACATCAGAGGCCAAACCACCGGGACTTGTTCGTACATCGCAACGTTGGAGTTGCCTAACAGTCAATGGGAATTACAAGAAGTCGCACCTCCTGATCCGGGGAATCACCTTCCGGTATTTCGGTAACACACGATGCACCGAAAACATCCTCGGAATTCCCGACGCGTGTTACCCACCGTCCACACTCTCCTTCAACAACACGCGCAATGTAACCGTTGCCAATTGTGAGTTTGAGTTCGCGAATTTTCCTATCACGTTCAATGGTTCGTGTAGTGATATTGATGTCCGCTTCAACACCATTAGCGATGGTGTAGGCACATGGTCGCATGGTGCGTTCAAACAAACACGAGACACGTGGATCCTTGAGCCTGGAAGTTATGGCCGATACCTCGAGAATGTTGGTATCTGGATAGCCCCATTCGAGAATGATTCTGTACACAACATCAACATCCGTGGCAATACTGTGGTCGGAACGATCGCAGGCATTGCGGTTGGCTCCAACGCTCACAACTATGTTGTTGACAACGTAGACATTCTCAACAACACAGTTTCATCGTGTTACGACGGCATTGATATCACGGGCGGCAATGGTTCGGGTTCAACGAATGCACGTATCCGCAACAACGTTGTCTCGAATACTCCCGTTGGAACGTCACTGATGTATCCTTCTTTTGATCCCTATTTCATAACGCGAAACGTGTACCTGCTCGCAGACCGTAAGAACCATAACAACGATGTGTTCTTTGTGACGTGCAACAACGACCTCACCGACCGATCTTGGACCACTGCCCTAAAACTCAATGCCGGTGGAGAGAACTCCACTCCAGGGGCTATCCAGTTTCACCACAACACCGTAGTTGCTAGGGGGCTTGCGGGATTTGGACTCTATTTCTGGGGTCCAACGTGGTCTGACTTCTCTGCGTTCAACAATATCATCCAAGCCGATGCATCTTCGTGGATGTTCGATGGTGTTGCTCAGTCAGC
Organism: Ignavibacteria bacterium; assembly: GCA_016707005.1. Lineage (NCBI taxonomy): Bacteria > Pseudomonadati > Ignavibacteriota > Ignavibacteria > Ignavibacteria bacterium. The sequence continues at coordinate 870,564 of JADJIQ010000002.1, forward strand.
CACGTATTCAACACGTACCGATGGCAACATCTACCATTCTCCAAGCACTGGCGCAGTTGCAACGATCAAACCTGTCCACGGAATTTCTCAGTGTTACGAACCACGTTCGGTCGACGAGTTTCGGTCTGACCTTAGCCTTGTCACCGGCTCGCCATTTGTTGTGATCGGTCAACGGGATATCGTGGTCAATCCCAAACTTGTTGACGTGAGTAACGGCAATGTTCAACTCTTGGCCGGGAGTCCGGCAATTGATAAGGGGCTCCTCCTGCCGGGGATCAACGACCTATTCTACGGCTCGGCTCCCGATGTTGGCGCACTAGAATCGTCGTTTTCCTCTTCCGTGGAAGCAGTAGACGTGGTGGAAAGCCCCCTACACGCTCCCGGACCCACCCGCTACTATTCGTTGACCGGCGTCCAGGTTGACCCATCCGATCTCCCTACCGGCCTGTATTTCAAGATACTTAGCGATTCAAGGGGATCTGTAAAAGCCAGCTCCGTCATCATCGTACGCTAATTTTTTGTATCTTGCAGGCCCCGTAAACTCATGGGTCAATACATGCCAGTTGTCAAGGCTCCGGCCAAAGCGAAGAAGGTCACCAAGAAGGTTGTTGCAACCGTCGATGGTGAAGTTGTAGAAGCACCGAAGAAAACCAAGCGGAAGGCGAAATACATCGTGTTGTATTCGCCGTTCCTCATGCGTGATACAAAGCACGAACTCATCGGCGAACCATTGGAGACGGACAACGGACGTCAGCAATGGGCTCGTTGCTCGGTCAGCCACCACTCCCAATTGATCAATCTGGACGCTCTTGCTGCTTCGGCAGAGAAGAAGGTAACAGAGATCAAGCTTGCACGTGAAGATTCGAAGGAATATTCGCCGAAGAGTGAGTACAAGGTTGGTGACGTGATCTACCACAAGACGTGGGATGATGTTGGTATCGTTCGTGCAAAAGAAGTGATGTCGAACGGCCGTGCGTCGCTCCTCGTTCACTTCGAAAAGAATAAAGAAAAACGTCTGGTCGAAAATTTCAAGTAAACCCTTCAACCTATAGGATCTCCCGTGATCGGAGTTACCATACAAAGCAACGAGTCCATCGATCGTGCGTTGCGCCGCTTCAAAAAGAAATACGAGCGCTCTGGCGTTCTGCGTGAATTCAAGAAACGCGCATTCTTTGTGAAGCCGAGCGTTGAGCGTCGCATGGCACGCCTAAAGGCTGCCCGCCGCCAGCATCGCGCTCAAATGGAAGCGGAATAGTCAAAATGAATGAAAATCAAAAGGCGCTCCGCTTAATGCGGTGCGCCTTTTTGTGCTTCATTGTGATGGTACCAACAGTGTCCTTTGCACAGATCAAGCCATCGCGTACCTGGTTGGTAGACATGGCCCGAAGGCCAGCATCCTATGGGCTGCTGCCGAGCATGATGGGCGGCGCTGAAATGTACCGCTCCTGGGGTTCGTACCAGCACGAACAAGCATGGCAGCTAAGAGTCCATGCCGTAGTGGAACCATATCGGTTCACGGATGTTTCCGACTCCAACGTGATCGAATGGACCACATCGCTTGAGTTTCACCAGGAACTCACAGCGAACCCGATGAACGACATTGGTTTTAACCCCCGAACGGCACGATGGGAAGAGCAGCTTCTGATCCACGCTTCAGGATCGTGGTGGTCGGCACGCGCCGGGTGGTTCCACCGCTGCAAGCATGACATCGACAATACGGAATCGCCCAATGACGCTGACCAACCGGACTATACACCGGTTCGCAGGACCCTGATCCTCTCAGGCCCGTCGCTCGGAGCACTCACCAAACCCATCAATTCCGGCGACTGGTCGTTTCGCCTCGCAGGCGGCGCTGAATGGTACGTGGTCAATGATGACTACCGCACCCCCTCAACATCGCTCACAGGGAGCTGGAGGGGCATGCAAGGGGCATTGTGGTTCCGTGGTGATGCTACCGTTACTCTCGCTACGCGGTTTGTTGTGGGCGCCCGTTACTACATCAGTCTTCCCTGGTTCTCCAACCGCTATGGCGCACCGGACGACATTGTTGTCCCACATGACGCCCGGGCCGAACTCTATGGGACGCTCTTTTCCAATGTAGCGGCCATGGATGTTGTGTTGAGCGCCGAACACACGTTCGATGAAGTGGCATACTTGAATGCAATGCCGTCTACATACTTCCAGATCGGCCTGCGGTTCCGATCGCTATGATCTCTGCGGCATCGCTGAATGGGAGTCGTTCAAGACCGATGATCTGATACTCTTCGTGCCCCTTACCGGCAACGAGCACTACATCGTTCGGTCCGGCAGCAGCCAATGCGGCTCGGATAGCTTCTCGACGATCTTCGATCACGGTTGTACGCTCACGCACTGCCCCCTCAATACCTCCGAGAATGTGACGGAGAATATCGGCCGGGTCTTCGCTGCGCGGGTTGTCACTGGTGAGCCAAATGAAGTCAGCATGGAGGGCGGCGATGCGCCCCATTTCCGGACGTTTGCCTTTATCGCGATCACCACCGCACCCGAAGACCACATGAATGTGCGGCCGTGCGGATGAGTCAGCATGGAGCTTGCGAAGTACGCGCAGCGCATTGTCCAACGCGTCGGGAGTATGAGCATAGTCTACAACGGCAACAGCGCCATTCGGCAAGAGGTGACGTTCCATACGTCCGGCCGGACCACTGACCTGCGATAGATGCTGAACAACGTCGGCATCCGGTATTCCTTCTGCCAAACACATCACGGCACAGACGGCTGCATTGGTCACATTAAAATCACCGAGCAATGATGTTGTGCACTCCAAACGTGGCGGGATGTTCTGGAGATCACTGCGTCTGCGGACCAAAGCGAACGATGCACCTCGCAACGAAAGGTCCACATCAACGATACGCACGTCGGCATCCACATCTCGTCCAACGGTGATCGTTCGTTCAGCCTTGCAGTGACGTTTCATGTACGGGGTCCACTCGCTGTCGGCATCAAGCACCGCAACCGCATCCGGTTCCAGCATATCAAACAGTCTCTTCTTTGCCCTGCCATACGCTTCCATCGTCCGATGATAGTCGAGATGGTCTCTGGTCAGGTTCGTGAAGATGGCTCCTCTGAAGGGCACGCCCCAAACACGATGCTGATCAAGTGCGTGTGAGCTCACTTCCATGCAGACAGTATCGATGCTGTGCCCCCTCATCTCGAGGAAGAGATCGGCAAGTGCACGCGCATGGGGTGTTGTATAGTTTGTTGCAAGAACTTCGCCGGCGAATCGATTACCGGTTGTGCCGATGAATCCAACGCGACGTCCGGCTAACGCGAACATCTGCTCAAGAATTGTGGCGCAGGTGGTCTTCCCATTCGTTCCGGTAACACCGTAGATATGAAGTCCGGTTGCCGGCCCATTTGTCACTACACGTACGATCTGGGCAAAGGCCAACCGAGAGTCTTTCACTGTGACCACCGGCACACCGCAGGGTCCATTCGGAGCTATCTCTGCGACGATCGCTACAGCACCTGCGGCAATGGCATTCGTGATGGCTGTATGGCCATCAAATGACGTTCCTCGTACCGCCACAAAGATCCACCCGGGGCGAACCTCGCGAGAGTCTGTGGTTACGTCGACAACGTCAACGTCAAAGAGTTCATCACTGTGAAGTTGGTCCACAGCTTCCATAACACGGCTGAGACGAGTCATACGTCAAATTACAACCCCAAACTCTGCAGATTTGCACGATGGACCTGATCGACTTTCTTCGTGACCGACTTCTAGGCCCCCTACCGGGGCTTGAAGCTCATCGCACGTTCGTACCGGACATCCCCGATGCCATCACACGTCTGCGACCGCCTCCGCCGAATGCAAAGCGCAGCGCTGTGATCGTGCCGATCGTCTTCGATGAGAACATGGAGCATCGCATCGTGTTCACCGTGCGGAGTGAGAACTTGCGGAGTCACAAGGGGCAGATCTCCTTCCCGGGCGGACGTCTTGATGAGGGCGAAGATGAAACCTCTGCGGCCCTGCGTGAGCTTCACGAAGAGATCGGCATCGATCCATCGGACGTGATCATTCTTGGTGGGTTAAGCCCCCTCTATATCCCTCCATCCAACAGTGCGGTAACTCCTCTTGTTGGAGTACTCCGGAACAACGGTCCGTGGGTGATGAGCGAGGACGAAGTATCTGAAGTATTGGACATCCCCCTCTCAACATTCCTGCATCCAAACTCCATCCGATACGAACAACGTATGTTGCAAGGCAAGAACGTGGATGTTCCTCAATGGCACATTCATCCAACGATCCCATTGTGGGGTGCTACAGCGATGATCCTGAACGAGCTGCTGTGGTTGGTCAATGAATACAGAGCGGAGAAGGTGTGAAGGAAGTTACTCAGTTACGGAGTTACGGAGTTACTCGGTTACGGGGTTACTCGGTTACGATTTTGATGATCGCTCTGGTGGGGTGTTCGCAGGGGGATGTGCCGGATGAGCGTCTTGTATCGACGTATGCGGAAGTGATCATCGTGCGGGAGTCATCGAACGATACGATGTTGGTGCGGAGGAAGCTCGATTCCGTTCTTGCGTCCCACAACTACGTGCGCGAGGAATTCGAGAAGGATCTCCGATCGATGGGAAGCACGCCAAAGCTGTTCAAGAATTTCTACGACAGCGTGAATCAGCGCTTGTCTCGCATGCGGGACACCACATCACCATAGACGTTATGGCCAACACGGCCAAACGCTTCGAAGTATCCTACGTACCATTGATTGAGCATCACACCGACGAGTCGTGAGGCAAGGATATCATCAGCAGTTGCTATTCCCCCACACCGGATCACATGGAATTCATGGGAGGGGGCGAGTTGATTCATCGCATCAACAGCTGCAGAACATGCAAGCAGCGAGTCATTACGCAACGGCGCGCCGCTGAGTCCTCCGCCATATGTGGAGGTGAAATGATCATAAAGCTCACGGTCGCGCTCATCGATGAGCGGACGCAGATCCGAATATCGGGTTGACGTATTGCCGAGGATGATCCCGTCAAAGCCCCTTTCCACCAGCACCTGAACGAGCTCCGGGATCTGCGCGATGTTCGTGTCCGTAGAGAGCTTGACCACTACGGGGAGCCGTCGTGTTCGATGTGCAAGAAACCGCACCGCGATCGTATCCAGCCGGCGCAGCAAAGCATCATCAAGTACAGCAGCGCCGTGATGTCCGGGTACGTTCGGACAACTCTCATTTAACTCGATGTAGTCAACATCGGCGTCTGCATAGATAGCCAGTCCATCAAGCAATTCCGGCAGTGCGAGAGACTCCTCGAGTCCAGGCTCAGCACTTACGCTTGCACCTACCGGACACCCTTCCACTCTCTGCAACCCGGACAACCGCTTCGCAACAGTGGCATGACCTTCATTCGGGAGCCCCATCCAATTCGATCCGGCGTGTGAATGGGCATATGGAATTGCCGGCCATGTTACGCCATTGCGAACGTTCCCCGAGCGTATACGGGAGGTAGTTGTTCCGGCTACATAGGCACCGGCCCCTTGGCGAGAGACAACCTCATATCCCTCACCCTTCTTGAACATTCCCGCAGCATTCCAGATCGGCATTCTGAATCGCAGTCCCCATGCCGTAACACCAAGATCAGCCGGAGGTACAAAACTCCGAGTCGGCATATCAAGAGCAAACCGCTTTGCAAATGCCGTTCTTCCGGCAGAAAACACTCGTACACCAGAAGCGGGTGGCAAAATTCCCATCAGACCACGAAGGCGATGTTCAAAACGTGCGATATTTTCAAGAAAGGTCACGTACGAAGTTACTCAATGGATTATGACGTCATAACTGTCATAGCTGTCATAACGTCATATTGTATTTTACAGGATGAACACGAAGTTGTCGATCGCGCAGAATTGGCTGCCGCGCTATACCGGCACGGAGATCGCCGAGTTTGGCGACTACGTTCTCTTGACCAATTTCAAGGGATACGTAGAATCATTCGCCAAGAAGTTCGATGTAGAGATCAAGGGGCTCCACAAGCCGATGCAGACGGCAACACACGAGAACCTTACGATCATTAACTATGGCATCGGTTCGCCAAATGCTGCTCTGATCATGGATCTCCTGGTTGCGCGAATGCCCAAGGGCGTGTTGTTCCTTGGCAAGTGCGGCGGATTGAACAAATCAACGGAGATCGGC